>NZ_QNRR01000008.1:0-300000 GCF_003315205.1 Roseimicrobium gellanilyticum | reverse complement strand
AAAACAAGAATTCCGGGCTGATGTGCGGCGGTGCATGCACCGTAAGATCACGCTGGATGAAGGAGGCCGCGGGCTGCGCGAGTTTGAGCTTTTCCACCAGAAGTCCACCGATTTCCCGACTGGTGGAGCTGTGGGTATTCACACTGGAGAGCAGATGGAGGACCTTGTTCATGTGGAGGGAAGATGTTCGGATCGATTGAAGAGGTGGGCGCGCAGGGCGGGGTCATCGGTGAGGCTCGCCGCGCGCGTGAAGGCTTTGCGAGCTTCTCCGGTTCGACCCAGCAGGTGCAGAAGGTGCCCGCGTGCAGCCCAGTAAGGCTGGTAGTCGGCCACGCGCTCGCGGGGCACGGCCTCCAGCGCGGCGAATCCCGACGCAGCATCGCCCGCTTGCGCCATGGCCACAGCACGCCCCACCTGAGAGCCGATGGTCGGCGCGATTTTCACGAGACCCTCATAGAGCAGCAGGATCTCTTTCCAATCAATGAGGCCACTCACCGCGCGGTCCGCATGGATGGACTGGATGGCGGCCTCCAGTTGATAACGTCCCACGCGCTTGCAGGTGGAGGCATATCTCAGGTGTTGCTCAGCTTCCTCCATCATCGCGCGTGACCATCGCCTGGCGTCCTGCTCATCCAGCGGCACGAAGACACCCTCATTGGTGAAGCGTGCCTCACGCCGCGCTTCACAGTGCAGCATCAGCGCGAGCAGGCCACGAGCCTCAGGCTCCGTGGGCATGAGCTGTACCAGCATGCGTCCCATGGCGATGGCCTCCTCCGTGAGTGCCTGGTGTGTGGTTCCACTTTCATTCAGGCTGTCCCATCCCGTGGTGTAGGCGGAGTAGATCGCATCCAGCACGAAGGACACACGCTCATCCCACTCGGGCGGCTCCGGCACGGTGAAGGGGATGCCGGCGGCGCGGATTTTGTTCTTCGCACGTACGAGACGCTGTCCCATGGCAGTGGGTGATACAAGGAAGGCAGAGGCGATGCGCGCCGCATCCACGCCCAGCACGGTCTGCAGCATGAGCGGTGTGCGCGCTGCCACATCAATGGCCGGGTGTGCACACACGAAGAGCAGCTTCAGCCGCTCGTCCGGGAACTCTTCTCGCGAAACCTCCGCTCGTTGTGCTTCCTCAGCCGCGAGCCGCAAGGTCTCCTCGAAGGCTTGCTTCACCTGTCGACGACGCGCGGTGTCGATAGTGCGATTGCGCGCAACGTGCAGCAGCCATGCCTCCGGCTTCTCCGGCACGCCATCGCTGGGCCAGTGCTGGAGTGCGGAGACGAAGGCCTCACTGAGCGCATCCTGCGCTCCTGCGACATCCCCCGAGCGTGCCGCGAGGTAGGCGACAAGCCGCCCGTATGAACCTCGCACCACACTCTCGATGGCCGCATGTGCCGCGGACTCACTCATCAGGAGTCCTTCTTTGCACTCGTGGAGAAGTGCCCACCCAGAAGGGGACGCACCTCGATGGAGGTAACAGCCGCCGCAGGATGACGGGCCGCCCACTCCAAAGCGACATCCAGGTCCGGCACATCAATGATACCAATCCCGGCGAGGTACTCCTTGGTCTCCGCATAGGGGCCGTCATGCACCTGCCGCTTCCCGTCGCGGACAGACACCGTGGTAGCCGTCAGCGGCCCCTCCAAGCCAGCCCCACCAACGAGAACACCTGCCGCTTGCAATGCCTCGCCATAGGCCCTGCCAGCTGCGATGGCTTCGGCGTCATTGCGTTTTTCGAAGTACTCCTTGGGATGATGAACGAGTAGTGCGTATTTCATGGGATGGGTGGCTGAATTGAGTTTGGCAGGGGGATTTTGCGATGTTTGACCGCAGGTGGGAATCCCGCTTTTCACCCCGATGACGAGTCAGGCGGAGACGTTTCGACATTTGGGTGAAAATTCTTTTCCAAGGCGGATAAGAAAACCTGCCACCGCTGTCCGGCCAGGGGACCTTGTTCCCTTGGCTTCTCTGCTGCTTTGCGATTTTCCCGGCCTCCCACACGCCCCTTGCCAGCCGGGCGGGACACGCTTTCATAAGCCGCATGATTTCTCCAAGGTGGTGCACTCCCGCGCTCGCGTTGACCTTCTTCACATTTGTGGAGGTGTGTCCTCCACTCCTGTCCCAACAGCTCTCCACCGATCCGGCGTCCCCACTCCTCCTCAATGACGTACACTCGCGTCTGAACGCCACCCCAGTGGCGGAGGTGCTGAAGCCCACAACTGCGGACGAGGTCATTGCCGCCGTGAAGCGGGCTAAGGAGGAGAAGAAGAACATCAGCATCTCCGGCGCGCGACACTCCATGGGTGGGCAGCAATGGGCGAAGGACTCGCTCCATCTGGACATGCGAGGGCTGAGCAAATTCATCTCGCTCGACGCGGAGCGCGGCCTCGCCCGTGCGGAGGCCGGCATCACCTGGCCCGCGCTCGTGGATGCCCTGGAGAAGGCACAAGTCGGCAAAGACCCCATCCTCAGCATCACCCAGAAGCAGACCGGTGCGGATGAACTCACCCTTGGTGGCGCCGTCTCCACGAATATCCATGGTCGTGGCCTGCTCTGGCGCCCCTTCATCCAGGACATCGAATCCATCACCCTCGTGGATGCAGAAGCAAAGGTGCGCAAGATCAGCCGCACCCAGGAGCCGGAACTGTTCGGCCTGGTGGTGGGAGGGTACGGGCTTTTCGGCGTGATCACAGAGGTTGAGATTCGCCTGCGCCCGCGTCTGAAGCTGGAGCGCGTGGTGGAGGTGATGCCCATCACGGGAGTCACGCAACGCATCGAAGAGCGCATTCGCGATGGCTTTGTGCTGGGCGACTTCCAGTTCTGCCCGGATGAGAAGTCCGACAACTTCCTGATGGAGGGCGTCTTCTCCTGCTACAAGCCCTCCGCACCAGACACGGCCATGCCCGTGTCCCAGCTTTCACTCAACCCGGAACGCTGGCGCAACCTCATCGTGAAGGCGCACACGGACAAGGCGGCAGCATGGAACGACTACACCACCTACTACAAGAAGACCTCCGGCCAGCACTACTATCTGGACCGCGCGCAATTCAATCACTACGACGTGGACTATGAAGAGCGCATGCAGGCCGCTACGAAGGATGTGCCTGCAGGCTCCCTCATGATTCTAGAAGTGTACGTACAACGTCCGCTGCTGGAGGACTTCATGGCTGCCAACGCCGAGGACTTCCGCAAACACAACACCAACGTCATCTACGGCACCGTGCGCTTCATCAAGCGCGATGGCGAAAGCTTCCTCCCCTGGGCCAAGGATGACTACGCCTGCATCGTCTTCAACCTGCGCGTGACGCACACCCCCGAAGGCGTGGAGAAAGCCAAAGGCGAATTCCGCCGCCTCATCGACCGTGCCCAAGCCCGCGGAGGCAACTTCTTCCTCACCTACCACCGCTGGGCCACGAAGGAGCAAATGCTGAAGGGCTATCCCCAGTTTCCGCAGTTCCTGAAGCTGAAGAAGCACTATGACCCAGAGGAACGGTTCCAGAGTGAGTGGTATCGTTATTGGAAGGGGGAGTTCAATAAAGAGTAACCAGTAGATCAGTATTCAGTAACCAGTGTTCAGAAACTGACCCACACTTACTGCTTACTGCTTACTGCTTGCTGCTTGCTGCTTACTGCTTGCTGCTTGCTGCTTACTGCTTACTGCTTACTGCTTACTGCTTACTGCTTACTGCTTACTGCTTACTGCTTACTGCTTACTGCTTACTGCTTACTGCTTACTGCTTACTGCTTACTGCTTACTGCTTACTGCTTACTGCTTACTGACTACTGACTCCCCTCCCGTGCCCCACACCCTCCGCATCACCCTTCTCTGGCTTTGCACCGCGCTCTTCCTCGCGCGCGTGATGGGTCAGATCCTGGTGGGCGTGTACCACACACCACTGCTTCCCGAGTGGAAGGAATGGTACTCGGGACTGCTCCCCTATCCTTGGTTGCTGCTGTCGCAGTTATTGCTGCTCATGTTCATGACCGTGGTGAACGTGGACACCGCACGGCGCAGTGGGCGGTTCCATGTGGTGAGCACCACCGCGCGCGGCTGGCTGAAGCTCTTTGCCGCGCTCTACGCGGGCTCCATGGTGGTTCGCTATGCGTACCGCATGGTCACCATGCCGGAGGAGCGCTGGTTCGGCGGCACCATCCCCATCTGGTTTCACTTCGTGCTCGCCGCATGGGTATGGCTGGTGGGGATGCGGTCCCCTTCATCGACCAGCGAGAAGCATTGAACTTCCTCGCGGCAACTCGATGAATTGCTGCACCTCAAGCTCTCCATGCTTGAGGTGCTTCTTCTCTACTCGTACTCCGCTTTTTTCCAGCCAAGAAACACGGAGAGCTGCGGCGCAATCTCCTCAACGACCTCGCCGGAGTGATCGGTATAGTGTGTGTAGACGGGAGGATCCTCGCCACCCGGGCGCAGCCAGTACTCGCCACTGTCGGCGTTGGCGAAGCAGAGCATGACCTCGCCGGTGGCTGGACTTTTGCGCAGGGCACTCCGATCCGGTGGGACGAGATCGATCACGTGGAACCAGGCCACGCGATGGGGGCGGAGTGTCCATGATTTTTCCCGCCACTCGCTGCCGGGCTGCATCATGGCCTTGTAAGCGACGGGCAGGGTACAACCGAGCTGCTGCTCCAGGGAGGCGAAGTCAAGCTGCTCCCAGGCGCGCTCCAAGGACTCCGCTGCGGCGAGGTCCTTGTCCTCGGAAGTCACGGCTTTCGTGGACAGAGCCACGCGCATGATTCCCAACCCGAGAAACCTCACACCCACGCAGGTCAGCAGAATGATCACGCCTGCCACCATTTGTTTCGCCCCCTGCGTTTCCACCATCTTGGAGGCGGCGTGGTAGGCATTGTCCGCTGCCAATATCAGGATCCCCATGCCTCCGATCAACATCCAGAAGCTGACGAAGAGCCGCCATACCAGACTCCCCATTCCCTTGTCGCGCCGCCAGTTCAGATAGTGGATGACTTTGTACCCATAGATCATCGCGATGAAGGGACCACCCAGCGACAGGTAGATCATGATCGCGGGAATGATGATGACCCATGGTCCCTCCTTCGCATTCACCTTGTCGCCCGACATCGTGAGCACGAGCGCTCCTGCGAACCACAGCAGTGCGATGAGCCCGCATCCCCGCATGGACTTGCGTCCCTCGCGATGCATTTCCTCCACCGCAGCGTAGGCAGACCTTGCTGCGGTGCTTCCGTTGGACGACGCTGACTCGCTGCCTATTCCCACTTTCCTGTCTTCACGAAGCGGAGGACGCGCTCTTTATCTCCACGCGCGGCCCACACCACACGCAGGAAATCGGCCGGGTGAATCTTGTGCTTCTCAAGGAAGGCACGATCGCCGCCGCAGCCGAACATGGTATCATTGTCCATTTCACCGCGCAGCTTGGCCTCGGCCTTCGCGATGATGCGGGGCAGCCAGGGGATGCCGTCCATCTCCTCAGGCTTGGGAGGCAGCGCGCTCATGGGCACGATCTTCGTGCTGTGCACCCCCTTCTGCTCCACGAGGAAATAATCCCGGCGCACCGCTGCCACCAGCAGGGCGGTCTCAGGCGTGGGCTCATCACCTTCCGCCGTGCAGCAATCCTCCACGTAGTCGAAAATCTCCCGCGGCTTTGCCCCGATGGAGCTCAGGTAGGCAAGGTCTTCCTCATCGAACCATGCCGCGAAGTCCTTGTTGTCATCTTCATACTCATCACAGCAGCTCACGAAAAGTTCGCCAAACTGCGAGGCCCAGTGGAAGGAATTGGACATGGGAAAGGGAAAGTAGGGGGTGAAGAGGGTTTGCCTGGTTTTTGAGAATGCCTACGCAGCCCACCGAGAATGTGGTTGCGTCTGACATGGAAAACGCATGATAGGGACATCCGCCAAAGCGTCAAACGACCATCTCCGCGCCCGCCTTCCTCCTGCCACACATGTCCATGACCGACTCCGCCCCTCCGCCCGCTCGTGCAAGCCTCTGGCAGCGCCAGCGTGGTCGCTTTGGCACATCGGGGCTGGTGCTTCTTGGAGTGATGCTTGCCTTGCTGCTCGGCTGCGTGATCTACGCTGCGGAAGGAGAGAAGCCCTGGGGCCGTAGTGTGCAACGCCGTATCGCGAAGCAGGAGAAACTGAAGCCCCAGGAGTACGCCATCATCGGTACCTGGTGGGCTGCGGTGGTGAATGCCGGGGTGCTGGCGCTCCTCCTCGGCACCGCAGGAAAGTGGATGCCCCATCCATCTTCGGCGGCTTCAGCCTCGCGCTCACTTTCCCTTGCAAAGACAGAGTCAGAGACACCCGCCCAACCACCGTCCTCGTCCTCAAGTCAAGCGCCACCGGACTTCGCCAGGGGGAAGCTCCGCCTTCTCACGTTCATCCTGCTCGGCGTCGCGCTGGTGCTCGGTGCATGGGAGCGCTGGCCGCGCCTGCATCACAGCCTGTGGAATGATGAAGAGTACGCCGTGCGTCGGTTCTCCCACGGCGCCTGGGAACAGCAGAAGGATGGTGTGTGGAAGTTCGAGCCCGTCACGTGGGTGGATACCCTCTTCGAAAGCCGCAACGGAAACAATCATGTGGCGAACTCACTCTCCATGCGCTGGAGCCTCGACGCGTGGCGCGCCATCACCGGTGCCCCGCGTGAGGCCTTCACCGAATATGTCACACGTCTTCCTTCCTACGTCGCCTCCATCCTCACACTCCTGATGATCTTCCTGTTGGGGAAGGAACTCGGCTCACCGCTGGCCGGGCTCGTGGGCGCCTGGTTGCTGGCGCTGCACCCGTGGCACATCCGCTATGCGGCGGAGGCGCGCGGCTATGCGATGATGATGTGCTTCCTCTGCCTGAGTTTGTACGGTCTTCTCGTCGCGCTGCGCACGGGCCAGCTACGCTGGTGGCTGCTTTTCGCCGTGGGTGAGGCGCTGTATCTCCTGAGCTTCCCCGGAGCGCTCATGGTGGCTGCCATGGTGAATCTCCTCGCCCTCATCGAGCTGGTGCGCCGCCGCGGGTGGGAGAAGATTGGCACGCTGATTGCCATGAACCTGCTGGGTGCGGTCATCGTGCTGCAGCTCATGCTGCCGAACATCCCACAAATCCTCATCTTCCTGAAGGAACCGCAACCCAGCTATGTGACGGATGTGTGGCAGTGGTACCGCGATCTCGGCTCGGTGATGGTATCAGGCTGGCCGTACGAGAACTTCTTTCCCGATGCGCATCGCGGCACAGACTGGCTGCACGAGCAGGGTGAGTATTTCTTCTCACCGGGAGTCGCGCCCTTCATGTTCCTGCTGCTTGGCGGAGCAGCGTTGATCGTGGCCTGTGTGCAGAGTGCGGGCACGCGCATCGTGATTGTGGCCCCGGTGCTGGCGGGCGCCCTCACGTGCCTCATGAACGTACGGCCCGGCACACCGATGACGGTGTGGTACCTCATCTTCCTGCTCATCCCCGCCGTGCTCGCCCTGCCGCTGCTCATGGAGGAGGCAGCACGTCTGGTGCAGTGGCGCTGGGCCAGCACCGTGCTCATGGTGTGGGTCGTCTTCCGCTTTGGCACGGCCGCAGCGCATTCACGTGATCTGGTGCGGAATGTGGATCGCCAGCCGGTGCGCCAGACCATCGCCCTCATCCGTGAGCAAGCTCCCAACGCGATGACAGGCACCTTCGGCGTAAGCGACCGGCAGAGCGCCATCTACGATCCACGCGTGCGGATTCTGTACAATGTGGCGGATCTCGATGGCATCATTGCAGATAGCAAACGCACCGGCCTCCCCCTGTACCTCTACCACTGCAGCGACCAGCAAATCCCGCAGCGGGTAAAGGACCTCTACATGCGCGTCACGAAGTCGGGAGAATTCGATCGCATAGCCGAGTTGCCGGGCTCTGAGGAGCTTTTCAGCTATCGGGTATATCGCATGAAGTGAGGAGGAGAAGCAGGCGGTCAAGTCACACCAACGGCCGTTTCTCAAGCGCGCGGCCGCTCACCCTCGCTCGCCATCGTCTTCCTCCTGTCTCGCCCCCGACTCAGGCGGAGTCCCCTTGAACATGTCACCCTGGACGGGAAGCTCTGTCTCTTCCACGGCCTTCACTGTGGAGGGAAGGTACTCAGCCAGCAATTGCCCGGCACGATAAAACCGGACGGAGGAAGCGTCCTGGATGCAAGAATCCGCTTCAATGTAAGTGGGACCAAAAGAGTGAAGAACAACTCGAAATACCTTCATGTGCGGGCCGCACAGACTTTTGCATGAGTCTCTGCTTCGTCCACGCAATTCAAAACTTTTTTCCTTCAACTTGTTATTGCATTCTGCATGATTCACCCTGTCAGGGTGTAGGACACCATCCGTTCGGGGTGCGGAAGCTGCAGCCTGCTCAGCCCAGAGCTTCAGGCATCGCCTGCTTCCGCGCTGCGTCCTCCCATGCGGGCTCGGGTTGCTTCTCCGCCTGGAGCTCGCCTTCCGCCATGAACCAGAAATCCAGGTCACGCCCACTGGGTTCCCCGGCGATCTGCCAGAGCTCATAGGCCCGGACGGCAATCTCCATCTCCATGGACGAATGGCGTTGTGCCCTGCTATCGCCAGTGATGTTGATGTTGTCTTCCATGCGATCTCCTTTGGAAGGGAAATCGCCGCCGCCGCTTTCGCAGGATGGCAGCATGCCACCGCGGACGTTTTTTATTTGGCGCGAAGAACCACCTTGCGTGTGCTGCCGCTTCGCCCAACGCAACTGTGCAAAAGCTGCATCATAGGTGACTATTTAGTGAAAAGACCAAGAAGCGGGTCGTAGCGATGCCACGGAGGTGCTTTATTTGAGGCAGTGTCTTTCGTGGATCCCGAATCAGCGGAAACTCTCGCGTTGCTCCCCCAAGTGATTGCGATGGTGGAACTGCAGCTTTCCGAGCATCGGGCTCGGAAGGACCGGTCCCTGACCTGGGCTCTGGAGGAGGCCCGCCTGGTGGATCGCCTGGTGGCGGCCCGCACAGAGTTGCTCCACACCGCCGAGGACAAGCACCGGGAGGAAAGAGGCTAGGCTGCTAGATGGCAGCAATCAGCCACGGACGTGCCATGCCACGTGTGCGCCTGCTCTCCCACTCATGACGGGCGTACTCGGCCATCGACACTCCGTGGCAGAGGTGGAAGGCGCGCTCCAGATGCAAAGGGGTCATCTCGGCAATCGCGCACAGCGCCGCCACATCCACCGGTAATGAGGGCTCGGCGCAAATTGCCTTGGTCACCCGTCGCACGGCTTCCTGATAGAACGCCCATGCCGATGCTGATGCCATGGCGATGGCCGGTGAAGCTGAAGTAGACGAAGTGGTTGCTTCTTGGGAAAGGGAATCTGAAAGTGATCTTGCCATCCTTCTCGGTGCTTGGAATTGGATTTCGTTCTTGGCAGACTGTCAGCGCATCGAGGGAGACCTGCTCCCGGTGCGGACATTCATTGGCGCGGGTTGCGGACTCACTTGAGCGCAAGGATTGCGGTAGCCTTCCCTTGAGCACGAGTTCACGCCAGCCGTATGGACCGTGACAGGGGGCGCGACGCTGGCCATGCGCCCAGCTTCCACCGCCCTGCGTTGTATGCGTGAAAACCCTCTGCCCGCCATCAGTCTGCTGCTCGTCTGTAAGTATGGTTGCGTCCATTGGACGCAGGAGGGCTTGATTTCTTCATCGCGGGGGAAAGGTGACTCGCATTTAGGGAGCGGTCTAGGAATGATTCCTATATAGGACTAAAGTCCTATTAGAACGGCTCTTGAAAGAACTCTTGGCTGCATCCCTCAATCGTGCAACCTGCCTCTTCTGAATAGGTTCCTAATAATTACACTTTCGTGCAAATTCCAAACATCCATTCATGCATCCTGCCACGAATCCGGTGCCATTCGGGACTGATCCATGGAGCCTACGCCGGAAAACCTGAAGGCCTTTGGGCACGCCCGGTGGCGGGTGAAGTTCACCGCGCATCTGATCACCTTGCATGAAGGCGTGGGAGGCCGGGGCTCGCCCGACTGGGAGCTGGAACATGCCGAGCATGTCAATCGCCACCGCCTGGCTGAGGAAAGCCTGGCCGCTTTCCCCGCTGAGTGGGCAGAGCTCTACCCATGAAAAGTTCGCCTTCTACACAACCGCAGAAGTGAGCACCTGCGATGATCCGCGATTGCCGCTCCGGATGTCATGCACCCCCACATCCACGCCTTGGATAACCTCGAGCATGCGCACTGGAAGGTGAACTTCATCCGCCACCTCCTGCAGGCGCACTTGGTATCACCATGGAAAGGCACCCGTGAATGGCAGGAGCAGCACGCAGACTTCCTTCACCGCCTGGCTGCCGCGGAAGATGAACTGTCCATCTGCAGAAAGGCACTCGCCGTCCTGGAGAAGATCGTTGAGGGGCCCCGAGGATCTGAAACAGACCATGCTGAGGTCCGCCCGCCACGGTCACCGGCGCGCCTGCAGCCCGGAAACGAACCCGTGACTAGGCCCGACTCTCCCTGAACAACGGAGACGTGCTGAAAAGCTGCCCCTGCGGAGCAATGCCGGTTTCCTCCACACTCTTCACCGCAGACGCCAGATACTCTGCGGTGACATGACCTGCGCGATAAAATCGCACTGAAGTGCCCTGCTCATAAGTATCGGCTTCGACGAATGTGGAACCGAAGGAATTTAGAATCACGCGAAAGACCTTCATGAGCTGGCAAAGGTCCTTCCACATTCTGATTCGTCCAGAGAAATGAAACAGTTTCTCCTCACCGTTGTTATTGCATCCTGCACGAGGACGCTGACAGTTCGCGCAGGATGCATGCTTTGGTGGGTGCGCTGGCGGGGATTCGTGCCACACTCATTTGTACTCCAACCTGAGCCTTCCTTTGAACTCTGATGAACTTGCCGCCCGCATGGCGGAGGATATGGCCGCCATCGAGCGGATGCGCATGCCCTTTGGCAAATTCGGTCCCCAGCATTTTCCCCCGCATGGTGTGCCCATCTTTGATCTTCCGGCGGAGTACCTCGCCTGGTTCAACCAGAAAGGCTTTCCCAAAGGCCGGCTGGGGGAACTGCTCAAGATTGTGTATCAAATGAAAGTGGACGGGAGCGACCTTGCCTTCGACCCCATGCGCAAGCGCAACGGCGGAAGGACCATGCTGCGCGCGGAGCGCAAGAGAGAGTGGACGGCACCGGATGCGGAGTGAGTGAAAAAAGTAGCTTCAGCTTTAGCTGAATCAGTGGCGAATGGCATTGCCATCACAATCCGGCTGGAACCATTGCTCCAACCGGGGCCGCAAGCCTGCATCGCCCTTCGGCCGAATCCGAATCTATTTTTCCCCCACCACGCTCACCACGACGCTACGCGTATGCGGCGCACGGCGGTGCTCGAAGAGATAGATGCCCTGCCACGTGCCCAAGGTCATGCGACCTCGCATCACCGGAATCACTTCGCTGGTACGCGTAAGCACCATGCGGATGTGGCTGGGCATGTCATCCGGTCCTTCACAGGTGTGCACGAACCACGGAGTATTCTCCGGCACGAGGCGCTCGAAGAATTCATGCAGGTCCGTCCGCGCAGATGGATCGGCATTCTCATAGATCACCAGGCTGCAGCTCGTGTGCTGCACAAATACCGTGACCGTTCCCGTCTTGATGCCAGAAGCCTGCACGATGCGCTCCACCTGCGAGGTGATTTCATAGGTCCCCTTCCCTCGTGTGGTGAGGCTGAACTGATCCGCGTGGGCTGGCATGGCAGTGATGATGACAAATTCCGAAGTTCTATCTCCTCTCTCCCGACTGGCTCATTTCTTCCGTGCCGCCTTCTTTGCTGCCGCCTTCTTTTTAGTCTTCGGTTTTGGCGTTTCCTTCACGGCTGCCTTTCCTTCCGCCTTCACCTTCGGTGCATTCTTCTTTTTTGACTTCGGCTTCGCGTTTCGCAATGACGCCTCCACCCCGAGCAGTGCCCAGGGCTTCATCTTCATGGGACTGGAGAGGGCACTCTCCGGCGGCTCCCAATAGCTCATCACGGTCTCGTTGCCGTCCTTGTCCACAAACTTGAAGGGCTCGCAGCCGGCATCAATGAAGATCTGCCGGTTCTCCTCATCAGTTTTGAGGAAGAGCCGGCCGTAGGCTTCCAAGGCAAACATGATGCCATTCTTGTAGAAGCCCGTGCCGCCGAACATCCGGCGCGGGATGACTTCGCCCACGGAGGCGAGCAGGTCGAGCATGTCATCTGACGTCATGGCATCACTCCTCTCTTCGTCGTTGAATACTCAACAGCTCGTGGGCTCCTTGCGCGCCACCTTCACGGTATGCGGAATGGCGCCGAGCACAAAGCCGAGGCATTCCACCGCACCGCTCGGCTTGCCAGGCAGGGCGAGCACGAGGGACTGCCGCACGATGGCGCCGAGGCAGCGGCTGAGGATGGCATTCGGCGTGATCTCCAGCGACTTCATCCGCATGAGCTCACCAAACCCGGGAATCTCCACGCGCATGATGCCACGGATGGCCTCCGGCGTGACATCGCGGTCGGCAATGCCGGTGCCACCCGTGGTGAGAATGAGTCCACAACCCTGGGCTGCAAAGGAAAGCACCGCCTGCTGAATCGCAACCACATCATCCGGCACGAGTGCCTCTGCCTCCACACTCCAGCCTTGCTCCATGCTCGCCTTTCTCAACGCGGGCCCGCCGTGATCCTCATACACGCCGGCACTGGCGCGGTCCGAGACGGTGATGATGCCGACCGTGATCGTGGCGGCGGCGGTGGGAGCGGGAGCGGGTGTGGACATGGAGGTGCGTCAGAGTCAGCCTTTCTCGGCCAACTCCTTCGTCTTGCTCACCAGATGCACCCCGTCAAGCCGCATTGCCTTGTCCACGCCCTTGCACATGTCATAGATGGTCAGCAGGGATACGGTGACTGCGGAGAGCGCCTCCATCTCGACTCCGGTCTGGCAGATGGTCTTCGCCGTGGCGGTGGCGGTGATGCCCTCGGGATTCAACACGAAGTCCACGCCCACCTTGCTGAGCGGGATCTGGTGGCACAGCGGAATGAGATGCTGGGTGAGCTTCGCCGCCTGGATGCCGGCGATGCGGGCCACGGCCAGCACATCCCCCTTCTGAATCTGATTCTCCCGGATCAATTCCAGGGTCGCGGGCTGCAGCTTGATGTGACCGGTGGCCACCGCTTCACGACGCGAGACTGGCTTGGCCGAGATGTCCACCATCGCGGCTTCTCCGTTGGCATTGGTATGGGTGAGTAGCATGGCAGCAAAAAAGTTCAGGGTTCAGTCCTAGAGAGGCGTCAGATTTACGCCAGACAAAAACACGGTGCCTTCGCTGGAATCGCCAACGGCAAGCCCAGTGGTCTGGCCAATCTTACCCGTCAGCCACTCTTTCGCCCTGCGACAATTTCGCCGCCCGGCGCACGGCCTCGATCTTGTCGAATTCCTCTTTCGAAATCCCGTGCACCCAACACACCGCGGGCCAAAAGCGGAACAACTTCAGTCCAACCATGTTCCATCTGAATTTTACCTCCACCACTTCATTCCAAGGAATGGAAACAATCAGCTTTTCTCTGAGGTAAACATCCACATGTGTGGGTGAGACCTGCCAGAGGTATGTTTTCCGTTTCGGGTCCGCCCACATCAGGAGACCAGCCGCCAGGTAAGCGATCGGAAAGATGAAAACTTCCATCAGGAGCACGACTTCCACGATGATCCGAGGCAGACGCCCAGTACTGAAGTATATGACTGGAAGCAGCCCGAGGAAAATCCCCGACAAGCACGCCACCAGCCACCAGTAGGCGCTCCAGAAAGTCAGATTAGGGTTTTTGGATTCGATGCGCATAAGACACACGCCCGGGCACCACTCTACTCTTCCGCACCCGCCGCGCCAGCGAATCAGGACGCAATCGGATGCTCGGTGGCCAAGGTAGCTCCGGGTGAGCAACCGGGAGCTATTGCCGATTTCGTTGAAGGTGTGCTACTAGTAGGGATACAGGGACATCACCGGACCTTTGATTCAACATCTGGAAACCGTCCGCCGTCCAAACTTCAAAGTTTATTTCCGCCATGAAATCACTGCCTGCTCTGTTTGCTGCGGCTGCCTGTTTGTTGCTGGCCAGTTGCGCGTCGCCAATCGCGAAGCGCATTGAGCGCAATCCGGACATCTACAACAAGTTGAGCGAGCGTCACAAGAGCCTCGTCTCGCGCGGTGAGGTTGAAGAAGGCATGAGCAAGCAGGCTGTTTTCATTGCATGGGGACGCCCGGACCGTGCCTTCCGCGGCTCGCGCAATGGGCGCGCCATGGAGCAGTGGTCCTACCTCGCCTATGATGCCGTGCCTGGTGGGTGGTATGGTCCAGGATGGGGCTATGGCGGGTGGTATGGAGCGCGCGGTGGGTACGGCTATTGCTACGATCCCTTCTACTCGTACCAGCCGATGGTGAACTACGTGCCGTATGAACGAGCCAAGGTGGAATTCTCCAATTCCAAGGTGACGGCGTGGACGAGGTGATTTGAGGTGCGGAAAGCGAAGCCTCGACATCTCCATAGATCACGAGGACGCAGCAAAATTGGAGTGCTGGAGCTTGCTCCAGCTTTCCGCAGGGAGTTTGCTGCCGTGAAGCCAGACCTGAGGTGGCCACCCCTCGGCGTGTGCCAAGTCGTGAGTGGCTTCACGCAGAGCAAGCTCCAGCACTCCAAAAAGTTTGCTCGATGCGCAACGTGGCAATACAGAGCTTCCACGTGCCTGCCAAAGCGGTGCTCCGCGACAAGGTAGCACGGGACGCGATCACTCAACACATCGAGTGCCTATCCAGTCACGAGACATCTGACGACAAGGCGGACCGCGCTCGCACACCACTCTCGCCTCGATAATGAATCACGCCCGATCCGCCACTGACGCAGCACCATCCTCAGCCCCGGCACCACCTTTCACATCAATGCCGTGATGCTTCAGATACGTGGCGCAGGCTTCCTCTCCCATATACTTCCCGAGCAGTCGGGGATCGGTTTCCGTGATATTCACGAGGATGAGGCCGTCCAGGCAGGAGGAGAAGTCCTTGTCCACATTGAAGCTCAGCAGCGTGCCATTGAGCCTCAGGTAGTGCTTCAACAATGTGGGAATGCCTTTGCCGTCTTCCTCCAGACTTGAGATGAGCGCGGAGAAGTCATCCACATTGCCGAGCTCCGCGGAGATGAACTCGCGCAGCAGCTTGCGGTTCTTTCCATAGCGGAAAGGTTTCCGCGGCTTCACCAGGGTGGCGAGGTCCGGATGCAAATTGTTATCACTCAGGAACTCCACCATGAGCTTCCGCGAGAGGCCCTGGTATTCACCACTGATGCTCACCGGTCCGTAGAGCTTCTTGTAGTGCGGGTAGCGCGTCACCCACGTGAGCACGCCCTTCCAAAGGAGCGGCAGCGCGGCAATGCTGCGCTGATAGTTCGGCGCGATGAAGCTGCGCCCCATCTCCAGCGCATCATCCAGGTGCTGCAGGAAGGGTTTCTGGAACTTGAAGAGTGTGCTGGTGTAGAGCCCTTTTCTTCCATAGCGGCGCATGATCACGTCCGCACGTCCCAGTCGATACGCTCCGGCCACGCGACGTTCCTTTTCGTCCCACAGAAAGACGTGCAGGTAGTGATCATCAAAGCGATCCAGGTCGATCTCTTCACCCGTCCCCTCGCCCACGGCGCGGAAGGTGACCTCGCGCAGGCGGCCAATCTCCCGGAGCAGCACGGGAATCTCCGCTGCGGATCCGACAAAGACACTCAGGTTTCCCTGGCTGGCGAGATGACTGCCCTGGGCACGCAAGGCTTCCACTTCACGCTCAAACGCCTCCTGCTGGCTCTCTGCCTGGGAAGAAGCGACCACCGGCTTCACGTCCCGTGCTTCCACCACCTCCTCTGCCTCCTTGTGACGCCCCTCGGGCTTCCCACGCTGGCTCATGATGAAGGTATGCAGACGCAGATAGCGGGTGAGGCTCTCGTCGTCCTCGAACTTCTTCAGCCGGGAGAAGGGAATGGGCTGCCCCACCTTCACCTGCACGGGCTCCTTGCAGCGCTGGAAGAGCTCACGGAAAATCAACCCCGTGCGCATCAGCGGATGCAGCATGCCGGCAGCGTGGAACAGAGGACTGTTGTGCCCTTCGAAATACACAGGCAGCACCGTCGCCTTCGTACGGCGTACGAGCGCGCCCACATGAGAGCTCCAGGGGCTCTCCTCGATGCCGCGGCCCATCTTGTAGTGCGCGACCTCCCCACTGGGGAAGATGGCCAGTGTGCCGCCCTGCCGGAGGAAGCGCAGGGCCTCCTTCATGGGGGCAAGATTGCGCTGGGCGCTGTTCTCCCCATCAAAGGGATCCACAGCGATGATCCACGGACGCATCTCCTCCATCGTACCGAGGAGGTAGTTTGTCATGAACCGCACGTACGGGCGGTACGCAGACACGAGGTCCGCGAGGATCACAGGGTCCAGAATGCCGAAGGGATGGTTCGACACCACGATGAGCGGCCCCTCGGCGGGAAAGGTGAAATTCGCAGGCCAGTCGACCTCGTAGCGAGCACCGAGTTCCTTCAATCCTGAAGAGAACCAGGCACGGGAAGAGGGATAGTCCGGATGGTTGACGTAAGCGCGGCGCGTGCGCTCGTACAAATCATTGAAGCTCCGAATCGCCAGACCGCGCTCCACGAGAGGAGCAGCGAGTTTGTAGAGATTGCGCTGGAGTGGCTGCTGGATGCGGGAGGAAAGGTCAATCACCATGGCGCGTGCGGGCGTTGGTGGCGACTGGCGGCTTTCCGTTCAAAGGAGCCATGTAGGCTGCTCTAAAGGAAACGCCCGAGTCGTGGGGAGGGTGGAGCCTCGCTCCTGCCCTCCCATTGTCAAGATGGCGAAGGCATCCTTTCTGACACCTTCGCCTTCCTTGACCTTACGCACCACGAGGCTGTTTTTTCCGCAGGAGGTAGAACTCAAGGCTCTCCCGCAGAGCCTCCCAGCTCGCGTCGATGATGTTGAAATCCACACCCACTGTACCCCAGCTGTCCACGCCATCGGTACTCTCGATGAGCACACGCGTCTTGGCAGCGGTACCGGACTTGCTGTCCAGGATGCGCACCTTGAAGTCGCACAGGGACACCTTGGCCAGCTCGGGATGTGCGGTGGCCAGGGCCTTGCGCAGGGCCTGGTCCAGCGCATTCACGGGACCATCACCTTCCTCCACCGTGTAGATGCGCTCGTTGTTGAGCTCGATCTTCACCGTGGCTTCGCAAGTGTCCAGGCCACGCTCGCCATGCTGGCGGTGTGTGGTGTGATACTCCAGCAGCTTGAAGCTGGGCTGGTAGAGGCCAAGCTCGCGGCGCAGCAGCAGCTCAAAGGAGGCGTCTGCGGCCTCGTACTCATAGCCGTCATTCTCACGCTGTTTGATCTGGTCCAGGATGCGGCGGGACTCTTCACCACGCTTAAGGTCAAAGCCCATCTCCTGGGCCTTGCGCAGGATGTTGTCCTGGCCGGACATGTCACTCACGAGCACCACCTGGCGATTGCCCACGGCGGTGGGCTGGATGTGCTCATAGCTGCGCGCCAGCTTCTGCACGGCATTCACGTGCGTGCCGCCCTTGTGCGAGAAGGCGGTGCTGCCCACGAAGGGCGCGCGATTGAAGTGCGGCAGGTTCGCCACATCATCCACGAACTTCGAGAGCGCCGTGAGCTTGGTGAGATCCGGCACGATGCCTTCATAGCCCATCTTCAGGGCGAGGTTCGGCACCACGGTGGTGAGGTTGCAGTTTCCCGTGCGTTCACCATAGCCATTCATCGTGCCCTGCACCTGCACGGCACCAGCGCGGATGGAGGCAAGCGCATTCGCCACGCCGAGACCACCGTCATCATGTGAGTGGATGCCGATTTTCGCCCCGGGGAAACGGGCCTGCACCTTCCTCGTGATTTCTTCCACCTCATGCGGGAGGCTGCCACCGTTCGTCTCGCAAAGCACCAGGAAATCCGCGCCACCTTCCAGCGCGGCGGCCAGGGTGGAGAGGGCGTACTCAGGCTCGTCCTTGAAGCCATCGAAGAAATGCTCGGCGTCATAGATGACCTCGCGCCCGGCTTCCTTGCAGAAGCGCACCGTATCGCGGATCATGGCGCGGTTCTCCTCGGGCGTGGTACGCAGGACTTCCGTCACGTGCAGCAGCCAGCTCTTTCCGTAGAAGGTGACGACCGGCGTGCCGGCATCGATGAGCATCTTCACCTGCGGATCGTCTTCCACCGCAAGGTTCGCGCGACGGGTGCTGCCGAAGGCGGCGATCTTCGCGTTCTTGAACTTCTGGGTCTTTGCCAGCTCGAAGAACTCCATGTCCTTCGGATTGGAGCCCGGCCAGCCGCCCTCGATGTAGTGCATGCCGAACGCGTCCAGTTCGTGGGCGATGCGGAGTTTGTCGTGCGCGCTGAAGTTGACGCCCTCGCCCTGCGTGCCGTCACGGAGGGTGGTGTCATAAAGGGAAACTGCGGGTGACTTTGACATGTGATGCAATGAAAAAAGTTTGGCTCAAGGGGTGCGGCGGAAACCGCGGAATCAGTTGACGGTGAGCTGTCCCGGGGTGTCGTGGGGCCTTTGCTTACAGGCCGCCTGTGGAGGCGGGAAAGGCAGTGCCACGAGGCACGCGGAGGGGCAGCAAAGCTGAAAGGGGCTTCCAATGCAAGCGCACAAAACTTCTGTCTGGCGCGACGGAAGCCCTACCTAATTCGAATGAGCCGGATGCTGACGGCAACGGGATGCATGAGCCGGAGAGTCTAGCGCGCAGTTGCATGCGTGCAAATGGTTTTACGTTCACCAGGGACCGTCGGATGAAAAGCCCAGTCCCAGCGACAATCTGAAGGAAAATCCTGCGGATGAACCCGTTCTGAGAGGATGCCCCGCCTCTGCCTCCTCGCATTTTGGTACAGTCTGTTCACCGCCTTGGCTCTGCCCTCTCCTGCCAGCGCCGCTTCCAAGCCTCTCCCCAAGCTCGATGTCCCGGGAGTTCGCGAGGAACAGGTGATGCTCCCCATGCGGGACGGCGTGAAGCTCTCCGCGTACCTCTATTTCCCGGAGACCCCCGCGCAGGAAAAGCTGCCCGCCCTCTTTGAGCAACGCTACGCGGAAATCACTGGCCTGGGCACACGGAAAGCAGCAGCGACGCTGGCGGCGAAGGGCTTCGTGGTGGCCATGGTGAACTACCGTGGCACCCATGAGAGCGAAGGCACCTGGGTGGGCTATCGTGCCACGCAGTGGGGTCAGCAGCGCGATGGCTGGGATGTGTGTGAGTGGCTGGCAGCACAACCCTGGTGCACGGGAAAGGTCGGCACCTTTGGCAGCTCGCAGGGTGGCTATGTGCAGAACTACCTCGCCGTCACCCAGCCTCCCCACCTCGTGGCCCAGTACATGGTGGACACGGGATTGAGCCTCTTCCACGAAGGCTACCGCCTCGGCGGCGCGACTCGCCCGGAACGCTACAAGGCCATGGGCAAGGTCGCACGAAACTACGCCGACCATGAGGCTCTGCTCAAGACGTGGGACCGCCACCCGGACTACGATGGCTACTGGAAATCGGAGGACTGCAAACCCTACTTCGCCAAGATGAACGTGCCCTGCTTCACCATCGGGAGCTGGTATGACTTCATGATTCAGGGCAGCATTATGAGCTTTCAGGGAAGACAAAAACTCGGCGGTCCCCAGTCGCGCGACAACCAGTGGCTCCTGCTTGGTCCCTGGCTGCATGGCCGCCTGAACAAGGGCAGCAAGGTGGGTGAACTCATCTATCCCGAAAACGCCACCTGGCCCGAACTGGAACACATGACACGGTGGTTCAACCACTGGCTCAAGGGCGAGGCCAACGGCATCGACAAAGAACCGAAGGTGCGCTGGTACGTGATGGGCGCCACGGGTGAAGACAGCGCTCCCGGCAATGTGTGGAGCGAAGCCGCTGACTGGCCGCCGAAGCTGAAGGACACACGCTTCTTCTTGAATGCCGATGGTGTGCTGAGCACACGACGCACAGGCGCAAAGGGTTCACGCACCAGCTATGCGAGTGACCCACGCAAGCCCATGAACATTCCCGGCACGTCCTTCCCCGGCGCGAAGGACGCACGCTCCTTTGAGCAACAAGCCGAAGTGCGCACCTGGACCACCGAACCGCTTGCCGTGCCCATGGAGTGGACCGGCGAAGTGAAAGCGGAGCTCTACATCTCCTCCACGGCAGCCGATACCGACTTCATCGTGCGCGTGAGCGATGTATATCCGGACGGACGCAGCATCCTGCTCATGGATTACCCCATGCGCGCGAGATATCGCGACGGCTTCGACAAGCAACGCCTCCTCACGCCGACGAATGCCGAGGCGCTCGCCACGCGGAATGATCCTCGCTCGGATGAAATCGCGAAGCTCAACATGCATGTCGGCTGGACGAGCATCATCTTCAACAAAGGCCACCGCATCCGCGTGACCATTGCCAGCACGGGAGCGCCCTTGTATGAGCCAAACAACCAGACCGGGGGGCGACAGACGCTGGATTGGATGAAGGATACGCAGAGTGCGATCAATACCATCTGGCATGATGCACAGAGATCTTCGTGCGTGCGCGTGCCGTTGAGGGTGGTGGGAAAGTGAGAGGAACAGAGCTACCCAGCGCGTTGCCAGAGGCCCAAGGATCGGGAACGCCTCGTTCCCGTCAGCAGGTGACGTCCCTTAGAGACGTTGACTACTTCAAGGCTCTTCTATTGTGCCGGACGAGTGCTCGGCAGCTCCTCTCCATAGACCTATTCACGCTGGGAACGAGGCGTTCCCACTCCTTGGGCCTATGCCATGTCAGGGACGAAAAGGGGCTCAGTCGTAGGAGACACTCACTGCATTCATTTCACCCTACACCGACTCCCGCCTCGTAAACGTCGGCATCACGCGTACATTCCCCTCGCGCACCACCCCGTCCTGCACCAGTCCCACCACCATCCGGTGCACCCGCTTCGCGAAAGCCGCCGGACTCACCGCATAGCGGGCCACGCGCGGTTCGGTACTGTCCAGGTACGTATCATCGTCACGACAAACGAGTGCCATGTCCTGTGGAATGCGCACCCCGCGCCTCAACAGATGCGTGAGCACCGTGAGTGCTGCCGCAGAACGCGCCACCAGCAGCGCCGTGGGTCGCGGCTTCTCGGCCAGCATGTCATCCAGCTTTGCACACAGACCGGCATTTGTCCCATCGTGCCGACAGATGGTGCCGCTCACACCACGCTGGGCGAAGGACTCAAGCCCTTCCAGGAATCCACGCTCGCTTTCGATGTCACCACCCAACTGCTCTCTACGGATCAAAAGCGCAATACGCTTGTGCCGTCTGCCCGCAAACAATCCCACCGCATGACGGCATGCTGCACGATAGTCACGATCCACTGCTGACAAGTCCGTGCCGGGGAAGGATGAACCCACCACCACACAGGGTGTATCATGTTCTGAGAACCATCGCTGCATCGCCTCCGTGGCTTGGTACAGCACCCACGCAGCCGCAGGCGTCCCTGCAATGAGCGACTCCAACGCCCGCGCCGGATTCTTCCTGCCAAAACCCGCACGCCCCACCACCACTTGCAGGAGGTGCCCCTCATTCGCAAGCTGCCCGCGCAGCTCATCCACCCACAGCATCACAAAGGGCGGCATGGCATGCAGAGGCTCCGGACTCAGCAGACCGACTGTGAGCGTAACCGGTGACTTCGCCGGAGGCTTGGTGAGCACCTTCGTGCGGCAACCGTGCGCCACCTCCACCAGCTTCTCCCTCTGCAGCACCTCCATCGCCGCGCGCAGCGTGGGCCGGCTGATCTGCCACTGGGTGCACAGCACGCGCTCTCCGGGGAGATGTCCACGCCACAGCCCGGACTGGATGCCCTGCCGCAACACCCTCACCGTCTCTGCCACCAAAGACGAACGCTGCGGACGGATGGGCTGGCCCTTCATGCCGCGCACTGAAGCGGATGAGACACACGCTGGTCAAGGGATTTTACCAGCAGCACGGGAAGAAGTGAGCACTCGATTTCAACACGGAGACACAAAGCCACTGAGTTTTTTATTAAGTCTCTGTGCCTCCGTGGCTTTATGTCTCTGTGTTGAAATCCAAGACGACCTCTCGCCCACGGTCACCTCACCAGCACAAACTCCCCGCTCCCCATCACCTCGCCATTCACCATCACATCCACTAAGTGCTTTCCGGGATGATGATCACGCGTGGTAAAATCCACAAACCGCTGGGTCTTCGCCAGTGTCAGCACCGCTCCCGGCTCCAGGGTGCACTCCTTCCACTTGAAAACCTTGGCCGAAGTCGCCCCCGATTTCTTCACGTAGTGGATGGCGTAGTCGATGACAAGCCTCTGCGCCTTCTTCGCCTTCGATTGCAGATGCAGGGACATCGTCAGCCGCTCACCCAGTTTCACCTTCTGCGGCGACAGTGAAAACTCCACCACCTTCACCTCCGCCTTCTCCCCTGCCCCGATGACGGCCAGCGCGCGTTTATCCCCTTTCTTTATCAAGGTGCGCAAAGCACGCTTGGCAATCCAAGCCGTGTGCTCATGCTCCATGGGCCACTCAGCGAGAAGATCCAGTACCCAGTCAGGATGGTCCTTGGTGATGTCATTCAAGTGATTCGCCACGGACTTGCGCACGTACAGGCTCGGGTCCGCTTTGAGATTCGAGAGGATGGGCAGCACCGGCGACGGATCCTTGATGAGTGCATCCAGCCGGAAGGACCAGGGCAATCGCGGGCGGCACCCTTCGCTGGCGAGGCGGCGCACATGCTCGTCTTTGTCACGTGACCACCCGTGCATGACCTTGAGCGTGCGCTTCAGGTCCTGCCGCAAAAACGGACGAATCGCGAACTCCGCAGAGCCGAAAGGGGTGAAGAACTTCAGCGCCTCCATGGATGGCTCAAAGTGTTCCAACCCGTACTGGCTCACATAGTCCGGCAGCACCAACGTGACGAAATTGTGATCGATGCGCGGCGCCACGTTGCGCAGAATGCCGAGCGTCTTCTCATAGTCAGACGGCAACGTGGCATGCAACCCCTCCGTCATGCGCCGCAGACGCTGCATGAGATTCAGCGGCTCCAGCCCGGGCAATGTGGCTGCAAGGAAGGCCTTCGCATCGAACTTGGGATGCACCGCCACGACATCCGCCGCCATCGTACGAAAGCGGGCTTCATTGAACCACTCCTTCAGCGCAGGCGCAGCGGGCTCCTCGTTTTCAGCCATATCCGCTGCCTAGCACGGACAGCGCCTTGATGAAAGCAAATAGAGGGCTTCCAGGTACACGTTAAAATTTTAACGAAAGTGTTGACCTGCACGCCCGCTTTACGTTAAAAAAATAACGCAAAGATTTTGTCCGAGCCACGTCATGCACATCGGAAGCCACGCCTGCGCGCCTTCCCAGCCCCATCCTGCCATGCCTGATCCCACCGAACTTTCCCGTCGTGAACGCCAGATCATGGATGCCATTTACGCCATGGGCGAAGCGACCGTCCTCCAAATCCAGCAGGGCCTGCCGGACCCGCCCACCTCCATGGCCGTGCGCCGCATGCTGCACATCCTGGAGGAAAAGGGCCACCTGAAGCGCCGTCAGGAAGGTCGCGAAGTGATCTACGCACCCCGCGAAGCGAAGGGTAAGGCGGGCACGAGCGCACTTCGTCGTGTACTGGATACCTTCTTCGGCGGGTCCCTGGAGGAGGCGCTTGCGGCCCATCTCCATTCGCGGAAGGACGCCGTCAGCGCGGACGAACGGAAACGGCTTCTCAAGCTCATCGAACAAACCAGACATGAGGGACGCTGAGATGCCCATTCATACCACCATCGCTTCTTTGCTGGACGAAACGATCCCGTCGGTGTTGTGGGAGGCCCTGCTGAAAGGGACTGCTCTTATCCTGCTCGCAGGCGCAGCGACCCTCTTGATGCGCCATTGTTCCGCAGCGCTGCGTCATCTGGTCTGGTTGCTCACACTTGCCGCTTTTGTTCTTCTTCCCTTCGGAGCAGCAACATTTCCTGCGTGGCGCATTCTCCCAACGTGGTCGGCACCGGACGCGCGCCCGATGGCAATAGCCACCACCACCACGGCAGCGGCACCCCTCCAGGTCCATCATACTTCAAGCGAACTCCCCGCAGTCCCAGTCCTCACAGCATCGGACACATCAATCCTCACGGCGCCGGAAATCACTGGAGCGGCAGAAGGGCTCCCCGTCTCTGCCTCACCTTCGCGCCCGCTGCCGTGGCTCGGTCTCGCCTGGTTCGCAGGCATGGCTTTGCTGACCCTGCGTCTTGTGGCATCGCATCTCCTGCTCAGTCGGACAGCACGCCGTGCTCTCCGCATCACCACCGGCCCCATCGCCAATTCCGTCCAGCGAGCTGCAACCCAACTGAAGCTCCAAGCGCCACCAAGAGTCTTCCTCGATTCGCAGGATCGCATTCCCATGGTATGGGGCATCTGGCACCCCAAGCTGCTGCTTCCCGCCCAAGCCGCCTCATGGGATGACGAACGACTCGATGCTGTGCTCCTTCACGAACTCGCTCATGTGCGACGTCGCGACATGGGGACCCTCTGTTTTGCACAGGTGGTCTGTGCGTTCTTCTGGTTTCATCCTCTTGTCTGGCTCGCCGCATGGCGCCTGCGCATGGAGAGCGAGCAGGCCTCCGACGATCTCGTGATTCAGAGTGGCATGCGTTCGTCCACCTATGCGGAGCATCTCCTTCACCTCGCCACACATCTTGCCACGCCGCGCAGCATGCATGCGAGTGGACTGGCCATGGCCCGTCCCTCCCAACTGGAGACGCGCCTCCACGCCATCCTTGAGTCGCGTACGAATCGCCGTCGCGTCAGTCTCCGTCACGCCATCCTGACAGGCGTCTTCACGCTCACGCTTCTCATCCCCCTCTCGATGCTGCAGGCCGCAGAGCAGAAGGACACCGCGCCCACAGCCCAACCTCAGTCCACGCCTCCTGCCCCTGCCAGGGATCCTGCCAGCATCTACAGCTCCGATCCCGAGAAACCCTGGACTACACGCGGGCATGTGACTGAGTGGCCCTCGGGCAGACCTCTGGAGGGCGTTGAGATCTGGGTGCACGCAGGCATGGGCTCACTCTTCCGCACCGGCGTGGCCACCACGGATAAGGACGGACATTACAAGGTCACCTTCGGACGAGGCGTCATGATGCCTGTGGATACTCCCAATCTCCAGGTGGTGAACATCACCGCGCACAAGCCTGGATGGTACGAGATCAACCTCAACAAACATGGCGCCGGTGCAGGTGCCTTGCGCGCGGTCACCGAAGCAGATCTGGAATCCTATGGCGTCACCGCAGACAGGCTGTTGCTGCCGGACAAGCCTCGCACGGTGAACTTCGAGATGAGGCGTGCGACGAAGCTGCGGGTCACCTTGAAAGGCACTGGCTCCTTTCCCAATCTGCCTCCTCAGGCCTATCGGGTAAAAGACACGGAAAAACCCATCGCCGGACACACCGTGCTGAAAGACGCTCCTCTTGCCAAATGGAAGGTGTGGCTCACGGGAAAAAACCTTCCTCCCGGCAGCGGTGTGCTGGCGAGCGCTGAAACCGACGAGCAAGGTGAAGCCGTCTTCGAGGATGTACCCGTCGGTATGGCCTGGAAGGTTCAAGTGGATACCCACATGGAGCACAAGGAGCCGGTATCGCAGGACTTTATCCTCGGCGATGACAAGGAGCACCATCTGGAACTGCTCCTCAGCGAAGACCAAAAAGACCTGTCTCTTACAAGTCCGGAGAAACCCACCGGAACCACCATACAAGGTACCCTGACCTTTGGCCAAGGGCAGCCTTTTTCAGAAACGGCCGGATTCTTCCAAGGCGAGAAAGGACCGAAGGAAGCAGAAGGACGCCTGCTCCAGGCGATACGCCGTCAGGAACTGGTGTTGGCAAGTCCACGTAGCCAGGACGTCCTCAAGCGACTGCAACTGGAACTCGCCGTCATCCACGCCTACGAGGCCAGCCTCCCTGCGATCAAGAATGGCAACTACCACGAGATTAGCAAAGCTGCCTCCGCACTCAGCGCGCATCGCAGCAATCTGATGAAACTTCGCCAATACAAGTTGGAGCACAAGAAACTCACGCCAGCAGAACGCGGCATCATGGATGCGGAAGCCGAAATCGAGCGCACCCAGAGGGAAAGTGATGACCTCGCCTTGCCTGCCGCGATGGTACGTATGGCTGAGGCTGACCTCGCCCATGTGAAAGAACTGGAATCCAAAGGACAGGCCACGCCACGCCAGACTGAAATCGCCACACTGAATGTCGAGCTAACCCGCGCCCAATGGGAGCAAAAGGATCAAGCCCGCATGAATGCCATTCTGGAACAGCTCAAGAAGCTGCAGGGAAAGTAGGCTCTTCCCACAAAGTCATGTGAAAACGGAGAGACAGCGTGTAACATGGCCTTTCTCGAAAACCGGCCCATGGTCAGCTTCATCACGCCCGACGTTGCGATTGGAACCTATCTGGATGCTGAAGACAAGGCCGTGATTGCAGGGCAGGGCTTCCGCTCCATCCTGTGCCTCAATGGTCACCTCTACGGCTGCGAGCCAGCGGCATGTGGAGTGGAGGCCTTGAAGGTGTACGATTTCATCGATGGTCCGGGAAATGATCCATGGCTGGTGCGGCAGGCGGTGCTCACGCTGGAAAAGTTTGTGAAACAATCGCCGAAGGTGCTGGTGCATTGCCGCGCGGGAAGGAGCCGCTCGGTGGTGATTGTGGCCGCCTGGATGATGCGTACTGCCAAGCTCTCTCCCGAGGATGCTCTCGCGTTCATCGCAAAGCAGCGTGAAATCGCCCTGACACCGGGCATTGAAGACCTGCTGTACGAGGAGGATTGGGAGAAGTAGTGCTACTTTTTTCTCTGCTTGCTGAAGACTCGGGTCACTGCGCGAAATAGCTTGGTCCACCACGGTAGCCGCTGCGGAAACTCCGCGAGCTCCTGTGCTCCTCCCGGAAGCCCCTCCGACTCCGCCTGCAAATGACGGGCCATTCTTCCTTCCAAGTGCGGAAACTCAGCCAGGTCCTCGGCACTTCCTGGCCGCCCTTCTGACTTCGCCTGCAGATGACGAGCCATTCTCCCTTCCGACGTATCCACACCGGAATCGAGGAACATCTGAATGATCCGCTGATACTCAGGCCGCTTCAACACCTTTGGGGAATACAACTGCAATGTCTCCATCGCCATGATGAGACTCATCCCATCGCATTCCTCGGCATTGGCGCAAAAGTCCCGGATGACGTCTTGGGCCAGCTGGCGATGCAGCGGCAGGCCATCATTGAGAATCAGGGCCGCAGCGACGACTTTGCCTTCACTGGAGGTTGTAAGACTCGAATAGATCAACTCCCGACTCCCTACAGAGTACTGGAACTTTTCTCCATAGCACTCAGAACGGAGCTGAAAGAGCTTCAGCTGGAGACTGTCCTTGTTCAGGGGCAAAAATTTCACCGTAGCCAACCCTCCGCGTCACGAGAGCAAAGATCAACAGCAGATGGGACTCGGCAATCCCCTGTCACGACCGCCCACCATTTTCCCTGTCCAAGATTCCCCGGGCTGGACTTCTCTCCCAGTTCCCACCAGACTTTCGATTCTGCCGGACCTATTTCCCTCGACATGAAACGTCTCCTCCTCACTACCCTCCTGGCCGCCGCCTTGCTCACTCCCGCCCAAGCGGAAGAGCATGATGTGGTGATCTATGGCGGCACCTGCGCGGCTGTGATCGCCGCGGTGCAGGCCAAGAAAATGGGCAAGACTGCCATCATCGTCTCGCCCGACAAACATCTCGGCGGCCTCTCCAGTGGCGGCCTCGGCTTCACGGACACCGGTAACAAGGCGGTCATCGGCGGTCTCTCCCGCGACTTCTACCACCGCATCTGGCTGCACTATGACAAGGCTGAATCCTGGAAGCAGCAGAAGAAGTCCGAGTACGGCAACAAGGGCCAGGGTACACCGGCCATGGACGGCGCCGAGCGCACCATGTGGATCTTCGAGCCCAGCGCAGCGGAGAAGGTCTTCGAAGACTACGTGAAGGAGTTCAACATCCCGGTGAAGCGCGATGAGTGGCTGGATCGTGAGAAGGGTGTGAAGAAAGAAGGTGGACGCATCACCTCCATCACCACGCTGAGCGGCAAGACCTACAGCGGGAAGATGTTCATCGATGCCACCTATGAGGGCGACCTCATGGCTGCCGCGAAGGTGGACTACCACGTCGGCCGCGAAGCGAACAGCGCGTACGGCGAAAAATGGAATGGCGTGCAGGTGGGCATCCTCCACCACCGCCACCACTTCGGCGCCGTGAAGAAGCCCATCAGCGCGTATGTGGTGCCCGGCGACCCGAAGAGCGGCGTGCTGCCTCGCGTGAGCGCAGAGCCCGTGGGTGAGTACGGTGCTGGCGACAAGCGCGTGCAGGCCTACTGCTTCCGCATGTGCCTGACCGACCATGAAGAGAATCGCATCCCCTTCCCCAAGCCGGAAAAGTATGACGCAAAGCAATACGAACTGCTGCTTCGCGTGTTCGACGCCGGCTGGCGCGAGACGTTCGGCAAGTTCGACCCCATTCCGAATCACAAGACGGACACGAACAACCACGGCCCCTTCAGCACGGATAACATCGGCTTCAACTACGACTACCCCGATGCCTCCTACGAGCGCCGCAAGGAAATCATTGAAGAGCACAAGACCTATCAACAGGGCTGGCTGTGGTTCATCGCCAATGATCCCCGCGTGCCGAAGGATGTGCAGGATGAAATGAAGAAGTGGGGCCTGCCCAAGGACGAGTACACTGACAATGGCAACTGGTCCCCGCAGCTCTACATCCGCGAAGCGCGCCGCATGATTGGCAACTACGTGATGACGGAACTGGAACTCACCAAGCAGCGCCCCACCCCGGAGTCCGTCGGCATGGGCAGCTATACCATCGACTCGCACAATGTGCAGCGCTACATCACCCCGGAAGGGTATGTGCAGAACGAGGGTGATATCGGCGTGAGCACGAAGGGTCCGTATGAAATCGCCTACGGTTCCCTCGTGCCGAAGAAGGGCCAGGCAGACAATCTCTTCGTGCCCGTGTGCGTCTCCAGCACGCACATCGCCTTCGGCAGCATCCGCATGGAGCCGGTCTTCATGATTCTGGCCCAGAGCGCCGCCACCGCCGCCGTGATGGCCATCGACAGCAACATCCCTGTGCAGGATGTGCCCTATGAAAAACTCAAGGAACGCCTGCTCAAGGACGGCCAGGTGCTGCACTACAGCGGCCCCACCTCCAGCAAGGGCAAGGACGCCGGCAAGCTCGAAGGCGTGGTCATTGATGACCAGAGGGCAAGGACAACGGGTGAATGGGAAGAGAGCGGCGCGGCCAAGGTCTTCGTGGAAAACGGCTACCAGCACGATGGCAACGACAAGTCCAAGACGGTGACCGCCGTCTTCGAAGCCATCATCCCCAAGCCCGGCAAGTACGAGGTACGCTTCGCCTATCCCCCGAACAACAACCGCGCCTCCGCCGTGCCCGTGGAAATCGAGCATTCGGGTGGCGTGGAGAAGGTGACCGTGGACCAGCGCAAAACGCCATCCGTCGATGGGCTGTTCGTCTCGCTTGGCACTTTTGAGTTTGCCGCAGGCAAGCCTTCCACCGTGACCATTTCCAACAAGGGCACACAAGGCTTTGTGGTGATCGATGCTGTGCAGTGGGTGCCAGTGGAGAAGTGAGTGCGATGACGTGACGGAAGGCACTGGTCACCGGAAATCTCCAGTGAAGCTCGTGAGAAGGGCGCGTTGAATAGTCAACGCGCCCTTCTTTTCGTTATGAAACCCTTCCGGCATGCCTTCACCGCCCTCGCCCTGATTGCGACGGCCCTCGTCTTTCCCGCACACTCCCGCGCCGCCGAACCCCTGCTGGAGAAGCAGGACCTCTTCGAAGCTGGCCAGGGTGGCTATGCACTCTACCGCATCCCCGGCATGGTGGTCACCAGCAAGGGCACCGTGCTGGCCTACTGTGAAGCCCGCAAGGACGCGAAGGGTGACTGGGGTCCCATCGATGTGCTCATGCGCCGCAGCACGGATGGTGGCAAGACCTTCAGCCCACCCAAGGCCATTGTGGAAGTGAAGGGCGAGCTGCCTGTGAATCCTCTCGCCATTGCGCAGAATCTGGACAAGTCCGGCGACAACACGGTGAACAACGCCGTGGCCTTCGTAGACCACAAGACTCGCGCCGTGCATTTCCTCTACTGCCTGGAGTACATGCGCTGCTTCTACATGCGCAGTGACGATGATGGCGTGACCTGGACGGATCCGGTAGACATCACGAAGACGTTTGAGGACTTCCGTCCGGACTACGACTGGAAGATCCTCGCCACGGGACCAGCACATGGCATCCAGCTCAAGACTGGCCGCCTTGTGGTGCCGGTGTGGCTTTCCCTCGGCACGGGTGGACATGCGCATCGCCCCTCGGTCACGTCCACCATCTACAGTGATGACCACGGCAAGACCTGGCATCGCGGTGACATCGCCGTGCCAAACACGGAGGAATGGATCTTCCCCAATGAAACCGTCATCGTAGAACTGGCGAACGGCATGGTGATGCTCAATGTGCGCTCCGAGTCGAAGAAGCACCGCCGCATCGTGGTAGTCAGCAAGGACGGTGCAACCAAGTGGTCCAAGCCCCGCTATGATGAAGCATTGTTGGAACCCATCTGCATGGGCAGCATCGTGCGCTACACCGCCAAGCCCACCAGCGACAAGAATCGCATCCTCTTCGCGAACCCACACAATCTCGACCGTCTCGATGGAAAGGACCTCGAAGGGAAGTCACGCGACCGGCGCAATCTCTCCGTCAAGCTCAGCTATGACGAAGGCAAGACATGGGCCGTGAGCAAGTCGCTGGAGCCTGGCTACGGCGCGTACAGCGACCTCGCCGTGCTGCCGGATGGCACCGCCCTCTGTCTCTACGAGCGCGGCCGCGCCTCTGATGAAGAGCTGAAAAAGTCCACCAGCTACGCCTACCTCACGCTGGCACGATTCAATCTCGAATGGCTCACGGATGGGAAAGATACACTTGTTTCATCCCTCGATGGCAAGAGCCACTACGGTGCGAAGCGTGAAGACTTCAAGCTGGAGGACTTCGAAGCCTTCGTGATTCATCCCACCAATCCTGCGGCAAATGGTGCAAAACCCTGGGTATGGTATGCACCATCGATTGGGAATCATCCCAGCTCCGGAAACACCTGGCTGCTGAAGCAGCTGCTCGACAAGGGCTTCTACGTCGTTGGCGCGTACGTCGGCGAGACCTATGCAAACCCCAAGAGCCGCCAGCAGTTCGATGCACTGTACAAGCACGTGACGGAGAAGTATGGCCTCGCGCCCAAAGCCTGCCTGCTGGCGCAGAGCCGCGGTGGATTGAATCAGTACAACTTCACCGCAAATCATCCGGACCGTGTGCAGTGCATCGCCGGCATCTTCCCCGTGGGTGATCTCGCCAGCTACCCCAGCCTGAAGCGTGCCGCTCCTGCCTATGGCGTGACCCCTGATGAGTTGGAGAAGCAACTCGTCCAGCACAATCCCATCGACCGCCTGGAACCCATCGCGAAGGCGAAGATTCCGATTCTGCACGTCCATGGTGATGCCGACAAGGTCGTGCCGCTGGAGAAGAACAGCGCCGTCATTGCAGAGCGCTACAAAGCACTCGGAGGCGAGATGGAGCTCATTGTTGTCCCCGGCAAAGGTCACCAGAATGATCCGGCCTTCTTTGAGTCCGAACCCATCCTGAAATTTCTTTTGAAGCAAGGACTGGGAACTGCGGAATAGTGGTGGCAGGGCTGGGGCTGCACGCTCAGGTCCCGCCTAGCTTCACATGCCTTCCCAAGAATCACGCCCACACCCATCAAAGCCCTCCGCTGCGGAGGCTATGGGCCGCCCTGTCCGCTTCCTGTTCATCTGCAGCCGGAACCAGTGGCGCAGCCCCACGGCGGAAGCGCTTTTCAGAAATCATCCCCACGTCGTCGCGCGCTCCGCGGGCACGAGTCCGAATGCTGTGCATCATGTGAATGCCCTGGACTTGAAATGGGCGGATGTCATCTTCGTGATGGAACCCAAGCACAAGCAGCGGGTCGTTGCGGAGTTTCCAGAAGCGACACGCTACAAGGAAATGCACGTGCTGGACATCCCGGATGACTATCAGCGCGATGATCCGGAGTTGGTGCGATTGCTCACGGAGTGCCTGGCACCGTATCTGGAGAAGTGAGGCCCGATGAGGCTCCAGCTATTTTGAGACACCTCAACCCGTTGCTGTAGCGCTTTGCGTCTTGGAGTGCGGTGGCAAGCGCTAAGGCGCGACACCGCTTTGAGCGAAGGGATTTCATGTTGCGTGCTTTGCTTGCCCAATAGAAATCCACAATGCTGGAGTCACTATGGTTAGCAGACTTGTGGAGGATCGACTGCGCGACGTCACTCCGCTGAAAGCGGTGTCGCGGCCTCAAGGGAGGCCTGTGCCACCGCTCTCCAAGACGCAAAGCGCGGACTATGTCATCAGCGAGATTCCACTCACCACGATAGTGATCGCGATGGCGGCAAAACCAGACCATACACCCCCACCCTACTCTTCTTCACTCCTCGCACCCGCATTTCCCGCCTTTTCACCCAGGAACTTCACCGGCTTCTCATAGATGGCGAGCACGATGCACCCCGCCTCACTCACCACGCTGTGATGCGTGCCAGGTGGATGGATGCGCAGGGTCCCCGCATGAATGGTGCCACTCTGGTCGCGCTGGCTCCCTGCGAGTACAAAGATGTGCTCCCAGCCATCATGATAGTGCGTGGGCACGCGGCCCTCCCGGCGGAAGCGTATCAGCGCCGCCGTAGGTCCGGTGATGCCGTCGCCGTACAGGCGCACGATATCCACCCCATCACGGAAGTACTGCCAGGGCAGATTTTCCTCGTGTTGGACGATGTTGAAGAGGTCCTTCAGCTCAATGAGCGGAAAGGCCGGGGGCGTGGGGGTCGGGTCAGGGGCAGTCACAATGCGGCGGTAGCATAAGAAAACCGCATCGCGTGGCGAGCGAAAGTTTCATCCATGAATATCAATACAGGGGTTGAATCCACACTCATAGGTCTAATCACGTGGTGATGGCCTTGATGAATGCTGTCGAGTCACTGACGGCGCCGAAGACACCGCCCTGCATCTTGATCATCTTGAGCGCCGAGGTGTAGTTCCCCACATCTGTGGCTCCCGTGCAATCCGCCAGCAGCAAGCACTCATAGCCCCGGTCATTCGCCTCGCGCATGGTCGTGTGCACGCACACGTCCGTAGTGATGCCCGCGAGCACGATGTTGCGAATGCCCTTGCGGCGCAGCAGCATGTCCAAATCTGTGGCGTAAAAGGAGCCCTTGCCCGGTTTGTCGATGATGGCCTCACCCGGCAGTGGTGCGAGTTCCGGAATGATATCCCAGCCTGGCTCACCACGGGTGAGGATGCGACCACAAGGCCCCGCGTCACCTATGCCAGCGCCAATGCGCTGACTGCGCCATCGCTTGTTCTCCGGCAAATCTGAGAGATCCGGGCGATGCCCTTCACGCGTGTGCATCACGTGGTAGCCCTTCGCGCGCGCCGCGGCGAAGACTTTTTGGATGGGCTCGATGGGCGCCCGGGTGAGCGTGATATCATAGCCCATCTTGTCCACATAACCTCCCTGCCCGCAGAAATCCGTCTGCATGTCGATGACAAGGAAGGCAGTATTCTCAGGACGGAGATCACCGTCATAGGGCCAGGGATACGGATCAGATTCGACGAAAGCCATACTTGAGATGGAAAAGAGAAAGCAATTGATGTTCCAAGAGGACATGAAATGGCGATCCGGCAGTTTCCCACCGGATCGCCCGTTTTTTCACACCAGACCAGGCACAACGAAGAAAGGAGTAATGAGCAGAAGAGGGTGATCGTGTGGAGCAGGAGCGGGCTTCATCAGGCAGCGTCCGGCAGGGCGCCGTGTTCCTCCTCCGGCTCCTCCACAGGCTTCGGGGCTACCACGGCGAACTTCGCGCAACCGACAAGGACCACCGTTACCATGAGATAGGCCACCGTGACCACGGGTGACTGGGCCACACCAATGTGCTCACCATGCATCAGGCCAAAGAAGGTGAGCACCGCACCCGTGCCCGCGAAGGCGGCGGCATTCCAGAACTTCCGGTCGATGATGAACACCGCGATGGCCGCAAGAATGACCCCACTGAGAATCGCACCACCTCCCAGAATCTCCAGGCCGTGATAAAGCACGCCCACCTGGCCCATCTTGTCGAAACCCACGGCGGCAGCATTCGTACCGGCAGCGCCAAGGGAGTTGTCGATGAGCACCTTCGCCCACGCCGCAAGGTGAGGGAACAGCGCAAGCACAACGGCCGGCGCATGCGACTTGGGCGTTTCCTGGAAGGCCTGTGCACCAATCAACATGCCGATGTAGAGCAGAATCGGTGAGATCGCCACCAGCGGAATCAATGAAGACATCAGCGAGACAATTCCAAAGATGCATAACACCAGTACTGCAATGCCCGTGGCAGCAGAGTAGCCTATGCGCCCGCCCATCGACTTCCAACCGGGGTGGCCAATGTATACGGCATTGATGAAGGGATTGCCCAGGCAGCAGCCGATGAGGCTGATGACACCATCGGCCGTGAGCACCCGAGTGGTGGGAAACTCATCACCTGCCACCGCCGCGCTCTCCACATTATCCAGGGCCTCCACGAGGTCGTAAATACCGAAGGGGATGGCCGTGACCAGAATCACACCCAGGAACTCAAACCCGGAGAAGATGTGGTCAAAGGCCGGAATCGGAACCGAGAAACCAAAGCCGGTGAACGATTGCCCGAGCTTCTCCAAGGTCATGCCACCGTAGTTCAAGCCGAAGAGATTGGAGCCCCAGGCCATGAGTGTGCCCACACCAATGGCGATGAGACCCGCGGGAATACCCCGGAAGTAGCGCACACCACCAAACCAGCTCAGTAGGATGATGGCGAAGCAGGTGATGCCAATCACCGGTGTCATGAACATTTCGAGTGCGGGCCGCATGGAAATGAAGCTGATGGAAACACCCGCCAGCGTACCGAGCAGCGCGGCACGAGGGGTGATTTTGCGGATGATGGGCGCCGCAAATCCCCCCAGCATGAGGACGAAGCTCTGGATGAATACCCAGGTAAGACCTGCCTCCCACCCCTTGATGGGATCTCCCGTCTTGAGTGTGATGGGCAGCATGATGACAAAGGTCACCACAAACATGTGCGGCACGCTGGTCCCGGAAGGCAGGGCGCACACATCAGTACGACCGGTCTTCTTCGCAAGCTTGTAGGCCAGCCATGCATAGTAGACGGTGCTGAGACAGAGCATGACGCCGCATGCTGGCAGGATGCGGCCAAAGACCACATCCCCTGGCATCTTCACCACATACAAGAGAAGTCCTGTGAGGGTCAGAAGATTTACCAGGATGTTGGTCCCAAATCCAAAGAAGGCGTTCCAATCGCCCGGGACCCAGATTTTTGGCTTGAGGGTGGCTGAAGTGCTCATGGTGGTAGCAGTTGCATTGATGCTTGATGATGCGTGCTGATATGAAGTGATGTGATGATGATGATGGTGACGGAAATGATGCCCCCTAGGCATGGCCCACGGCCGCTATGATCTCTCCAGAGGTCGTGACCCAGCCGAAGATGCCGCCCTGGGCCTTGATCATGTTGAGCCCCATCTCCTGAAAGATGGGGAAGTAGGAGCCCACGCAGTCCTCCGGCACGAGGCACTCGTAGCCACGGTCATTGGCCTCACGCACGGTGGTATTCACACACACCTCCGTGGTGACACCCGTGACCACGAGCTGCTGGATGCCTCGATTCTGCAAGATGGCCTGGAGATCCGTGGCGAAGAACGCGCCCTTGCCCGGCTTGTCGATCACCGGCTCATCCGGGAGTGGATAGAGCTCGGGAATGATGTCATGCCCAGCCTCGCCACGGATGAGGATGCGGCCCATGGGGCCTTCATCACCGATGGTCTTTTCGCTCTTTCCGCGCACCTTCTTGGCAGGCGGCAGATCGCTGAGGTCGGGACGATGGCCTTCACGTGTGTGCATGACCTGGAGTCCCGCAGCGCGCCACGCATCAAGCAGCCTTTTGTTCGGCTCAATGGTGCGACGGAGTTGCGAGACATCGTTGCCCAGCATCTCACCGAATCCACCCGGCTCCAGGAAGTCCCGCTGCATGTCGATGATCAGCAGGGCACACTTGTCCGGTTTGAATTCGAAGGGATAAGGTTCGGCAGCAATGTTCGCGGTGTCCATAGCAGGGGTCTCCAGTCAGTCAGTGGGTTTGGGCAGTTCTGCGGCTCATGGAGCAACCTCCGCGCCTAGAAGAAGATGGAAATGCCGCCGTGGAACTGGACGAGGTCATCGCGATGCTCGTTTGCGGTCAGCACCGAGTTGCCATCCAGCAGGCCCTGATTGTCCAGGTGGTAGTACTTCACGCCGGCATAGAGGGTCCAGAAGCCCATGTCCTTCGGGATGAAGGTGAGCGGGATGCTGGCCTTCACCCCCGTGCAGAAGACCGCGAGCCCATCGCCACCGGGACTGCCGTCGAACTGCTGGTAGAAGTCGTCATCCACCAGGTTGATGAAGGTGGGAAACTCAAACTTCACCGGACCCGCCTTGAAGCCGGGATTGATACCAATGGTGAAGTAGAAGGACTCGTCTGAGGTAGAAGGGTCGAAGACGACCGTGGCCTTGTCTTCGAGTTCCTGCCAGTACGCGACCCAGGGATTCAGCGCAAAGCCGCCGCCCCAGAGTTTGGAGTCATCATAGGAAAGCTTCACCTCCAGGTGCTGCGAGGTGGGATAGGAATCCACCATGCTCTTGAAGGCCGTGTAGTTCACATCGAGCTTCACGCCTCCATCGAACTTGAAGCCAAGTCCCGCGATGGGGTCGAACTCATTCCAGTGCCCGGGATCGGCGCCCGATTCATTCGTATGGAAGGAACTCCACACCCCGGTGGTCAGGGTGATGTCCTGCAGGAAGGCATCCGGCTCGGAGTAGAGCGTCCAGAAGACGAGGAAGAGCGGCTGGAAGATGACACCTTCGTTCTCCACATTCAGACCACGAGGCGTGATGTAATGATCGGAGATGTCGACTTGCAGCAACGCGTGGATCCAAGGCTCAGCAGGTTTCATTTCGACCGGAGCCACGGCCTTGGTGCTGGGTGTGCCAGCGAAGAGCTGTGGAGTACCTGAGGCCAGAGCGCCAGCCATCGCCAAAGCAGCGAGACTGCGGGAGAGACACTTCTTGGGGAGTAGATTCATGGGTGTTGATGGAGCTTGTGTGGGAGTGTTCGGTGTCGGCGCGTGCGAGGATTTGCACAGGCGATGCCAAGTGACGCAGTGAGTCGTTTTTCACTGGCATCGAGACACTTACGCACACAACCACCTAACAAAGGTGACCATGGGAAGTGTTGCAGATGTTGCGTGGTGCAACACGGTGTGGCGTTGCAGAGGCGACTGCCTTCAAAGTAGCTTCGACTTCAGTCGAATGAGCGGCGTCGCAGACCGTACGGCTAAAGCCGTAGCTACTTTCTTAATCACGCATTCGGAAACTTTCGGTAAATCCGGCTCCGATTCACCTTCAGCAGCCTTGCCGCTTCGGCGACATTGCCACCGGTGTGCTCCAGCGCGCGCTGAATGAGCACATGCTCGGCAGATTCGAGATCAAAAGGAATGTCCTCCAACGCCGTCGATGGCGTTCCAGAACTCATTTCCCCACGAACACCGCCACCAGAGTACGCGCGGACATCCATTTCAATCTCCGCTCCCCTCTCCTGAAACAACTGCAGGTGCTCCTTCTGCACCGGTCCACCCGCACTGAGGATGAGTGCGCGCTCCATCACATTCTTCATCTCACGCACGTTCCCGGGAAACGGATAACTCTGCAGGGTACGCAGTGCCTCCGCGGTGATGCCTGGCACTGGCACGCCCATTTCATCGGAAAACATCTGCAGGAAATGCTTCGCTAGCAGAGGCAGATCTTCGGGGCGCTCACGCAACGGTGGCGTCTGCACAGCGTAGCGCGCGAGCCGGAAGTAGAGATCCTGGCGGAAGTCCCCACTCGCAATTTTCCCCGGCAGGTTCGCATTCGTGGCGCTGATCACACGCACATCCACGCGCCGTGGTTGGTTTGCACCCACGGGCGTCACCTCGCCATCCTCCAGCACGCGCAGCAGCTTCGCTTGCAGCGTCGCAGGCATGTCACCGATTTCATCCAAAAAGAGCGTGCCACCATCTGCCAGCTCGAAGTAGCCCTTCCGATCTGAAGTTGCGCCCGTGAAGGAACCCTTCATGTGGCCAAAGAAGAGTGACTCCGCGAGCTCCGCTGGTACCGCTACGCAGTTCACCGGAATGAACGCACCCGACGCACGCGGGCTGTGATGGTGGATGGCACGCGCCACGAGTTCCTTGCCCGTACCGCTCTCACCGGTGACCAGCACGCTCGTTTTGCCGAAGTGCTGCAAGCGCTCGATGTCCTGGATGATCCGCTTCAGATGCGGGCTCTCACCAACAAAGCCCGCCAGCCCCCAGCGCTGTGCTTCACGCGACATCAATGTTGAGAGCCGCTGATCCGCACGCTCCCTCGCGCGCTCCGCTTCACTCCGGCGGCGCATCTCCTCCTCCAGGGCGGCATTGCGCTCCTGCAGCTCACGCGTGAGCAGGCTGATCTTCAGATGCGTGGCCACTCGCGTCACCACCTCCTCCGCCTGATACGGCTTGCCAATGTAGTCCACGGCGCCCACGCGGAAGCCATTCAGCACACTCTCCGTCTCCTGCCGGCTGGTGATGAAGATGACTGGGATGTGCGCTGTCTCCGGCTCACGCTTCAGCATGCGGCACACGGAGAAGCCATCGTGCCCGGGCATCATCACGTCCAGCAGGATGAGGTCCGGCAGGGCTCGTGCAGCAAGCTGCAGCGCATCCTTGCCATGGGAGGCCGTGAGCACCTCGTGCCCCTGCGGCTCCAGCACGCTGGCCAGCAGGGAGAGGCTGGCTGGTGTATCATCTACTATCAGAATGCGTGCTTGGGGCTTCATCAGAATCAGGTGATGGGTATCTGGGCGACGAGTCGCTGGATGGACTTCATGTCATAGCTCGCGAGGAAGCCACGCAGGTGCTGCGCGAGGCGTTCGCCCGCAGGTCCCAGCTTCTCCACTTCACCCAGGCAGCTCTTCAACACGGTGGCGCTGTGCAGTTCCGCCGCCACCGCGAGACGGCTGGCAAGATCCTCGGGCAGAGCAACCTGCCGGAGGTCAATCGTATCCCCAGATTCATCCGGCGCGACGCGCTCCTTATAGATGAACCGGACGGAAGGCAGGTGCAGCAGGCACGCATAGATGCGCTCCGCACGAAACGGCTTGGCCACAAAGTCATCGCAACCAGCCTTGAGGTACTGCTCCTTCTCATGCGAGAGCGCGGAAGCGGACGTGGCCACAACTTTCACGCCCGTCTCGCCGAACTCCTCTGCGATGCGCCGTGTGGCCTCCACGCCATCCAGCTCTGGCATGCGCATGTCCATGAAGACAATCTGCGGTCGGGATACCCTCACCGCTTCCAGAGCCTGGCGACCATTCTCCGCCAGCACCACCTCACAGCCAATCTGCGTGAGCATGGTGGAGAGCACCTGACGATTCTCCGCAATGTCATCCACCACCAGCGCACGCACGCGGCAGCCGTCTGCCAGTCCCTTCACCTCGCGAAGCACGGGCGGCGTATGGCCACGGACGACCACCGCAGGCGGCAGCTCCACAGACACGGCGAAACACGAACCCACCTCCAGCTCGGAGCGCACCTCCAGCTTCCCCTTCATGATCTCCACCTGACGCCGTGCGATGGCCAACCCCAACCCTGTACCTCCCCTGCCCCGTGCTGCCGGCCCCTGTTGGAAAGGCTCGAAAATCTGCGTCTGCACAGCGGGCTCAATGCCCATGCCTGTGTCCTCCACTTCAAAGCGCCAGTGACCTTCTTCTCCCTGCAGCACACGCAGAGTCACGCGGCCCCGCGCGGTGAACTTCACCGCATTCGCCAGAAGATTGATCAGCACCTGACGCAGCTTGCCTTCATCTCCATGCACCCAGACAGGCTGCTCCAGAGCCGCGGCCTCCATGCGCAGGCCGAGCTTCTTCTCTTCGCAAGGGTGATGAAACATCGCCTCCAATTCGCGAACGAGCACCGTGAGATCGAAGTCCACCGGCTCCAGTTCCATGCGCCCGGCATCGATCTTCGAGAGGTCCAGAATCTCATTGATGATGTGCAGGAGATGATCACCGCTGCTCAAGATGGTGGTCACAGCATCCCGATGAAACGGATGCAGCCCTGGATCGCGGGCGAGAATCTGTGAGTAGCCAATGATGGCATTCATCGGCGTGCGAATCTCGTGGCTCATGTTGGCAATGAACTCGGACTTCGCGCGGTTGGCAGACTCAGCGGCCGCCTCCGCCTGCTTTCGCACATGCACCTCGGATTCCAGCGATTCATGGGAACGCCGGAGCTCCGAGGCACGCCGCGCACTGCTCCACAGGTAGCCCGTGAGCAGCAGGGTGATGAGCATGGTGCTGCAAGGCGCAAGCCACAGCAGCGTGTCCGAAGCCGGCGCAATGAAGCCTTCGATGGGTTCGAAACTCAACGTCCAGTGCCGTCCCGCGACCTCTACGGACGATTGCCACGAGGGACGATTCGGCAGCCTCTCACCCACCTGCCGGTAGAGCAGCGAGCCATCCGCCTGATCACGCACGGAGAGTGCGACACCATTCTCCCCCACGGTACGCAGGGAAAGACTCACCAGGTCTCCGATGCGGAAGACTGCGGTGGCAAAACCTCGCAACGCCCCTCGACGAGCCTCTTGGGTCCCTGGTGGCGGTCTCACGGAATACACCGGCAGGAAGACAATGAACCCCTTCTGCGAGCCAGGCTCCTGCGCCAGGCGGATGGGCACGGTGGCACAAGGCAGAGCTGTATCCCGCGCGCGCTCCAGGGCCTCGCGACGTTTTGGTTCCGCGCCCACATCGAAGCCGAGAGCCGCCACATTCCGTTGCAGGCTCTCCAGATAGTACACGGGAAAGTACTCCTCGCGTATCGCCGCTGGCACGATGACACCTTCCTCATGAGACTTCTCCTCCGTGAAGCCAAAGGTGGGGAATCCCTCTGCACGCGCGCGGTTCTCCCATGCGGTGCGCTCACTCCCGGGCACACGCGGGTCCCACGCCAGGGCCTGCAGCTCCGGCTGCCTCGAAAGGGCGCGATCCACAAAAACGCGAAACTCCGCGCGTGTAGCATCAGGATTCGCATCGAAGAAGGCAGCGATGGCGTGCAGTACCTCCATGGAGCGGAGGACTTGCCCTTGAATCACCTCCGCACGATCCTGCGCCAGCTTCCGCACCTCTTCCACCCACACGTGATCCTGCCCACGACGGAGCACCCCCGCCAGCACCGTGGACAGCAGTGTCCCCAGCACCAGGGCCAGCATGGCAGGTGCCTTGGCAGGCGAGCTTCGAGTTGATGTGGAGAGCATGAGGGCGCGACGCGCTTCCATGAGAAACAGCACCCATCATGCCAAAGGTCCCCCGGCTGGGCAGGTTTGACGCCCGGCGAGGTCCGATGGAGTCACTGGTGAGCAACCTTCACCAGTTAGTTCCAGGTGTGCGCACCGTTCCCTGTCACACGTTCACGCTTCCTCATCCCGGCATGTTTTCCCTCGGTCAGCTCCATCGCTCCATCCTTCACGCCGCCACCTTCGGCGCACTCGTGTTGGCGTCTTCCATGACCCATGCCGCGGAACCACTGTTTCAGACCGTTGGCCTCTTCCCGGTCACGCCGGACAACAAGCCGAACTACCGCATCCCCGCCATCCTTCAGGCGCAGAACGGAGACATCCTCGTCTTCGCCGAGAAACGTAACGATGGCCCCGGCGACATCGGGAATCACGACATCGTCCTGAAGCGCAGCGGTGACAAAGGCACAACCTGGGGCGAGGAGCAGACGATCTTTGACGACGAGAAGCGCGTCTCCACGGACATCACCGTGGGCATGGACCGCAGCAATGGAAAGCTGTGGCTCTTCCTCCTGCGTGACAAGAAGCAGTTCATCCACTTCACCAGCACGGATCACGGCCGCACCTGGCAAGGACCTGTTTCCATCCATGAACAAGTGACGAAGCCGGAATGGGACACACTCAAAGGCAAGCCGGATGCCGAGGAGCCCACGAATCCCAAGGGCCGCATGGCGATGTGGGAGAAGGATTGGGATCAGCGCTATGGCTGCGGCCCGGGCAATGGCATGGTGCAGCTCAGCCAGGGACCCAAGGCAGGCAGGCTTGTCGTGTCAGCACGGCATCGTGAGGACATTGGCAAAGGACGCCTGCGCAGTTTCGCACATTCCTTTTACAGTGATGACCACGGGACCACGTGGAAGCTTGGTGGAAACATCGGCATGCACACCAGCGAATGCCAGCTCGTGGAGCTCGCCGATGGCACGCTCATGGTCATGTCCCGCAACGAGAGCAACACCGATGCCCCAGACAACATCCGCCACCTCACCGCGCTGAGCACCGATGGTGGCGAGACATGGACCACGCCGAAGCGCGCGGAGGAACTCATCTCCCCACGCTGCCACGGCCCCATCGAACGCCTCACCCTCGCGGAGAATCTCGGAAAGAATCGCCTGCTCTTCTCCAGTCCTGCCTCCCCCTTCCGACAAGCCGAGCACCCGTACGGACGCTACAATCTCACCGTGCGCCTCAGTTACGATGAAGGCGCCACGTGGACCGCAGGCAAGACCATCTGGCCGCACCCCTCCTCCTACTCAGACATGGTGGTTCTGGATGACATGACCATTGGCTACATCTACGAGCGTGGACCGAAGGGCAGCACGCACTACTGGGATGAACTGCACTTTGTACGCTTCAATCTTGAGTGGCTCACCGATGGGCGTGACACGCTCACAGGCGTTGCACCCGTCTCTACACCATAAACGCCGCGCTTTCGCATGCTTCGCACCCTTTCTCTTTCCACCCTGCTCCTCGCAGCCATCCACACGGCGTACGCCGGGGAGCCTGCCGCCTACCGCATCGAGCACCAGGTACTGCTCAGCGGGAAGCAGGGACTGCACTTCACGCAGTCCCGCACAGCCATCATTCCCGGCAATCCACCACAGGTTATTCTCACCACGCAGGAGACGGAACTCCATGGCGCGCATGGCTATCGCGACATGCTTCATGTGTTCAGTGCAGACCTCGGCCGCACCTGGAAACCTCCAGTGCATATCGAGAACCTTCGCCGCACCACATTGGCAGACGGGTATGACATCGTGATTGGCGACGTGTGCCCCCAGTGGCATGGGAAGATGGGTGTGGTGCTGGCCACGGGCAAGACATTCAACTTCCGCGACAGCAAGACCGAGGACCGCGCCCGTGAGCGGGTGTCCTACACCGTCTACGACCCGAAGACCCAGGCATGGAGCGGCTTGAATATCGTTCAGCTTCCTGAGAAGGATCATGAGGGCAAACCCATGCTGGAGGCAAATGCCGGATGCCATCAACGCTTCGACCTTGAGAATGGCGACATCCTGCTCCCCATCCGCTACCGCAAGGATCCGAAGACGCGGCAATACACCACCATCGTGGCGCGCTGTGCGTTCGATGGAAAGACGCTCACCTACAAGGAGCACGGCTCTGAACTCACCACTGTGGAGTCAGGCTCGCGCGGCCTGTACGAGCCCTCCGTGACTGGATTCGGTGGGCGGTACTTCGTCACCATGCGCTCGGACAAGTCCGCCTTCGTGGCTCGCAGCAAGGATGGCATCAACTACGAACCCATCGTCGAGTGGAAGTATGACGATGGCCAGGTGCTCGGCAGCTACAATACCCAGCAGCATTGGGTGACGCACAGCGATGCGCTCTATCTCGTCTATACCCGCCGCGGTGCGCACAACGACCACGTCTTCCGCCATCGCGCGCCCCTCTTCATCGCTCAAGTGGACCCGGAGAAGATGTGCGTCCTGCGCAACACGGAACAGGTGCTCATGCCCGAGACCGGTGTGGACCTTGGCAACTTCGGTGTGATGGATCTCAATCCCCAGGAGACGTGGGTGGTGACCTCCGAGGCCAGCTTCCCCAAGGAACGGCTCGATGAGCCCAATCGCATCCTCCTTGCGCGCATTCACTGGGCAAGGCCAAATCAGACTGCTGCCGCGCAGCTCGGTGCCGCGAAATAGCTTCCACGCATCGCTCCACCCCACCCCTCCCTTTTCATCACATCCTCCATGAGTTCCAACCGCCCCATCGCCCATTCCGACCTGCTTCAGCTCAAACGCTGGAACACCCCCACCATCTACAACGGCTGGGAACAGGTCACCAAGCGCAATGCCTCACGCGACGCCTTCAATCTCGAGGAAACACGCGACTTCATGCCGCAGATGGGCCCCATGGTCGGCTATGCCGTGACTGTCGTCATCCAACCCGGCGAGAAGAGTCATCGTGATGAAAACCCGAAGGGCTGGACCGAGTACCGTGAATACGTGGCCAGCATTCCTGGACCAAAGATCGTGGTCGTGCAGGATCTCGACAAGCCACACACCTACGGCGCCTTCTGGGGCGAGGTGAACAGCAACATGCACCGCGCCCTCGGCTGCGTGGGCACCATCACGGATGGAGCCATCCGCGACGTGGATGAAATGACCAACGCGGGATTCAAAGCCCTCGCCCGGCGCATGTGCGTAGGTCACGCCTATTCGCACCCCGTACGTTGGAACTGCGAAGTGGAGGTCTTTGGCCGCAAGGTATCGCCAGGAGACCTTATCCATGCAGACAAGCACGGTTTCCTCGTGGTGCCCGAGAATGAACAGGCGAATCTGCTGGAGGCCTCGCGCTTCATGGATGCCAACGAATGCCTGACCGTCATCCCGGCCGCACGCGATACCGCGGGCAAGAGCACGCGCGAGATTCTCGATGGACTCAATGCCGCCGCCGCGAAGTTCGGCGAGAACGTCAAAGGGAAGTTCCAGCGTCACGGTGAGTGGTGATCGCGCCACTCTTATCAACTCCATTTCCCTCACACCATCTTTGCTTCCTCATCGCATGAAACTCCTTACTTGCTGCACCCTCCTCTCCCTCGCACTTGCCTCCGTCGTACCCGCCCGAGCGGCAGAGCCCTTCCTTGAAAAGATCGACCTCTTCAAGGCCGGTGAAAACGGTTACAAGCTCCAGCACATCCCTGGCATCGTGGTCACCGCCAAAGGCACCGTACTCGCCTGGTGCGAAGCCCGCTTGAAGGGCGGCGACTGGGATCAAATCGATATCCTCCTGCGCCGCTCCACCGATGACGGCAAGACCTGGAGCGAGGCGAAGAAGATTGCGGACGTGCCTGGTCCGCACACGAAGAATCCCTTCTCCCTGGTAATGAAGAATGTGGATCCGAAGGATGTGACCTACAACAACCCCGTCCTTATTGCGGACAAGGACGGCACCGTGCACATGCTCTTCTGCATCGAGTACATGCGCTGCTTCTACCAGCAGAGCAAGGATGACGGCGTGACGTGGAGCACCCCCGTGGAGATCACGGCCACCCTTGAGAAGTTCAAGATGGACTACGACTGGAAGGTGCTCGCCACCGGTCCGAACCACAGCATTCAGACCAAATCCGGTCGCCTCGTGGTGCCCGTGTGGCTCTCCACCGGTACGGGTGGCAATGCCCACCGCCCTTCCGTGACCTCCACCATCTACAGTGACGACCTGGGCAAAACCTGGGTCGCCGGTGACATCGCCGTGCCCTGCACGGAGGAGTGGATCAACCCCAACGAGACCGTCGCCATCGAACTCGCGGACGGCAGCGTGATGCTGAATGTGCGCAGCGAATCCAAGGCGCATCGTCGCCTCACCACCATCAGCAAGGACGGCGCCACCGGCTGGAGCACGCCGAAGTTCGATGATGCCCTGCTCGAGCCCATCTGCATGGGCGGCATCGTGCGCTACTCCACGGAAGCCACCGGAGGCAAGAACCGCATCCTCTTCAGCAATCCCGACAACTTGAAGAAGGCCACTGGCAAGGGAGAACCCGGCAAGAACCGCGACCGCCGCAATGTCTCGGTCAAGCTCAGCTACGACGAAGGTAAGACTTGGACCGTGAACAAAGCCATCGAGCCCGAGTGGAGTGCCTACAGCGACATCGCCGTGACGAAGAGCGGCACCATCCTCTGCTTCTACGGTCGTGGGGAAAAAGCTGGCTTCGCTGGGGACAAGCTCACCGTGGCCCGCTTCAATCTGGAGTGGCTCACGGACGGCAAAGATGTGCCGCAGAAGAAGTAGTCACGCCACTCCCACTTACTCATCTTCCTCATGCGCTACGCTTTCCTTTCCTGTCTGCTTTCGCTTCAAGTCTTCGCCGCCATCCCCGTCATCGAAAAGACCGACATCTTTGTCGGTGGCGAGGGTGGTTCGGCGCTCTACCGCATCCCTGGCATCGTGGTCACCACGAAGGGCACCGTGCTCGCCTACTGCGAAGCTCGCCGTAAGGCGGGCTCGGACTGGGGAGAAATCGAAATTCACCTCCGCCGTAGCACTGACGGAGGCCAGACATGGGCTGCTCCCCAGCACATCGCACACAGTGGTGAGCGGATTGAGGGCAATCCCCACAAGCACGACGAAGAAGGGGCGAAGGAGCAAACGGTGAACAACCCTGTCGCCATTGTCGACCGCGACGGGAAGACCATTCACTTCCTCTACTGCATCAACTACGCGCGCTGCTTCTACATGCGCAGCACGGATGATGGCCTCTCCTTCTCCAAGCCGGTGGAGATCACCTCTGCCTTCGAAGCCTTCCGTCCGAAGTGCCCCTGGAATGTCCTCGCCACCGGCCCCGGTCATGGCATTCAGATCAAGAGCGGCCGTCTCGTGGTGCCCGTGTGGCTCGCCTACGGAAAGAAGCCCGGAGACCACGCGCCCTCCATGGCTGGCACCATCTACAGCGATGACGGCGGTACCACCTGGAAGGCGGGCGACATCCCCCTGCCCAACGAAGGCGAGCTCAAAAACCCCAACGAGACCTCTGTCGCGGAGCTCTCGGATGGCCGTGTCATGCTGAACTCGCGCAGCGTCTCCAAAGCCAGCCGCCGCCTCGTCACCACGAGCGCGGATGGCGCCACCGGCTGGAGCACTCCCATCTTCGATGATGCCTTGTGGGAACCCATCTGCATGGGTGGCATCGTGGCGCACCCCAAGAAGCCCGGCATGCTGATCTTCAGCAATCCCCACTCCCTCGAACTCAACGCAGAAGGCAAGCCCCTCCCCGGAGCTCGCGGCAAGCGGCGCAATCTCTCCATCAAGATCAGTTACGACGACGGCAAGACGTGGCCAATGAATCGCACGCTTGAAGATGGTCCCAGTGCCTATTCCGACCTCGCCGTGCTACCGAGTGGTTTCATCCTCTGCTTTTACGAACGCGATAAACGGCTGACGGTAGCATGCTTCCCTCCGGCTTGGGTGACAGGCAATCCCCGCGAAGCTCCCTGACCCCATCCCGGCTCAACGCTATTTGCTGAGAGATCCACCGGATCGAGTTCGTCTTTCGCCAACGCCTTTCTGCACTGCTTACGGGTCCTCTATCGTTCTGCCGCCACACCTCTCCTCGCCATGAAACGTCGTTCCCTCTTCCTCGCTGCCTTGCTGGCCGCGTGCGCCACCACGGACGCCCGGGCCAATGTGAAGCTGAACTCACTCTTCTCCGACCACGCGGTCCTCCAGTCAGGCGTGCCCGTGCCCGTCTGGGGAAAGGCGGACCCCGGAGAGGAAGTCACCGTCACCATCGCCGGCCAGTCCGCCACGGCGAAGGCAGACGAGGCAGGCAAGTGGAAGGTCACACTCGAGAAGCTTTCCGCCACCAAGGATCCGCAAACGCTCATCGCGAAGGGCAAGAACACGATCACCGTGAAGGACATCCTCGTGGGTGAGACCTGGCTCTGCTCCGGCCAGTCCAACATGGGCATGCGTGTGAGCGGTGCGCTGAATTTCGAAGATGAGAAGAAGAACGCGAACCTGCCGCAAATCCGCATGTACATCGAGCCCTCCCAGGGCTCAGCCACCCCGCAGGAGGAGGGCCGCGGCGCATGGTATGTGTGTTCGCCTGAGACTGTCGGCACCTTCTCCGCCACGGCTTACTTCTTCGGTCGTGAGCTGCATCAGAAACTCAACATTCCAGTGGGCCTCATCAATTCCTCCGTGGGAGGCACCCGCATCGAGGCATGGATCAGCGCGGAGGCGCAGCAAAAGGAACCGGCGCTGAAGGAATTCATCACCCAGAATGACGCCACACGCACCGCCTTTGATGCTGCGGCAGAGAAGACCAGGTTCGATGCCGAGATGGCCCGCTTCAATGAAGGAGTGAAGCGCGCCAAAGCCGAAGGCAAACCCCTTCCCACCCGCAAGCCACGCGATCCCGTCGCCAGCCATGAACGCGCCACAGTGCTGGGGAATCTCTTCAACGGAAAGATTGCGCCACTCGTCCCCTACGCCATTCGCGGTGTCATCTGGTATCAGGGTGAAAGCAACGCCAGCCCGCAGCTCGCGCGCTTCTACAAGACTCAACTCCCCCTCCTCATCAAAGACTGGCGCACGCGATGGAATCAGCCGGATCTCCCCTTCGGCTTTGTGCAGCTTCCCAATATCCAGCGTTCCCCCTCCTGGGTCGACGTCCGCGAGGCCCAGGACAAGACGCTCAAAAACGTACCTCACACCGGCATGGCCGTGACCATTGATGTGGGTGAAGTACGCGATGTGCATCCGCACAACAAGCAGGCCGTGGGCAAGCGACTCGCCGCCTGGGCCCTTAGTGATGTGTACAAGGTGAAGGATGTCGTCCCCTCCGGCCCACGCCTCGCCGGCCATGAAGTGAAGGATGCCAAGGTGACCCTCACCTTCACTCACACAGAAGGCGGATTGAAAGCGAAGGCTGGCCAATTGGAGAGCTTTCAAATCGCCGGAGCGGATCGCAAATGGCACACCGCTGATGCTGCCCTCGTGAAAAACACCGTGGAGCTTTCCAGCCCTGAAGTCACCCAACCCGTCGCGGTGCGTTATGCGTGGACAGACAATCCCAACACCTCGCTCTACAATGGTGCCGGCCTGCCCGCTGCGCCCTTCCGCACGGATGATTGGAAGCAGGAGCTGTCACTCCCCGCGATCTTCTCTGATCACATGGTTCTGCAGGCCGAGGCTATCATCCCCGTGTGGGGCTGGGCCGTACCGTATGAAGATGTCACCGCGACCTTCAATGGTGTCTCCAAAACCATTAAGGCAGACGTGAGCGGCAAGTGGATGATTCGCCTCGGCAAGTTCAAGGCCTCCGCCAAACCTTCCGAATTCGTGGTGAAGACCGCGACGAAGGCGATCACCCTCAAGGACGTGCTCGTGGGCGAAGTATGGCTCGCTTCCGGCCAGTCCAACATGGCTTACATGTTCTCCCGCGGACAGTATCCCGAAGAAGAACGCCAGGCCGCCGCACTTCCCGAGCTGCGTATGTTCACCGTAAAGCAGAACTCCCAACGCGCGCTGCAGGCCGATTGCGAGGGCTCGTGGGTCGTGGCATCGCCCGATGCCGTGGGTGCCTTCTCCGCCGTGGCCTACTTCTTTGGTCGCGAACTGCACCTCGCCCTGAAGCAACCGGTGGGCATGATCAATTCCTCCTGGGGCGGCACCGACATCGCCGCCTGGACCAGCGAGGACGCCCAGGCGAAAGTGCCCGCACTCAAAGCCAAACTCAACCAGTGGGCCACGGATGAACTCATCTATGACGCCGATGCCGTCTACGCCCGATGGCTGAAGGCGGACGAAGCGTGGAAGGTCAAGGTAAAGGACGCCAAGCTGACCGCCGTGAAGCCGCCCGCTCGTCCCAAGCTGAACAAGCAGCCCGAGCGTGACCAGAATCATCCTGCGAATCTGTACAACGGCATGATCGCCCCGCTGCTGCCCTATGCCATCAAGGGAGCCATCTGGTATCAGGGCGAGCACAACTGCTCCGGCCTGGAGAAAGCCACGCTGTACAAGACCCAGCTCCCACTGCTCGTGAATGACTGGCGCGCCCGCTTCGGCATTCCCGAGATGCCATTCGCCTGGGTGCAGCTCCCGAACTTCGAGCATGTGGGCTACCGTCCGCTTGTACGTGAAGCCATGCTGGAAAGCCTGAAGGTGAAGAACACCGGCATGGCCATCACCGTGGACATCGGCGAAGCCAAAGACAACCATCCACGCAATAAACAGGGCGTGGGCCAGCGCCTCTCCTACTGGGCGCTCGGCACCGTCTACAAGAAGGACGTTCCCGCCACCTCCGGTCCACTGTTCCAAGGCGGAGAAGTCCAGAATGGAAAGATGGTCATCACCTTCGACCACACCAACGGCGGTCTCGCGGCCAAGGATGGTCCGCTGAAGGGCTTCCTCATCGCGGGAAAGGACAAGGTATGGAAACCCGCCACCGCGGTCATTGAGGGCGACAAGGTAATCGCATCCAGTCCTGATACACCATCCCCCGTCGCCGTGCGTTACGCCTGGGAAGCCAGCCCCGTATGCAATCTCTACAACGGCGCCGGTCTTCCCGCCTCCCCCTTCCGCACCGACACCTGGCCACTGGAGGACATCTTCGCTCCCAAGCCGCCCGCCGCCGTGGACCTTTCCAAGGACACCGCGCGTCAGGTCGTCATCGCCCAGGGCACCGCTGAGGAATATCAAGGCCACCCCACCACCGTGCTCCTGCCCGATGGCAAGACCATGTACTGCGTGTGGACCTACAAGCACGGGGGCAATTGCGGTCCGCTGAAGCGCAGTGACGACGGTGGCAATACCTGGAGCGACCTCCTCCCGGTGCCCGAAAGCTGGAAGACCTTGAAGAACTGTCCCTCCATCTACCGTCTCACGGATCCGAAAGGCAAGGCACGCCTCTTTGTCTTCGCCGGTCAGGGTCCCGATGGCACGATGCATCAGTCCGTTTCGGAGGACGACGGCAAGACGTGGTCTCCCATGGTCTCCAACAAGCTCGTGTGCGTCATGCCTTTCTGCACCATTATTCCCGTCGAAGGTGGGAAGAAGCTGATTGGCCTCACCAACATCCGCCGTCCCGGCGAGACAAAGGACACGAAGTCAAATATCCTGACCCAGAGCATTTCCGAAGACGGCGGCTTCACCTGGAGCCCCTGGAGGATCATTCTCGACATGGGTGATCTGAAGCCTTGCGAGCCCTACCTCGTACGCTCTCCGGACGGGAAGCAACTCCTCTGCCTCATTCGCGAGAACAAGGAGCGCGTGGCGCTTTCCATGGTGAGCAACAACGAAGGTAAAACATGGTCTCCTGCGAAGCCGCTTCCTGCGGGGCTGCACGGCGATCGTCACATGGCGCACTACGCAGAGGATGGCAGACTCGTCGTATGCTTCCGCGACACCGGCCTCAAGAGCTCCACCAAGACTCACTTCGTCGCCTGGGTCGGCAAGTATGAGGACATCATCTCCGGTCGTGATGGCCAGTATCGTCTGAAGCTGCTCCACAGCTACAAGGGCGGCGACTGCGGCTATCCCGGACTTGAGTTACTGCCGGACGGCACCTTCGTGGCCACCACTTACATCAAGTACCGTGAAGGCCCCGAGCAAAACTCCGTCGTAAGCGTACGCTTCAACCTGCAGGAGACGGACAAGCTCGCCAAAGAACGCCGATAGGACCGCCTCGCAATTTTGGAGCCCCCATCTCATCCCTTCTCAGTCTCCGAAGTTTCCTCTGCGTCTCTGTGTCTCTGTGTTGAAGCCAATGCAGCCCGCCACACCCAGCACCCTCCCCGTGGCATGCCAGCCCACAGCCCCCAGTCCGGCGTTCCCGTTCGACATTCCGCATCCGTCATTCAGACTTGGCGCACACCATGCGACTCCCACCTCTCCTCCTCCCCCTCCTCTGCCTCGCACTCGGCTTTGCCACTGCGAATGCCGAGGACCTGCTGCCCACCCTCATGACCACACGAGGAAAACTCCTCGTGCAGCAGGACTTTGAGAAGCCCCTGCCGCCCTTCGATGGCAAGTCGAACGGCTTCGCCAGTGGCTTCAAGGCCTGGCGCTACAACTCCGCCGCACGCGGCGGTCACTGGGACGTGGTGAATGGCACCTTCGTAGGAAAGGAGAATCCCGCCGTGCAACACCCCGCTACCGCCTCCTACGGCTTCGACTTTAAGGACGTCGTCATACAATGCGAAGTGCAGATGCATGATGTCCCCATGGAGGGCCGCCCCAAGCGCCATGTGCAGGTGCGCACCACCGATACCAAGGACTACATCTGCAGCGTGGGCATCGATGAAAAGGGCTTCAACATCCGCAAGGATGACAACGACCACGGTGGTCCCGACAAGGCCGTGCCACTCGGACTCACTCTCACGCCCATGGCCCTCGGCGAATGGCACACCGTGCTCTTCGAGATCCTCGGCGACGAAATGACCCTCACCGTGGATGGCAAGACGATGACCGGCCAGCACCCCCTCATCACCTCGGCGAAGTGCAGCGTCATGTTCGTGGCCGGCGTGGAGAGCGCCGTACGCAATTTCAAGGTGTGGGAAGCCACGCCCAATTCCGACTGGGCCAAGAACAAGGCGACCATCCTAGCCAGCATGAAGGCCAGCAAGGCCCTGCCCGCAGCTCCCGCGACGAAGCCTAAGAGTTGAGTTCTCTCAAACGTCTTTCGCACACCATGCGCCTCTTCCTTGCCTCCGCCCTCACCCTCCTCCTCGTCTGCGCGACCGCCTCCGCACAGTCACCTGGCGAGACCCGCATCGCCAAATGGAAGGATGATCGCACTGCGGTCTTCCTCCTGATGTTTGACGACAGCTGGCCGAGCCACTGGCAGGTGGCCGCTCCGGAACTGGTGAAGCGCGGCCTCACCGCCACCTTCTACATCTGCCCCGCCAAGGGCGAGTACAAGCACTCCATCGAAAAATGGGAAAAGGAACTGTGGAAGAAGGGGATGGTCTACGGCGTGCACACCATGACGCACGGCGGCATCAAGGACGCCGCGCATGGCGAGTATGAGATCGGCGAGAACGCCAGCTACATCCGCACCATCGTCCCGCACACGAAGGACAAGCTCGTCTCCTACGCCAGACCAGGAACGAAACCCGGCACCTGGAACATCACGAATGAAGAAGAGGCCGCACTGCTGAAGAAACATCAGCTCATCGACCGCCCTCCCTTCAAGGATCACGGCGCCGTCTACCATCTCAAGACCACTGAGGAGATGATCGCCCTCGCGGACAAGGCCATCGCCGCCAAGGACATGGAGTACCTCGTGGTGCATGGCGTGGAGCGTGTGGGTCCCGTAGTGAAGTACCAGGACTTCTGGCCGCTCGCCCAGGCAGTCTTCTTCCCATTGCTGGACGGCTTGAAGGAACGCTCCGACAAAGGCGCACTCTGGGTCACAGACCACATCTCCTATCACCAGTATCTCACAGAGCGCGAAAGCGCTGAGGTGAAGATCGTAGAAGCAACGGACAAATCCATCCGCCTCCAGTTGACCTCCAAAGCGGACCCCAAGCTCTACGATCAACCACTCACCCTACTGACCCACGTGCCCACGACATGGAAGAAGTGCAGAATCACGCAGGGCACGCAGAAGACCACCGTCAGCGTGAGCAACGGCACTGCACGCTACGATGCGCTTCCTGGCGGCTCGGACATCGTGCTTCAGGAAGACTCCACCCCATAACGCCCATGCGTCCTCTCCTCTCCCTCAGCATCGCATGCTGCCTGCCGCTCCTCATCAGCACAGGCGCCTTCGCAGAGGAGAGGAGCATCACCCTGGGAGAGCTACCGCTTCTCTTCGCGGACGACGGTGGTATCGCGACGAAGAGCGGCGTTACCCGCACCATTCATCCCGCGAAGCAATCAAGCTCTCCTGTACTCCAGGCAGACAAACCTTGGGAGGGCGACCGTGTTTACATCCACGGTTCCGTCTATCCGGATGATGCCACCGGCGGCTACCGCATGTGGTACCTCACGCGGCAGGAGGCCATTCCGGACATCAAGAACATTGCCGTCCCCGGCTTCCGTAGGAATCGCTATGATGTGACCCTGTACGCCACCTCACGCGATGGCCTCACGTGGGAGAAGCCATCACTCGGGCTGCACGCCTTCGCAGGCTCGAAGGAAAACAACATTGTCTTCGACCTGCACAGCCCCAGCGTGCTGCTGGATCAGCACGAGACTGACCCAGCCAAGCGCTGGAAGATGCTCGGCTACTTCGGAGGTGACTACTACGCCGCCGTCTCGCCCGATGGCCTGAAGTGGAAGAGCCATCCTGATAAGAAGCCCATTTTCCCCGAGGGAGATAACATCAGCCTCGCGCAGGATCCCATCACGGGTGAATACCTTGCCTACCATCGCCTGCACGCCACTCTTCGAGGCACCTCACGTCGCACCGTGTGGCTCTCCCGCAGCAAGGACTTCGCCACATGGAGCAAGGCAGAGCTCACCTTCGCCCCGGATGAAATCGATGATGCCTGGGTCACCGAACCCAAGCAACGCACCGAGGTGAATAACATGTCCGTGCTCACGCACGCCGCAGGCTACCTCGGTTTTCCCACCATCTTCCGCGTCACCGCTCCCGACCGGAAGAACCTCTCGCCCGAGGGCAAGCCCATCCCCTTCCCCAAAGGTCAAAGCCCCACGGACGGCTACATCGATGTGCAACTCATCACCAGTGCCGATGGACTCCACTGGCAGCGCACTGAGCCACGCATTGCCATCATCGCCCGTGGCAAGCCTGGCACCTTCGACGCCGGCACCATCCTCGGCGTCTCCAGCACCGCTGTGCATGTCGGAGATGAGACATGGATGTACTACACCGGCCTCACCACTTCTCACGGAGGAGCTCTTCCGGAGAAGCGCAATTCCATCGGTCGCGCCGTGTGGCGGAGGCACGGCTTTGCCTCACTCGATGCAGGAGAGCAAACAGGCACCGTGCAGACCATTCCCCTCCGCCACGCTTCACCGCACCTCATCATCAATGCTTCCACCTCCAACGATGGTCTCGTCCGCATCGCAGTGCTGGAGAAACACGGCGCGCCCATTCCGGGCCTCTCCCTCGACGAAAGCAACGAACTTCGTGCAGACGCCACCCAATGGAAAGCCTCGTGGAAATCAGGCACCGCCATTCCTACCGACCGTCCCGTACGCATCCTGGTGGAACTGAAGAACGCCCGGCTCTACAGCCTGTATGCCCAAGCCGCCACCGAGCCTTGATGAGAATGGGAGTGTCTGGTCAAATGGGACGTCCAAAAAGCCACCTCACGGACTTCTTTCCCTTATGAATCGCCTTCTTCTCTCATTGGCCACCGCCGCCTCGTGCATCGGTGCCGCCTCTCTCGCCCCCGCGGCTGACGTTCCTGCCACTCCAAATCCCGGCCTGCGCTACTACTACCCCGTGCCTGCGGCGAATCCGGCTCAGACCATCCAGGTGGACGTGTGCGTCTACGGCGGCACCCCCGGTGGCGTGGCCGCAGCGACCCAGGCGCATCGCATGGGAAAGAAGGCTGCGTTTGCCGTGTTTCGTCGTCACGTGGGTGGCATGACCTCAGGCGGTCTTACCGCCGTGGACGTGGGAAATGCGCGCTCCATCGGCGGCATGGGCGCCGAATTTCTGAAGAGCGCCAGCACCGCGAAGCGTGAAGCCATGAATGATGTGAGTGGCGAGTTGGGCTTCCGCCCTTCCCAGGCCGAGACCATCTTTCGCAAGATGCTCAGCGACGCCAATGTGCCCGTATACTACGAGCACCGCCTCAAGACCGTGGAGAAGGACGGCACCCGCATCACCGCTCTCGTCTTCGAAAACGGCAATCGCATCGAGGCGAAGATGTTCATCGATGCCACCTACGAGGGCGATCTCTTTGCCCGCGCCGGAGTGAAGTACTTCGTGGGCCGCGAGGACAACAGCGCCTATGGCGAAACCGTGAATGGCTTCCAACTCGCGCGCACTCACCAGTTCCGCTTCGCCGTGGATCCGTATGTGAAAGCGGGCGACCCTAGCAGCGGACTCCTCCCAGGCATCACCGGCGGCCCTCTCCCCGCTCCCGGCACCGGCGATAAACTCGTGCAGGCCTACAATTTCCGCATGTGGGCCGTGAAGGCCGCCGATGGCATCGCCTGGCCCAAGCCTCAAGGCTACAACCGTGGCGACTTCGCCCTGCTCGAGCGCTACCTTACCACCGACCTCAATGCCGAGTGGAAGTTCACCTACGGCAGCGGCCCGGTGAAGCTGAACATTGGCGACTGCAACAACGCCGGCCCCATCTCCACGGACTTCGTCGGCGCCAGCAATGACTGGCCGGATGCGGACTATGAAGCGCGTGAAAAGATCTTCCAGCAGCACGTGACCTACCAGCAGGGCATGATGTGGTTCCTCGCGCATGATGAGAAGCTGCCTGAGAAAGTGCGCGAGTTCACGAAGAGCTTTGGCCTGCCCAAGGGCGAATTCGCGGAAACGAACGGCTGGCCGCATGAGCTCTACGTGCGCGAAGGCCGCCGCATGGTCTCCGACTATGTGATGACGCAGAAGAACTGCGACAGCCGCGAAGTCGTGCCGGATAGCGTGGGCCTCGCGAGCTACACCATGGACTCCCATCACACCTCCCGCGTGCTCGTGGATGGCAAGGTGAAGGCGGAGGGCTGCATCGAGATCAAGGTGCCGCATCCCTATCCCGTCAGCTATCGCAGCATCGTGCCGCGTGAATCTGAGTGCTCGAATCTCCTCGTCTCCGTGTGCCTCTCCTCCACGCACGTGGCGTACGGCTCCATCCGCATGGAACCTGTCTTCATGATTCTCGGCCAATCTGCCGCCACCGCCGCCGTACAAGCAATCGATGCCGGAGTGACTGTGCAAAAGGTGGACTACACCAAGCTCCGCGAACGTCTCGTCGCCGACCACCAGGTGCTCGAGTGGACGAAGGAGATGCAGGAAGCTGCTGAGAAAAACAAAAAGAAAAAGTAACACGACCTTGTGAAATGAACGCCCGCGAACTCTCCACCGCTCTCCACGAGGGACAGCATGTCTTTGGCACGCTGATTGTCTCCCCCTCCCCACGGTGGCCGGAGGCGGTGCGGAGTTGCGGGCTGGACTTCGTCTTCATTGATACCGAGCACATCGCGCTCGATCGCGAGCAACTCTCGTGGATGTGCCAGATCTATGCCGGCATGGGTCTGGCACCGCTGGTGCGCATCCCCTCGCCCAGTCCCTATGAGGCCACCATGGTTCTGGATGGTGGTGCCGCAGGCATCATCGCGCCCTACATCGAGACTGCCGCGCAGGTGCAGGCCCTGCGCGGTGCGGTGAAGCTGCGCCCCATCAAGGGTGGAAAGCTGCAGTCCATGCTGGAGGGTGCTGCCGCAGAGCCCGTGTTGCACGACTACATCACCTCCGCCGCTTCCGACCGCATTCTCATCGTCAACATCGAGAGCCAGCCCGCCATCGATGCGTTGGATGAGATCCTCGCCGTGCCCGGCCTCGATGCCGTGCTCATCGGCCCTCATGATCTCTCGTGCAATCTCGGTGTGCCCGAGCAGTACGACCATCCTGACTTCCTCGCCGCGTGCGAGACCATCTTCCGCAAGGCGCGTGCCGCTGGCATCGGCGCAGGCATCCACTTCTGGGGTAGCATTGAGCAGCAGGCCCGCTTCCTGAAGCTGGGGGCCAACCTGCTCATCCACAGTGCGGACATCCTCCTCTTCAAAAAGCACCTGCCGCTCGAGCTTGCCGCGGTGAAAGAAGCCGCAGGCATCAGAAATGTCTCGAAATCTGCGACAGCGGAGATCAACATCTAGGCCACCTTGCATGAAGCCGCTTCCCTTTCTCGCCATCGTCACTGCCGCACTGGCCCTCTTCTCCGGCGCTGGCGGTTCTGCCCAAACGCCCGCCGGCAATGACACGGCCAGGAAGCCCCTCGCGGTCGTCCTCAAGCTTGATGACCTCGTGAAGGGCGGCAAGCCCCCCACCGCCACCGTCTCGCCCCGCTTCCAGCGCACCACGGACTTCCTCGAGGGTGAGAAGCTCAAGTATTCCTACGGCATCCTCTGCGACTCCCTCGAAGGCGATTGCCCCGCCTACGTCGCCTGGATCAAAGAGCGAGCTGCCAAGGGCTACATCGAGTTCTGGCACCACGGCTACTACGCCCGCCTGCTCCCGCAGGAGATGAAGGTGAATGGCCGCACCGCCGAGTACATGGGCGGCACCCCCGAGGACCAGGCCGCCATGTTCCGCAAGTCGATCGACCTCATGAAGCAGAAGACCGGCATCGAGATGAATGCGTTCGGTCCGCATAGCACCGCCATCGATGGCACCACCTACAAGGCTCTGGAAGGCATCCCGGAAATCAAGATGGTCTTCTACTACGGCCCGCCCAAGGACGTGCCCACGAGCAAGTTTGTCTTCAAGCGTCTCATGGAACTGGAGAAGCCCCTCTTCGTTCCCAATCCGGAGAACGTAAAAGCCACCTACGAGCAGAAGAAGGACACCGTGCCCTACTTCGTGATCCAGGGCCATCCCAACCAGTGGGACGACGCTCGCTTTGAGAACTTCAAGAAAGCCGTCCTCTACCTCCGCGACCAGGGCTGCCGCTTCCTCACCCCATCTGAACTTCTCAAGGAACAGACCGCGGCAAAGTAACAAGCGAAGGGACCAGACGTGGTGGTCCGCACACTCCGTGTGCGGTCAGTAGCAGGTGGAGAAAAGAGGGCATCGCACCTCAGGTCTATGACGCAGCCCACCTGTTGACCGGTAGGGGGCTGCTGCGTCGGCCTCCAAATTTCCGTGGGCGGAGGGGGTGTGGAACAGCGTGCGGCACGCACCACCCTCAGGTACTTCGTCCACTTCCGCGTCCTCTGTTCAGGAATCCAGCGTAGCGCTCTCATTCCTAAAAGACCCGTCCACTTTCTCCGTATCATCGCCATCACTCATGACGGCGACTCTCTCTTTTTTGCCCCGCCTTTCCAGAATCTCACTGCTGGCAGCAACCTTCCTCTCACTCGCTCCGGCACAGGGCCAGGCGCAGACCCCGCCCCCATCGTCCGTCCCGAAGATTCTCTTCGACACCGACATGGATACCGACTGCGACGACGCGGGTGCCATGGCCGTGCTGCACGCTCTTGCGGATCGCGGAGAGTGCGAAATCCTCGGTACGGTAGTCAGTGTCACCCACCCCGGTGCCGCGCCCACGGTCGCCGCCATCAATGCCTACTACGGCCGCCCCCATCTTCCCATCGGAGCTCCGAAGAAACATGGCACCAGCCATCCCTCCAAGTATGTGGATCAAATCACCCGGGAGTTCCCCACCGCACTCAAATCCACCGCCGATGCGCCTGACGCCGCCCTGGTATACCGCGACATCCTCGAGAAGCAGCCCGACCATTCCGTGACCATCGTCACCGTGGGTTACCTCACGAACCTGGGAAACCTCCTGGAACTCCCCGCAGAAGGCACCCGCCTCTCCGGAGCCGACCTCGTGAAGCGCAAGGTGAAGCTCTATGTGTGCATGGGCGGCAACTTCATCGGCTCACCTGCGAAGGATGACCTGAAGCTGGGCAATGTGAACTTCCAGCGCGAGCCCGCCTCCGTCTTGAAGGTGATTCGCGAATGGCCCACCCCCATCGTCTTTGCCGGTCGTGAGGTGTGTTCCGTGCCTAGTGGTCTGCAGATTGGCAAGAGCCTTGCGAAGACACCCGCGAACAATCCCGTCCGCCGCTCCTATGAGCACTACTTCGGCGGCACCGCGAAGGACCGCCACGTGGCGGATCTTGCTTCCGTGCTCTACGCGGTGCGCGGTCAGCGGGACTATTGGGACCTGCAGTCCACGGGCTTCATGGATCTGAAGGACGACATGACCTTCGAGTGGAAGTCCGAGCCGGACAAGGACCAGTCCTACCTGCTCAAGAAGAAGGACGCCTCCGGGAAGCCCAATGACCGCTACATCGAATCCGTGCTGGATGAACTGCTCATCCAGCCTCCCACGACTGTCGGAAAGCCGCAGGACAAGAGGACCGGCGACACGAGCAGTGAAGAACTCATCAAACAAGCGGGGAATGCGCAGGATGAGACCGAACGCCAGCGCCTGCTCAGGGAGCTTTCGAAATCATCTACCGCCAGCCCTTCTCTCCAAGCCGAAGCAGCCACGCTTGCCGCGTTTGTTGAAAAGTGGAATCGCAGCGGCCTGAAGTTCTACGGGAAGCAGTGGGATGCCTACGACTTCGGCATTCCCGAGAGCTCGCCCCTGCACGTCATCACCGCATTGTATCAGGGCCGCATGCGTGCGTGGCAGTTGATCGAGAACAGCACCATCCGCAGCCATCCCGTAGAGGGGCCAAAGCTGCATCAGCGAGCCTGCGAAGACTTTCGCCGTTACCAGAAAGCCTTCCCGCAGAATCCCATCCCCGGCATGTATCTGGGAAAACCCATCCCATGGTTGAATTCAGTCTCTCAAACATCCTTTGATACAAATTCACTTCCTGATACACCCGATGCCCCCGAGTGGGCCGTGCTCCAACGCGAGCAGATTGAGCGCCTGCGGGAAATCATCCACTGGTGGATCGATAACCGTCAACGCGAAGACGGCCAGTTCGGCGGCGGCTGGGGCGACGACTGCGAAATGTGGCGCTGGTGGGCCTCCGTGCTCTTGGGCTTTGACGACAAGAAATCCCTCACAGCCCAGCTCAAGTTCTCCAAGTCCGCCATGAACCGCCCGCATCTCAAGGGCGGCTTCAATCAGGAGATCACCGATGTGGAGCACGCCGCTGAGGACACCACCGACAATCTCATTCCCCTCATGGTGCTGGAGCCGCAGCAAAAGCGGTGGAAGGATTGGGCTCTGAAGATGGGCCCCTTCATGCGCGATGCTTGGACGGGAAAAAATGAGCGCGGCCAGCTCCAGTTCAAGAGCTTCTACTTCAGCGCCACGGGCACCAGTCCCGCTCCGGCTCGCGCATTCGATGTGATGGCCGACGTGGGAGCGCTGCATCCCGCCTTCCTCATCTGGCAGCAGCAGAATGATGCGGTGCTGGATGACCTCCTTCCCGCATGGCTGGACACCTGGGTGGATGCCACCGCCCGCGCAGAGAATGGCAAGCCCGCCGGCATCCTCCCGGCCTCCATCCGCTGGCCCGATGGTGCCACCGCTGGCGCGGAGAAGCCGTGGTGGGAACCGGTGAAGCCAGGTGGCTACATGCACTCCTACTACATCTGGCCCAGCGTCATGACCGAGCTCACGGATGCGATGGTCATCGCCCACGTGAAAACCGGCAAGGACAAGTACCTGCAACCCCTGCGCTCCATGGCCGCCATGCGTCTGAAGTGGCTGAAGCAGAAAGAACCCAGCCATGCGAAGCCCGGCAGCGACGCCTGGTGCGCGGAGAATCTCGGCCCTCGTGAAAATGCGAACAGCAACTTCGGCGCTCTGGTGAAGTCCCTCGCCCGTTGCAAAGCCCTGACCGGCACCACGGAATTCGATGAACTGCTCGCCCTGGAAAGCGCCCAGCACACCCTGCGCTCAGACGCCACGGGCCGCGAAGAGATCACCGCCGCCCTGCGCGACAGCGCCAAAGCTCTGCGCGTGAACTTCCCCGGCTTCACCAGCGAAGTGCGCTCGACAGACCGCGTCATGCGCTTCGCCCAGTTCCTCGCGGAGGATTACAAGTTTGATGACTACAAAGGAGTCACCCTGCCCAAGCACGAACTGCTCTACCGCATGGTGAGCGGCGATACGAATGCACCCCGCTTCCCCCAAATGGCCGTGCGCTGGGTCACTCCCGCGCAGGACATGGCGGTGTTCGTAACGAAGGCGAATACCACCCACCTCACGGCAGAGTTGTTTCACTTTGGCGAGGAAGATCGCTTTTTCGAAGCCGAACTCCGCCTGCTGAAACCCGGAAAGTACAAAGCAATGCTGGAGGAAGGTGGAAAAGAAGAACCGCTTCCGGCATTCGACGTAATCGCGGGCACCTTCTCAAAGCTCCCCATCAAACTCCCCCCCTGGAACGCTCGTAACACTGAAACTTCAGCCCGCCAACTGAAGATCACTCGCCACCTCGCAGAGTTCTCAAGTCGATATCACTCTCATGTGATCGCACGCTGCCACGCGCTTGCCACTAAACATTGCGACGCAACGAACTTGGACTGCTGGAGCTTGCTCCAGCTTTCCGCAGGCAGCTTGCTGCCGTGAAGCCAGCATCAACACGGCTATCCTCCACCAGACAAAAATGCTCGACAGCTTCTCGCAGAGCAAGCTTCCGCACCTCAAATCACCATACCGCGTGCACCACCGCTTAGACCACTCCCCCACCTCAGTCTCCGAAGTTCCTCTGCGTCTCTGTGTTTGATTCGTCCTGCCGTCCTCACCCTTCGGGCTGCTTTGCAGTCGTCTCGCTCCGCTCGGCGCTGCGTTGAACTCACTGCACGTGACCACACCCCTCACCGCCCCAAATGCACCCACGTGTCATAGTCAATCGCCACCTTGCCCTCGACCTCATACTCCCGAAAAATCCTCTCCAGCTCCGCCATCATCTCCTCATGCCCCGCTTGCCCCACCGCAGGTGCATAGGAAGAAGACAGCAGCCGTCCCTTGAGCCCATCGTAGTCGAAGTACTGCGCGTTTGGAAATGATGTGGAGCTGAACTTCCCATCGCGAAAAAAGCTCGCGAGCACCTTGTCATCCACGAGCTCGTGCCGCACCTGTCCGTAGTCCGTGGCATGTTTTAATAACAGCGCCTCATACGCTACGAGGAAGGGCGTAGAATCCACCTTGCGCACATTCCAGATTAACGCGACCCAACCTTCCGGTTTCAGGATGCGATCGAACTCCGCCCGCGTCGCCTCTCCCGCGAACCAGTGAAACGCCTGCGCCGCCACAACCAGATCCACCGAGCGCTCTGGCAATGTCGTGGCCGTCGCAGCTCCCGCCACGCTGTGAAATCCCGCTCTACCACTCAGCATCAACTCCGCCGCCGCACGCATGTCCGCATTCGGCTCCACCGCGTGCACGGTGCATCCTACCTGCAGCAGAAACTCCGCCGAGATGCCCGTGCCCGATCCGATATCCGCCACCATTGACCGAGCACTCAGCCCCACCTTCTCCCGCAGCAGCTCCAAGATCCCATCCGGATACCCAGGACGATACTTCACATAATCCGCCACACGGTTCGAAAACCGCTTCTCAGGGTCACGGGATACGTCAGACATGCGTCAAAGTCATTGAGGGGGGATATGGCGGCACCCACCGCACTACTCCATTACTCCATTACTCCATTACTCCATTACTCCATTACTCCATTACTCCCATCAGCCCAAGTCGTTCTTCAACACCACGCGATAGCGTGCTTTCCCCGCGCGCACATGATCCAGCGCCTCGTTCACCTGGCTCATGGGAAACTCCTCGGTGATCGGCGGAATCTTATGCCTCGAAGCGAAGTCCAGCATCTTTGCAACCGTAGCCGGACCTCCCACCGGAGAGCCTGAGATGCTCTTCTGCCCTCCAATGAGGGAGAACGCTCCCACCGGGATGGGCTCCAACACTGCCCCCACCAAGTGGAGTCGTCCCTTCGGCGCGAGACTGCTCAAAATGGCATCCCACGGCATGGCGACATTCACCGTGCTGATGATGAAATCGAGCGATCCTGCAATCTTCTTGAGCTGGGCCTCATCACGCGAGTTCACAATCTGGTGCGCTCCCATCTTCATCGCCTCCTCCCTCTTGGAATCACTGGAGGTGAAAGCAAAGACCTCGCAACCCCACTTGCTGAGGAACTGCACCGCCATGTGACCGAGTCCACCAATGCCAATCACACCCACACGATCCGTCGGCCGCACTCCAAACTGCACAATAGGATTGAACACCGTAATGCCTCCGCAGAAGAGCGGCCCGGCGCTCGCGCCATCCAGCTGCTCAGGCAGGAGTGTGGCCCACGCCCAGTGCGCACGCACCCGATTGGCAAAACCTCCGTGGCGATTCACGATGGTGCCCTCACCATTCGGACACAGGTTGTGATTTCCCGAGAGACACTGCGCACAGTGCATGCAGCTTCCCGAAAACCAACCAACTCCCACGCGCTGCCCTACCTTCAGTCCCTTCGCGTTGCCCCCCACTTCCACGATGCGTCCCACGACTTCATGCCCCGGCACCAGGGGATAGGCGGACATCCCCCACTCGTTGTCGATCATGGAAAGGTCACTGTGACACACGCCGCAGTACTCCACGGCGATTTCCACCTGCTCGTCACCCAACGGACCCGGGTCGAAGGAGAAGGACTCCAGTTTCTTGCCTTTTTCGAGAGAGGCAAATCCGTGAAAGCTGCTTTTCATGGGAAGAATAGGCTGAGGTTGAATGAACCCATCGACCACGGCCTGCCGCAGCCTTCAGTTCAGATTCGATACGGACCACCAGTAGAGTCCGGTCATACAAAACTCACAAGCCCTTTAACATTTCCAGCGCCCGCTTCTCAAACAGCGCCTGCCACTCCGGCGCGACCAAAGTGTCACAATCCTCCTGCGCATAGCCTGTGTTGTTCCGCTGGGCCACCGTAGGCGTGTAGTAGATGTAGCCATTCGTGTACCCTGCGACAAAGCAGTGCGGATGTGGAGCAGCCTTCTTGATGTTCAGCCCCACCTCCACCGTCACCTCCCCGGGGAAGGTCACCAGGCGAAACTCTCCCACCCTCACCGAAGCCATCTCCACGTCCAGCGTGGTGTTACCTGCCGCCACAGTCTGCGCCTGATGCTTCTTCAGCAGCGCGAGATTCGCATTCAGTCGCGTGAGCTTCTCCATTACCTCGATGTTGTGCAGATATGCCTCGATGCTCGCGCGGTTGTCCGCATCCAGGCGCGTGTAGTCCTCCCTGCCGCCATCCTTCTGTCGCAGGTATTGCTGAGCGTGCGCCGCAGGCTGCTCGGGAAAAAGACGATGCTGCATCAGCAGGGGCAGAAAACTTTTGAAGTTCAGATTGGTCCCACGAAGGGACCTCGTGAGCTTCACCTGCTCTGCCTCATTGGCCGCGATACGGCGCTCAAAGTCTGCCGCGCGTGGCAGCGCCAGCGTCGTGCTCGCAATGCCCAACGACTCATCCGCCCTCGTCTTCATCTCCCTCACGGCACGCATCACACTGAGTCCCAGCATCGTGCCCAGCGGCTCCGCCTGCGGAGGGTGCGCCACGCCCTTGTAGCCAATGGGATTGATGTCACCGCCACAGCCCTGCACAAACAATGCCACCGCGCCATTGCCAAGCTCCTCTTCAATCACCTTCGAAGCAAAGCCGGGATAGTCCGCCGAGTTCCCCGTGCTGGGCGGGTTCATGATGGGATGGCACGCAAAGTTGTACACCACCGCCATCGCCTTCCCATCGGCATGGTCCACACGCAGAATCCCTATCTCAGGATCAATCGGCCCCACCGCCTTCACATCTTCATCTCGTGGCAGCGGGTAGGCACGGCGCATGTCCACCTCGCTGCCATCCTTCATCTTGATGCGGCGATTTTCACTGATGCGCTGCTCACTGCCCCTGCCAGCAGCGACATGTGCTGGCGCCATCTTCTGCCATGCCTCCTTCACCGCCTGCACCGTGAGCGCAGCCGTGTCCGGTCGCGGCACTCCATGGCAGTGGCTTGCATTGATGATCACGCTCTCCGGCGCGATCCCGAGTTCCCTCTTCAGCTCTCCACGCACCGTGGCCAGGAATCCATTGCCAATGCGGCCTATCTCACCCATCGAAACCACGTCCAGCGTGATGATCACCACCACAGTTTTCTCGCTCTTGAGCACCAACGCCTTCGCATAGAGCGGGTCATTCACCACGGGCACCGTCCGGTCCGTGATTTCTACACGCGCAGCTCCTGCCTGCAGTGTGGCAGCCTGGGTCGCTGTGCTCGCCACACTCCACGACAACAGGCCCAGCATCAGCCCCATGAACAACCTCACCACACTACCGTAGCCTGCGGCTCTCTCGCCGACACTGGACCCATGACGGCCGGGAAAAAATGGAATTCGGGACATGGCGGATGAACTGCTTGATGAATCAAGATGCAGACTGCGGAAGTCTGACCTACCCGGCCCGCTCCGCCTTTCTTTCACGTCCAACCTTTTGAGGCAAAACTGACGACAAAAAATTGCAGCCAATTCCAGCGACTCATGCGATGCTGAAAAACCATGAAACAAAAAGCATCAGCAATCTGGAACGGCGGTCTCAAGGACGGAAGCGGAACCATCACCACGGGTTCCGGCGTGCTCTCTGGTGTCCCCTACTCCTTCCGCACCCGCTTCGAGGGTGAGAAAGGCACGAACCCCGAGGAGCTGGTCGGTGCAGCGCATGCCGGATGTTTCTCCATGGCTCTCTCCATGATTCTCGGCCTGGCAAACATGACACCCCAAAAGATTGAGACCGAGGCCACGGTCACGCTGGAGAAGGTTGGCGATGGCTTCCAGGTCACCGCAAGCCATCTCGACGTGAAGGTCACCATCCCTGGCGCAGATGAAACCGCCTTCCAGGAAGCCGCCGAAACCGCCAAGGCGAACTGCCCCATCTCAAAGCTGCTGAACGCCAAGATCACGATGACTGCCACGCTGGTGGCGTAGTTCAGACGCGCATCTCTCTGTCACGGAGGCAGCCCGCAAAGCTGCCTCCTTTTTTGTTGATTCAAGCCACCTCCACTACGAGCCCTTCTTCGCCCCCGGCGCGGCAGCAGCGGGAGCCCCATTCGGCGCCGGCGCTTCCGGCTTCGGCTCGGGCGGCAGGCCCAGCTTCTCGCGTACGGTATCCACCGTCATTCTCGCCACGGGAATGTCATAGCCCAGCGTGTCGCCATTCGCCTGGAATCCATTTCCGTCCACATCCACATAGATGGGCGTGTGGTAGGCCATGGGGCGCAGGCGCGCCTGGTCACTGCTGCCGTAGCCGGTCTTCAGGTCACCCTCTTCTTCTACAGCCACCACGATGAGGTGCGCGTCCTTCTGCAGCGGCACGGTGATGGTCTGGTCAAACTGCACCACACCATCCTTGAATATCTCAGGATGTGATTTGCGGGTGAAGTTCAGCGTCGGCTCCTTGCGCGAGTTCACCAGCACCTGGATGCGGTCAATGTTCACCCAGTCCGTGCACTGCACCTTTACCTTCAGCTGCACCACCCCATTCACACGCACGTCATCACCCGGCACCTTTCCATCCGCCGTGGTGACGTTGAGGAAGGGTCCGGTGGTCAGGAAATAGTGCCCCGCTTTCGCCTGCGCCGCGAGGTCACCGGTCCAGTCAATCTTTGCGGGTTCATCCGTCTTGCTCGGCAGGTACATGCGCCAGCCACCCACCCCATTGCCGAACACCGTATGCGCATCTGCCACCGCCACCGGCTTCACCCGGAAGCCGGCATTGAGAAGCTGCAGCCAGATGAACTGGCGCACGTAGCTCACCTTCGTGGCGAGGGCACCCTTGGGACGATTCAGCGTCCACGGGGAATCCGCGAGAATCCCATCGCCGATGAAGTTCTCCGTCTCCATGCCATCCACCATGGCTTCGATGCCCACGAGGCCGCCGTCCGGCTTGCTATCCAGATTGCGGTCATTGAAGAGGAAGGCGTTGTCCGGATGATTCACCTGCACCCAGCGATCCACGCGTTCGCCCTGCCAGCCACGCAGTGTCAGCGCCGTGATGCGCGCATCCAGATTGTACACGGGTGCACCATTGTCCTGAAGGAAAGGCTCCACCGTCAGCGGAAAGCAATTGAGGTGCGCCGCGCTGCCCGTGAGCTCCATGCCCACCACAGTCTGGATATCATTCTGTAGCCCCAGCTTTTCAATGAGAGGCCGCCAGTCGTAGATGCGGTTGTGCTCCGTGGTGGGGGCAAACTCGATGTGTTCAGCAGCGATATTGATCAGCCGATCGGGTGTACCGCAGATGTTGTCCCCGCTCTGCGTGGAGTGGTTGTGGAAGTCCGCGCTCACCCAGCCGGTGCTGTCCACCAGCCTCTTCAGCGTGCCCTTCACCTCAATCTCCTGCCCCGGAGCCAGCGTCACGTCCTGCGCCAGGTGGCTGTGCTCGATACCACGCGTCACCACCACTCGATAGTTCCCGGCCGGCACCTGCACGGTGAAGTCACCACGCTCGCTGTGCCATTGATCACGGCAACCATGTGCCCTCATCGTAGGACCAAGGTCCACCGGCTGCGTCTCTCCTTGTGCGAGGATCTGCGCCTTGCAGGGGATGCTGCGCCCCCTTTCATCCGTGATGGTGAACTTCAGCTTTGTCGCAGATTCCAGGGCCGCACCGATGGACGCTGTCTTTCCGGAGGCGATGCTCACCTCCTGCGTCACCGCCGGCCGTCCCATATCCTCTACCACCACCGTGTGCCTGCCTGCGGGGAGCGCCAGCTTCACCTCCCCCTTCTCGTCCGGGTATCCCTTGAGCACATTCTTGTCATCCACCAGCGAAACAGAAGCCGACAATACTGGTTGCCCTGCCTTGTCTGCCACCTTCACCGTCAGCATGCCTTCCTTGCCCTCGCGCTTCTCACGCACCCGGCTCCAGGCCTCCGCCGGAGACGTCCCCACCGCCAGAAAGCGAGCCCACGTCACCTGTTCACCCGGTACCAGCTCCACTTCCTCAGCGGGTGGCTCTTTCTTCCAGTCTTCCAGGGGGAGGTTCGCATACGCATAGCCCGCCTTGTCCCGGGGGTCTACCGCGTCCGCCCACTGGATGCCATCCTTCTGACCGCTTTCGTTGAAGCGGGTCCAGGCATCCTTGGTCTTCGCTTTTGTTTTTTCCTTCCCCTCGTTGCGCAGAGTCGTGATGATCCAGAGACCATGCTCGCCATCTCGCACGCGGTACTCATGCCGCTCGTAGAGTCCTCCATTCTTCGCTGCGGTGATCACCGTCTCCACACCCGCACTGTTTGCATCATCCTCCGCCACCACCCGCACCCAGGAAACCTGCCCCTTCTGCCCCGTGGGTCCGAAATAAATGAGCTGGTCATTCTGCGCCCCCACCAGCGTCAGGTCATAGAGGCAGCCGGGGGTCACGCCATCCGCCCCGTAGAAGGTGCTCATGTTCGCGCGCCTCAGGGGGGCATTCTGGGATACCAGCGCCACGATCTTGTCATTCTTCAGGACAAAGTCCCCGCGGATGCCATCCGCCTCCTTCCCTTGGGGCAGCTCGCCCTCCTGGCCTTCGCCTATTTCAAACGAATCCGCAGCAGGGACAGAGGCCGTCAATGACAGGCAGGCCAGAAGGGTGGAGAGAGTGCCGGAGGTGCGCATGGCACCTTTTCAAACGCGGCAACCCGCCGGAAACAAGCAAAAACTTCGTTTCGAAAACTTGCTTCCCCATCTGTCATATTCGCGTGTCGTTTGACAATGGATTCAGACATTTTGTCTCACACCATAACTCGGTGTTTTACTTCTGATTTTTTGAATTTTGAAGCGACCCGCATGTCTAACATAGTGAACCCCCACTACAGTCATGCGCGCCTCCTCGCCCATACTGCGCTTCCCGTGGTTTAGTATTGACGGACTGCTGAAGCGATTTCACGACCCTGCTCCCGCCTCGGCCCAGGACCCTCCCAGAATCGGTCTGGCACTCTCCTGCGGCGGTGCGCGAGGCCTAGCACACATTGGTGTCATCCAGGTCCTGGAGGAGGCACAGATACCCATTTCTGTCATCATGGGCAGCAGCATGGGGGCCTATGTAGGCACCCTGTGGGCCGCCGGGGTTTCCGGACAGGAGCTTACCAAGCTGGCTGCTGAGATCCGCGATCGTCGTACGCTGATGCGTTTGATGGATCTCGCCCTGCCTCCGCTCAAAGGATTTCTTCGAGGCCACAAAGTCCGCAAGCACCTGGAACGCACCCTGGGGGACATGACCCTGGGGGACCTTGCCAGACCCGTGCATGTGGTGGCCACCAATCTCGACACGGTGTGCGGAGAGGTGCTTCCTGCCTCCACCCCGGCTGCGGCCGCGGTGCAGGCGAGTTGCGCCATTCCCGGCATCGTGTCACCGGTTTTACTCAATGATAAACGCTGGATCGATGGCGGCGCTGCGGAACCCCTTCCCGTGGAATTGCTGCATAAGGTCGCGGATCTGGACTATATTATAGCCGTGAATGTGATGCCCACTCTGGAAGACATCTCTTCCAGCAAGATGCAGAGCTATCCCATCCCCCCGCCCATCCCGTCCTCCATGATGTCCCGTTTCTTTGGGACACTCAGCCGGAACCTGAACCTCTTCGCCTACGGTAATGTACTGGATACCTTCAAGCGCTGTCTGACGAGCTCGCAGCTCCGCGTCATCGCACACGAAGGCGCCCGTGCCGACGTGCTCATCCACCCCTTCTGCCAGGAGTCACGCTGGTACGACTTCGAAAACTTCAACCGCTATATAGAATCGGGCCGCACCGCCGCACTGGAGGCACTGCCGCAGATTCGGAGGCTGCTCCAAATCCCGCGCCCCGAGGCGCCCTCCCCCTTGGAGCAGTCGCCACACCCAGGCATGGTGCTGGGGCCGAATGATCAGAAGGCAGGCTATGCAGTCGCCGCAGCTGCCGAGTGCGGCCAGCCGGAATGATTCCCATCATTTTGTATCATGTATCAACATCGCCATCAACCCAACCTCATGAACGACAACAGCCATGAAACCATTCCTCTCCTCTCCACTGTGGGACGCCGGGACTCCGGAGTTCTGGAAAGCCTGGCAAGTCCGCCGCCTCCGCGAATACCTGAAACATAGGGTGCTGCCCTTCTCGGCGCACTATCACAAGATGTTCGAGGAGCACGGGATTCACCCGGATGACATCCGCTCCTTCGAAGACTGGGCAAAGGTCCCGCTCTCCAGCAAAGGTGACCTCGCGGGCAACCGGGAAAAGCAGCGCGAGTTTGTGCTCATTCCTGATCAGAAGGTCCTGAAGCGCGAGCCGCGCACGATCTTCAATGCCATCTTCCACGGCAGGCAGTATGCAAAGGACAAGCTGGAGGCGGAGTTCCGCCCCATCCTGCTGACCAGCACCACAGGCCGCAGCAGCGACCCGGTGCCTTTTGTATACACGAAGCATGACCTCGCCCACCTCGAGCTCGCAGGCAAGCGCATCATGGAAGTCGGCCGCAGCGACCGCGAGTACCGCCATGTGAATATGTTCCCTTATGCGCCGCACCTCGCCTTCTGGCAGGCGCACTACGCAGGACTGGGACTCGGTACTTTCATGCTCTCCACCGGTGGCGGGAAGACTCTCGGCACGGAGGGGAACATCAATCTCATCGAGCGCATCCAGCCCGATGTCATCATCGGCATGCCCACTTTCATGTATCACGTCCTGCGTCAGGCCGTGGAGGAGAAGCGGCGCTGGCCGAACATCAAGCGTATCACGCTCGGTGGTGAAAAGACACCCCAGGGGCTCCGCGCCAAACTGCGCGAACTCTGCGCCCAGCTCGGCTCGCTCGGTGTGCACATCATCAGCACCTACGCCTTTACGGAAGCCAAGATGGCCTGGCCGGAATGCCCCACCATGCCTCATGAAGGCGCGAGTGGATTCCACCTGTATCCGGACCTCGGAATCATCGAGCTCATCAATTCCAAGACGGGAGAAGTGGTGCCGGATGGCACGCCCGGTGAAATCGTCTACACCTCGCTGGATGCCCGCGGCACCGTGGTGCTGCGCTATCGCACCGGCGACATTGCCGAAGGCGGCATCACGTGGGACATGTGTCCGCACTGCGGCCGCCACTGCCCGCGCCTCATCGGCCCCATCTCGCGTGTGAGCGAGGTACGCAGCCTGAGTCTGGACAAGCTCAAGGGCACCCTGGTGGACTTCAACATGCTGGAGCATCTGCTCGATGACCAGCGCGGTGTCGCCGCCTGGCAGATTGAGCTGCGCAAACGCAACGATGACCCGCTGGAGTGCGACGAGGTGCTGCTGCACGTGACACCTGACGACGCGGTCAGCGAGAGCACCTTGCGAGAGCACCTGAACCGCCGCTTCCTGGAGGTGACCGAGTTGAAGCCGAATGCCATCACCTTTCACCCGCTCGCGGAGATGCGTGACATGCTCGGCGTGGGCCGGTTGCTGAAGGAAGAAAAGCTCGCGGACCGTCGCCCCAAGGTGGGCACAGCCAGCTCTGCGCCCTCGTCCCCCTCGCCGTCCTCACAGCAGTCGTCTGTGAAGTGATCTGCTGAGGCGTCCAATTCCCATCGGGGGCGCGAGCCCCTGATGGCAGGATCCAATTTCACCCTGATCTTTCCCATGAAATCTCTGGTTATTCTCGATGGTGCCAGGACACCCTTCTGCCGCTCTGGTTCCGCTCTCTCGGAAATGCATGCCGCGGACCTCGGCCGACTCGCGGCTTCAGGCGCGCTTATCCGAAGCGGCTTCGATCCTGCCTTGGTGGATGAGACCATCTTCGGCTGCGTCGCCCAGCCGGCGGATGCAGCGAATATCGCCCGCGTCATTGCCTTGCGCACTGGCATCCCGAAAGAGAAGCCCTCCATGACGGTGCACCGCAACTGTGCCTCCGGCATGGAGGCCGTGACCACCGCGCATCAGAAACTTGCCGCGGGACAGGGCGAAGTTTTTCTCGTCGGTGGTGTGGAGAGCATGTCCCAGATGCCACTGCTCTTCCGCCATGAAGCAGCACTGAAGTTTGCCATGCTGGGGCGGGCAAAGACCTTCGGCTCCAGGGCTCGCGCCATGGCGGCCTTCCGTCCGCAGGACTTCATGCCGCTGCTCGCGCTGAAGATGGGCCTCACCGATCCCGTGGCCGAACTGAACATGGGGGAAACCGCTGAAGTACTCGCTCGCGAGTTCGGTATCACACGCTCAGAGCAGGATGCCTTTGCCGTGAAATCCCATCTGAAGGCGGCGGCGGCCGCAGCATTCCTCGCAGAAGAAATGGTGCCCGCCTTCTCCGGCACGCGCGAGGTGAAGGCCGTGATGCAGGACAATGGCGTGCGAGCAGACAGCTCCGTGCAGAAGCTCGCGAAATTGCCTACCATCTTCGACCCGCTCACCGGCACGGTCACCGCGGGCAACTCCTCACAAATCACAGACGGAGCGGTCGCTATGATCGTATGCAGCGAGGAGAAAGCATCCTCACTCGGCATGCAGCCGCTGGGTCGCATGGTGAGCTATGCCTACACCGGTTGTGATCCGGAGCGCATGGGCCTCGGTCCAGTACAGGCCAGTGCGCTTGCACTGCGCCGTGCTCGCTGGACGCTGGCAGACGTAGATCTTATGGAGCTCAATGAAGCCTTCGCCTCGCAAGCATTGGCTGTGTTGAAATGCTTCCGCGATCCAGCCGCAGCAAAACGCGCTGGTCTCGATACCCCTCTGGGTGAGGTTGACGAAGCGCGGCTCAATCCTCAAGGCGGCTCCATCGCCCTCGGCCACCCCGTCGGTGCCACAGGATCTCGACTCATCCTCACTGCCCTGAAGCAACTCAAGCGCACCGGCAAGAAGCGCGCCCTCGTCACCCTCTGTGTCGGTGGCGGCCAGGGCGGCGCCGTCTGCCTCGAATCCCTCTGAAATAAGCCATTCCATCTCTCCACCCCTCACCCCCATGGACCTTTTCGTACTCGATCCCACACAGGACCCGGTGGAAGACACCATCCTGCGCCCGCAGCCTGCGCATGCGCATCGTGTGCATCGCACGCAATGTTTCCACCACGAGGTGGATGCAGACGGCATCTGCTGGCTCACCTTCGACACGCCGGACTCCGCGGCGAACGTGTGGAACCTGGACACGCTGGATGAGTTCGACTGCCACATTGAGGAGTTGCATCGCGATACGGACATCCGCGCGCTCGTCATCCGCAGCGCAAAGGACCGCGTCTATGTGGCCGGCGCAGACCTGAAGGCCGTACAGACTCTGCCTCAGGATGAGCTGAACGAATTGCTCTCCCTGGGCCAGGACGTCTTCACACACCTTGAATCCCTGCGCATTCCGAAGATCGCCCTCATTCACGGCGCCTGCGTTGGCGGCGGTTTTGAAATGACCCTCGCCTGCGACTGGCGCATCGCCAGTGATAGCGATGCCACACGCATCGGTCTGCCTGAGACACAACTCGGCCTCGTTCCCGCCTGGGGAGGTTGCACACGATTGTCGCGCCTCATTGGCCTGCCAAAGGCCATGGACCTCATTGTGCGTGGCAAGCTGCTGAAGTCGAAACACGCCAGGCGTCTCGGCCTAGTGCATGAAGTCGTGCCCGTGGAGAACATGGAAGCCCTCGCCCGACGCTTCGCCTTCAAACCCACCGGAGCGAAGAAGCACCACTTCCACTTCACTCAGGTCTGGCCCGTGCCGCAGTACCTGCGTCTGCGGGCGAAGGCGATGATTCATGGCAAGTTCCCCTGGACGCGCAAGCATGCTGCCGCGCCTGTGAAGGCCGTGGAAGTGATCACCCGCGGCGCAGCAAAGTCCTTCGAGCACTCACTCGCGCTGGAGCAGCAGGCCATTCGTGAGCTCACCGCGACAGATATGACCCGCCGCTTCATCGGCGCCTTCCTGCGCAAGGAGGCCGCGTCGAAGAAGCTGCCCAAGGCATGCATTGGCGCCAATCCACGCCCCGTGATGAACACTGCCGTCATCGGCTCCGGGGTCATGGGCTCAGGCATTGCGTACACCATCGCGGGAAAGGGCACCCGCGTGCTCATGACGGACACCAAGCCGGAATTCCTCGCTCGTGGCATGGGCAACATCCAGAAACTTGTCTACACGGGTCTGAAGAGTCACGCCCTCACCCGCAAGCAGGCTCGTGAAACGATGGATCGCATCGGCACCACCGCTGAAAATGTCCCGCTCCATCGCATGGACGTCATCATCGAAGCCGTGGTCGAAGACATGGCGGTGAAGAAAAGTCTCTTCAAGGAGCTCGCCAGCCGCTGTCATGAAAAGACCGTGCTCGCCACGAACACCTCCGCGCTCTCCGTGACTGAGATGGCGGCGGACGTTCCCAATCCTGAGCGCGTCATCGGCCTGCACTTCTTCAATCCCGCCCACCTCATGCCCTTGGTGGAGGTGATTGTGACAAAGCACAACACGCCCGAGGTCATCGCCACAGTGGTGAAGTTTGTGCAGTCGCTCGGCAAGACGCCCATCCTCGTGCAGGACCGTCCCGGTTTCGTGGTGAACCGCATCCTCATGCCCTACCTCCTGGGCGCAGTACAGCTCGCCGAAACCATGCGCGATCCCTGGGCGCTGGATGACGCCATGACCGAGTTCGGCATGCCGATGGGACCGCTGCGCCTGCTGGATGAGATCGGCTTCGACGTCGCTCTTCACGTGGAGAAGACCATGCGTGACGCCTTCGGCGATCGCATCCCGCGCTCCACGCTGCTCACGAGCATGGTGCACGCCGGCATGCTGGGCCGAAAGAATGGCCGCGGCTTCTACCGCGCCTTCGGCAGCAAGGCGGGTGACCAGCCCAATCCCGAGGTGATGAAGCTGCTCAGACCCCGAGCACTCTCCGCATTCGCCAATACGGATGCCATGGCAGAGCACCTGAACGGCCTCATGCAGAAGGAAGCCGCGCTCGTGCTCGAAGAAGGCGTAGCCTCCAGCGCCGGAGACATCGAACTCGCCATGATGCTCGGCTCCGGCTACCCGCCTTTTCAGTCCCTGTTCCCCTCCCAATCGAACCCATCCCCACAAATAACTTAACACTTGTTTAACAAATAAATCGAAACAAAATTTCCAACCCTCACCCGCTCCTTCTCATCGAATCCCCATCTGCGCCCTCTGCGAAATCTGCGGTCAACTCAGTCAGCCCCACAACGGCCACATCCACCCGCTGAAATCCAACGCCCTACAAAACGATAGTTCGTTTGGCCGATTTCTGAATTCTTTCCTCCCCTCACATCTCCACATCTTCACCATGGATTGCCATGAACTCCACCAACACCCCATCCGATGAGAATACGAAGTCGGTGATCGACACTTCCAAGATGTCGGCCGGGCAACGCGCTGCGCTCGAAATGACCGAAGCAGCCCGTGACGATCGCGAGCGCAACCTTGGCTTCGCTGCCTCCATTTTCAATGGCGCCCCGGACAGCTCGCGCCTCCTCCCCTTCCCTGTGCAATCCCTGGAAGATCGCGACCAAGGCGATGCCTTCCTCGCGCGGCTGAAACGATTCCTCGATGAGCATGTCGATCCCGACGCCATCGACCGCGAGGGCGAGATCCCGGATGACGTGCTGGATGGCCTGAGGAAACTCGGTGCCTTCGGCATCAAGATTCCCATGAAATACGGCGGGCTCGGACTGAGCCAGACAAACTACTCACGCGCCGCGATGCTGCTCGGCAGCTACTGCGGCAATCTCGCCGCTCTGCTCTCCGCCCATCAATCGATTGGCGTGCCACAACCACTGCTCATGTTTGGCACCGAAGAGCAGAAGGCCAGGTACCTGCCTCGCTGCGCCGGTGGTGAGATCAGCGCCTTCGCACTCACCGAGCCAGATGTCGGCTCCGATCCCGCGCGCATGAAGACCATGGCCTTTCCAGACGGGGATGACTTCATCATCAACGGCGAGAAACTCTGGTGCACAAATGGCACCAAGGCCGGACTTCTCGTGGTGATGGCGAAAACGCCCACGCCAAAGAATCCAAACGCCACCACCGCCTTCATCGTGGAAGCCCATGCCCCGGGTGTGGAAGTGGTACGCCGCTGCCACTTCATGGGACTGCGAGCTCTCTACAATGGCGTGATGCGCTTTACCAATGTGCGTGTGCCGCGTGCGAACATCCTCGGAGGTGAAGGCCGCGGGTTGAAGGTGGCCCTCACCACGCTGAACACAGGTCGCATCACCCTGCCCGCCGCCTGCGCGGGACTCGCCGCACGTTGCGTGGAAGTCTCCACGGAATGGGCCAGGACCCGCGAGCAATGGGGCGCTCCCATCGGCAAACACGCCGCCATCGCAGACAAGCTCGCGCGCATGTCTGCGCATCGCTTCGCCATGGAAGCCATGGTGCGCTATGTGAGCTCCCTCGTGGACAAGGACAAGATGGCCGATGTGCGCCTCGAAGCCGCGCTGGCCAAGCTCTGGGGCTCCGAGAAGTGCTGGGAGATCGTGGATGATACGATGCAGATCCGCGGCGGTCGTGGCTACGAAACCGCCGACAGCCTCCGCGCTCGCGGCGAACCTGCCATTGCTGTGGAGCGCTTCTTCCGAGATGCACGCATCAACACCATCTTCGAAGGCAGTAGCGAGATCATGCGTCTCTTCATTGCACGTGAAATGCTGGACCCGCATCTGCGTCTGGGTGCGGCCATGTTCAATCCCACCCTGTCTCTGAAGGATCGTGCGAAGGTCTTCTTCCGCGCCGGGAAGCACTACGCCACCTGGTATCCCGCGAAGTGGATTCCCCTCTCTGATGATGCCGATGATCGTGCCCTGCATCCCTCATTGGAGTGGCCCATGCGCATCGCCCGCTCCCGCAGCCGCCGCCTCGCCCGCGGCATCTTCCACGCCATGCTGAAGTTTGGCCCGAAGCTGGAGCGTCAGCAACTGGTGCTCGGCCGCCTCGTGGACATCGGCACCGACATCTTCGCCCTGAGCTGCGCTGTCTCCCATGCCCAACGGATCATTGAAGACGCCATGACCACGCATGAAGAAGTGGATCGCGTCACCGAACTCGTGAGCTACCTCGGCAGACTCGTGGAAGCCAGAACTGGCGATCTCTTCCGCAGCCTCTTCAGCGTCACCGACAGCAAGGGCTACTTCGTCGCCAAGCGCATGATGGAGTCATAAGAAAGTAGTCCGCCGAGCCTCGGCGGTCAGCCACCCTACCATCACCCCTCCATCAAAAACGTCTCCTCAATCCCAAAAACCTCACTTCTCCTTCCCACTCTTCCCCTTCTCCTCCCCATACGGCGCACCCCAGATCCACGGAATCACCTGCGAGCGCTTCGCCCACACCTCCCACTTCGCAGCCATATCCTTGACCACATCCTGATGCTGGCCCGCAAGGTCATGCTGCTCCGTGCGATCCGCCTCCATGTCATAAAGTTCCCATTTACCGCGCGGTCCCTTTGCCACCAGCTTCCACTTCCCGTCACGCACTGCCCGGTTCCCTTCATGCTCCCAGAAGATGGGCTGCGAGCGCACCACTTTGCCACCCAGGAAAGGCGCCTTCAGACTCACCCCCTCCATGGGAGTGATCGCAACACCACCCAACTCCTTCGGATAAGTGGCCCCGCTCAGATCCACCACCGTAGCCATGATATCGATGAGGTGCGCCGGTTCCTTCACCAACCGACCCGGATGGTCCGTGCCCGCTGGCCAGTGAGCGATCAATGGCGTGCTGATACCGCCCTCGTGCACCCAGTGCTTGTATTCGCGGAAGGGCGTGTTGCTCACATTCGCCCATGCCTCGCCATAGCCGCAATACGTATCCGCACCTCCCGGCATCACGCCATACCCCTGGCGCATGGGATAGCCATCGCGCGTCTGCTTGGGAATCATGTCAGGCTGCAGATAGTCAGCCGCCAGCGGAGGCAACGAGGGCTGCGGGTAGTCTGCCGACGGTGAGGGCTTCTCCGCACGTCGCTGCGCCGGACCACCGGCCGCGTTTGCATTCTGCTTCTTCTTGTTCCCACCACCAGTGCCTCTGCCGATGGTCTCCGCGCAACCACCATTGTCCTGCATGAAGAAGATGAGCGTATTCTCATAGCGCCCCTGCTTCTTCAGTTCCTCCACGATGCGCCCGATCCCCTGATCCATGCAATCCGCCATCGCCGCATACACCTCCATGCAGCGCTCTTCGTATTCGCGATTCTTCACCGCCTCCCACTTGCCTCCCGCCTGCGGCGCGATGGCCCAGCTCTCATCCACCACACCCAGCTCCCGTGCCTTCTTCAGTCGCGCTGCCCTCACGGCATCGTAACCCGCAGCATACCTGTGTCTGTACTTCGCCATGTCTGCCTCCTTCGCATGCATGGGCCAGTGTGCCGCGGTGTACGCCACATACATGAAGAAGGGCTTGTCCTTGTTTTCCTTCGCATGGTCCGCAATGAAACGCACCGCGTGATCGCTGATGGCATCCGTGTAGTAATACTGCTCCGGCTTGTAATCCGGATCTGCGTAGGGCGAGATGAGCGTGTTGTCCTTCACCAGCGAGTTTGGATCAAAGAAACTGCCCGCCCCATGGATGGTGCCGTAGAAGCGCTCGAAGCCACGCTGCAGCGGCCAGTTGCCCTTCTCGTTCTCACCCTGCGGATTCACCTTCTTCGTCACATGCCACTTGCCCACCATGTAGGTGCGGTAGCCCGCGGGTTTCACCACCTCCGCCATGGTCGCACCGTTGCGGCTGAGCTCGCCGCGATAGCCATCCAGCCCCTTGTCATCCATCATGTGCCCGATGCCTGCCTGATGCGGATACAGTCCTGTGAGCAAAGCCGCACGAGTCGGACAGCACCGTGCTGTATTGTAGAACTGCGTGTACTTCAGCCCACCCTTTGCCAGCGCGTCCAGATTCGGGGTTTCAATTTCGCCGCCGTAGCAGCCAATGTCGCTGAAGCCCATGTCATCGCTCAGGATGACGATTATGTCGGGTTTCTCAGCGCGAGAAACCTGGGCTGCAAGCACGATGGAAAGAGCCAGGGAAAGAAGGAAGCGGCACATCATCCGAAGCTAGACGACGTGGAGCCTCCTGCCCTTGCATCTTTTCCCAAGATGCGTTCTCACTCCTCCCGCTTTCCCTTGCCCAGTTCGTCGGCCCTTGCAGCATCATAGTTCGGATTCGGCACGGGCATTCTCGCACCCACCTTCTGCCTCCATTCCACCAGGGCTGTGCGCAGCTCCTCCGTCTTGGCCTTCTCCATCTCAGCCATGTTCAGCTTCTCACCGGGATCCGCTTTCAGATGGTAGAGCTCCAGATCGCCACTCTCAAAGAACTCGATCAATTTCCAGTCGCCACGACGGATGGCGCTCGCTGGCGTGCTGTGATGGTAGTGCGGCAGATGCCAGCACAGGGTCTCGCGAGAGAGCGGCGCCCTCGGGTCCTGCAGCAGGGTGGCCAGGTTCGTGCCGTCCAGCGCTGCGGCACCCGCTTCCTCAAGATTTACCCCAGCGAGGTGCATCAAGGTGGGATACACATCCATGGTGATGGCTGGCACGTCACACACACTGCCGGGCGGCACGTGGCTGGTCCAGCGCATGATTGCCGGAACCCGGATGCCACCTTCGTACAGCATGCCCTTTTCACCACGGAGGGGTCTATTCGTCGTCACGACCTTGCCACTCTGCTCGTGCTCGAGTCCCCCATTGTCCGAGAGGAAGATGATGAGTGTCCTCTCCGCCAACCCGGTGCGCTCCACGGTGTCCATGATGCGGCCCACGCTTTGATCCAGTTCTTCCAACAATCCGGCGTACGTGGGATTGCAGGGATAGCCCGCGGTCTTCGCCTTGCCCTCATACTTTGCCTGGAGCGCTGGTGTGGTGGAAAGCGGGATGTGCACGGCAGCATGAGAGACTTGCAGAAGGAAAGGCTCCTTCTTGTGCTCCTCAATGAATGCCGTCGCTTTTTGGGAAAGGAAATCCGCCATGCGCTCCGCCTCCGATTTGCCGTTCACCTTGGGTGACGCAACGTTCCCCTTCGCTTCCAAAGCGGTCTGCCAGCCCTGCTTCTCCGGCCCAAAACCCTCGCCTCCCAGATGCCACTTGCCAAAGTAACCCGTCTTGTATCCTGCCGCACCCAACCGCTCGGCGAAGGTCTTCACCTCCAGCGGCAGCTGCCTGGGCACCTCAGGATCACTCAGCTTCGCAAAAGGACGCCGATGTCCCGGGATATGCTGCGTGATCCCAAAACGCGCCTGGTCCTGCCCGCTCTGCAGGTTCGCACGCGTGGGTGAGCACACCGGCCCCGCGTAGAACTGCGTGAACCGCATGCCTTCCTTCACCAGCCGATCCAGATGCGGCGTCTCATGAAAAGGATGACCATACGCAGGCAGGTCCGCCCAGCCGAGGTCATCTGCAAGGATGATGATGATGTTCGGCTTCTCCGCCGCGAAGATTCGCGGGCATGGCACTGCGAACAAAAGAAGCAGCAGGACAAAAGATCTCATGGTCTGAACAGAGGATGCAGGGGTGGGCCGCACTACTTCTCCAGCGAAAGCAGATAGTCCGCCACCCGATTCGCAGGCTCCGCAAACTTCACCCCACGCACCATTTCCTGCGCCCTCGCCAGCGGCACATGTCCGGCCGCGCGCATGGCATCCAGCGCATTCAATGCGGCAACCACTTCGTACCGCGAACCATTGCGGATGACTTCCGCAAGGGCATTGGCCGCTGCATCGGACTCGCCCAGCCAGCCCAGGGCTTCCGCGGCAACGATGCGCACGTCGTTCCACTCATCCTTCAGCCGCGCGATCAGTGCGGATTTCGCCGGCATGGCGTCCTTCTGCAACACCAGACAACCCACCGTGCCCCAGTAGCGCATCAAAGGCTGATCCGTGTACATGGACTTAATCAGTGGTTGTACACGAGGAGGATTTTGCGCAATCGCGAAATCCGCAACACTGATGATTTCCGCCAGGGGATAGGCATCCTTGTTCTGAGCAAAGTCGAAAATGGTCCGCTTGCTCGCGAGCTTCTCATACATGCCTTCTGGTATGAATCCTGTGTCCCGCACCGAGAGCATTTCCTCAAGAAGCTTCTTCCGCATTGCTGCGACAAGCTCTTTCTGTGCCGGGTCATCAATGAGATTTTTGTTCTGGAATGGGTCATTGCCGATTTCGTACAGCTCTTCCGAGGCCTTCAGTTTCCAGTAGGCAGACTGCACCTCGTTGCATCGCCCCGCCAGATATTCCGCATACCAGGAGCGCATGCTGGGCTGCTGCTCGAAGGCATACTCGTAGTACTGCCCCCATGGACGATGCGGCGAGTAGTTCTTGATATAGAGGTATTGCTTGTCCCTGATGGCGCGGGAGTTGTCATAGCGCGCATCCATGCGGCCTCGATACAGGAACACATACTCACGCGGTGTTTCCTTCTTCTCACCGAGGAAAGCACGTCCCTGGTAGTTCGCAGGCTTCTCCACCCCGCACAGACTGAAAACGGTTGCGGGCAAATCCACGAAACTCACCGGGTCCTCCACCCACTCTCCGGGCTGCGCAGGCCGCCACTGCTTCCACTTCTCCGGGATGCGCACAATCATCGGCACGCGCGTGCCGGAATCATGCAGGTGCCGCTTCCCTCCTGGTAGCGCGCCACCATGATCGCTGTAGTGGAAGACGATGGTGTCCTCTGCGAGCCCCGCATTCTCCAACTGATCCAGCATCTGCCCCACCTGCTCATCCATGAGCGTCATCTGGTCATAGTAGTTCGCCCAGTCACGGCGAATCTCGGGTGTATCAGGGTGGTAGGGCGGCAGCGGCATCTGCTCAGGCGGAATGCGGAAGTCTGTCTTCCCTTCTTTCGGCGCCACCTGGCTTTCGTGCGTGGTGGTGAAGTTGAAGACGGCGAAGAACGGCTGGCCCTGCGCACGATTTTTGTAGTGCGCATTTTTGCTGCTCTCATCCCAGATGCCCTGGCGGTCAGTGAGGTTGTAGTCCGTCTTCGAGTTGTTCGTGCAGTAGTAGCCTGCGGCCCGCAGCACTTCCGGGTAAAGCTGGAACCCTTCCGGAATGGCCACCTTGCTGCGATGATGTTGCACGCCAAGCGCACAGCCATTCATGCCCGTGATGAGAGTCGTGCGCGCCGCCGAGCACACCGGCGAATTCGCAAACGCATTCCGATAGCGCACGCCCTCCGTGGCCAGCTTGTCGAGATGGGGAGTCTTCGCGAGCTTGTCCCCATAGCATCCGAGGTAGGGACTGTTGTCCTCACTCGTGAGCCACAAAATATTCGGCCTCTCAGCCGCACGCACGACACCCGGCAGCACCGCCATCAGCAGCCCTGCCAAACCAACACCAAACGACACCCATCGGAAACGCATCCCCCGAGAACGCCATCCCCAACCGCGTCTTGCCACCGAGGGCAAAATTCACGCGTCTCACTAACTACTAACCACCAACCCCTTCCATAATCTCCACCACCACCTTGTCCGTCACCATCTCACTCAGCCGGACCGCGTCCCAGTTCGCGAGGCGGATGCAGCCATGGCTCGCCGCGCGGCCAATCGTTTCCGAGTTGTTTGTGCCGTGGATGCCAATGCCCTTTTTATTGAGCTGCATCCAGAGCACGCCCACGGCGCTGGAGGGTCCCGGTGGGATGAGGTGGTATACATCACTGCGTACCCCCGTCTTCAGCATGGACTCATCCCGGCGGAAGAGCGGCAGTGTGGTCATGGTCTCGATCTCCCACGTACCCACCGGCGCAGGCAATGACTCGGATCCGGGAGTAATGGGAAATGCCGCGAGCACCTTCCCGTTCTCCATCACGTCCAGCATCTTTTCCTTGGTGTCCACCCGCAGCATGCGTTTCTGGAATTGGGGCTTGGGCTGGATGCGGTCCTTCACCTTCAGCTTCTCAACCAGAAACGGCGTCACGTTCGGCACCCTCACCACATCGCCCGCCTTCAGGGCATCCATGTTCAGTCCCGGGTTCAGCTTGCGCAGGTAGTCCCCATCGCAATGGAAGCGCTCCTTCAGGAAGTGCACCATGGTGGGATACGGACTCGACTTCTGCTTTGACTGTTCCTCAGGCGTAGCCCCCACCTCACCGACCTGGCTGAAGTCTTCTTCCTTCACGGTGTACTCGGTGAAAACATCAAAATCGGTGGGCAGATCCACGGCTGCATTCGCAGCCACGCCATTCCGGTGCATCTGAAGTCGCTTGAGCGCCTTCCCGGTGAACTCACCCCATTTCCCATCGATCTGCCCGGGCGGGAAGCCTTCGCGGTCCAGGTACACCTGCAGCCGCTCAATTTTCTTCGGGTCCTCGCTCTTCTTCACCTCCTCCACCGGAATGGCCTTCGGCACCGCTGGCTGTGCAATACCCCGCATCGGAGCCATGAGTCCACACGCCATCACGCCACACCACACAGACATCCAGGGGGATTTCATATCAAGAGTCATCAGCGGGGAACCTCCTTAACACAATCAAACATCGCACCGCCGCCCATCTCTGGACGATCACCTCACGCCCCTCATTCAATCGCCGCAATCCAGGGACCAAGAACCCATCCAAACGCATCCACCTCATTTTCCGGTACCGATTCACTCACATGAAAACAGACCTGTCTGACAAGCATGTGGCCATCCTTGCTGCGGATGGTTTTGAACAATCCGAGCTGGAGGAGCCCCTCCACGCCCTCGAGCGGGCCGGAGCGAATGTCACCATCATCTCACCCCATGGCGGGCGCATCCAGGGCATGCACCACCTGGAAAAGGCCGATGAGTTCGACGTGGACATCCCGCTCAAAAGCGCGCACTCCGAGGACTTCGATGCCCTGCTGCTCCCCGGTGGCCTCGCCAATCCGGATGAACTGCGCTCCAACGAGCAGGCCGTGGAATTCGTTCGCGAATTCGCCGATGCAGGCAAACCCATCGCCGCCATTTGTCACGGTCCGTGGATTCTCATTGAGGCCGGCATTGTGAATGGTCGCCGCCTCACCTCCTGGCCGGCCATCCAGAGCGACATCCGCAACGCCGGCGGAGAGTGGGTGGACGAACCGGTGGTCGTGGATCACGGTCTCGTCACCAGTCGCAAGCCGGATGACCTGAAGGCATTCAATGCAAAGGTCATCGAGGAAATCGCGGAAGGCGGCTACCATTCCTCCACTGGCAGGACTCCTGCTGGTTGAAGTGGGAGGTCTGGACGACCACCTGCAGACCGATGTCTCACCCATGGGACGACGAAGAGGGGCAGAACTGCCCCTCTTTTTTTCGGGGCTTACAGAAGGCCGAGGGAGTATCACCACCCGCCATTGCCCCCGGGCCAAAAAAAACGGCGACCAGGTCGCCGTTTCCGGGTCGCTCCGCTGCTTTGCGATTGCTCCCAAAGCAGCCAGAGGGCCACATCTCACTCGGTCAGGGGCTACAGCCTCCCCATCAAAAGGAGAATGATCAGAATCACGAGCACCAAGCCGAGGCCACCGCTAGGAGCGTAACCCCAGCCCGAACTGTAGGGCCAGGACGGCAGGGCGCCGATGAGGAGAAGGATCAGGACAATGAGAAGAATGGTTCCCAAGCTCATAGTATTCAGGGGGTTGTTTCACCCACTGAATCGCGAACCGGCAGATCCGCGGTTGCACCAACCAAGAACCAAGAACCAAGAACCAAGAACCAAGAACCACCCCCTCACTTCCCTTCATTCACCTCGTGCTCGAACTTCCGGCTGTACCGCACAAAGGCGAAATAGGCTGTCGACACCGCAATCCAAAAGCCCGGAAAGCCATCCAGAAAGCCCCGGCGCAGAAAGTAAGCCCGGAAGAAACGCCAGAACGGACGCGTGACATTCGCTCCCACCGACCACTTTTTCCCCTCCGCCTTTTGCCGGGCGAGGAAGACATCACTGAAGGTATTGATCTTCTCCACGTACCGGCTCATCGAGGGGAAGGAATAGTGGTGCAGGTCCCCCTCGAGCCGCATCGTCGGGCCTGCGAGTTCGATGTAATCGTGCTCCGGGCTGCCGCCCCACTTGGATTTTTCACGGCGGAAAAGTCGAAGTTTCCGATCCGGGTACCAGTCGCCATGAGTGATCCAGCGTCCGAGGAACCAGACCTTCCGGTTGCACTCCGCTCCATCGAACCTGTCCGCCAGCCCGTCCTGGAAGAAGCGCTCGATGCTCCGGCGCAGCTCCGGTGACAACTCCTCATCACAATCCAGCGCCAGCACCCACGGTCGGGTGCACAGGCCGAGGGCCACATTCTTCTGGTCGCGGTGTCCCAGCCAATCCTGGTGGCTCACCTTCGCCCCGAACTCTTCTGCGACCTCGCGGGTGCGATCCTTGGACCCCGAGTCCACCACCACAATCTCCTCCGCCAGGTCCGCGGCACTTTTCAGGCAGCGGGCGATGTTTGCCTCCTCGTTGCAGGAGATGATGGAAATCGAAAGCGGAAAGGCCATGGGGAAGACAGCCCCAGTCAAGGAGCCAACAGGGCGGAAGTCAACGGGCGGTTGATAGTCTGTGGCGGATGGTTGACAGCCTGAAACTGAGCGGGGCAGGACGCAGGATCCAGCACAGACGCAGGCAAGGGTCGAGGGGGCAAGATATGGGCGTCGGTCAGTTTTCGGACCACAAATGAGGAATCATCCATCCATCGTGCCACTTGCCCGCTATTGTGGATCCTCTTATATTTTTAGCAATGGACCTCCAGCTCAGTAATGCTGTTCTCACCGCCACGTTCAGCAACGAAATCCCCAATCTCGTCACCGGCACCATTCAACTCGCGGGCGCTCAACACGTTATCAATGTAGAATTACAAGGCAACTTCCTCAGTGACATCGCTGGATGCAGTCTTGAAATTGTCAATCACGTCCCAAAGACCGACAATGCCCTGCTGGCAAAGCTTCACCGGCATCAAATTGGCACGGTGGGCGAGATGACTGCCTCACGAAGGATTACACAGACCCTGCGGAAAAGCGCTCCACCCGCCAGCATCGTCATCGCTCCGCCGAAAGGCAGCCTCAAGAATTTGCTGTTCTTTGAGTGGTTCAATGAACAGCGCCAGCGAGTGCTCATTCACGCCTGGCACTGGAACCTGCGGGTCTCCCCACCTCGCTGGACTCTCTCCCGCGCTCAAGAGCTCGCCCAGATCAAAGCTGCCCGACTCCGCCGGAAGGAACACCTTTTGACGCGCGGAGAGGGGTAAGTGACAATCGCACCTGCGTAATTGATCGCAATCCGTGGGGAGCAAAGGCCCCACGAACTGCGTAATCGTAGGGTGCCATGAGCTTGGATCTGGAAAGCACCGCATCCACCCGCAGCTCCCACAGCCATGCCGGCCGCTGGCTGCATCGTCTGCTCACACAACTGGTGCAGCAGTCCACACGGGACATCCACAAGGTGCCGCAGTGGGAAGAGCAGGGAGTCCACAGCCTGCGCAAGCGGATGAAGAAGCTGCAGGCCATGCTACGCCTGGCTGCACCCGTGGCCCCGGAGTCCTCCATGAAATCCGTTCTCCGGGATGTCCGCGATCTGAAAAACCTTCTCTCAGGTCAACGGGACACCTTGGTTCTCACGAAACTGGCGCGTAAACTTGATACTCCAGTGCCTGATCTGCACGCGGAGTTCCAGTCGTCTGGCGGCAAAGTCCGGAAGGCCATGCTCCTCTCCGAGCAACTACTCATCGACATCGGCTTGCTCGATCTGTCCCAGCTCACTTGGGACATGGTAGGAGCCATGTATGTGAAATCCTACAAGGCCAGCCGCAGGGCGTGGAGGAGAGCCCAAGAGGACCCCAGCGCGGAGAATCTCCACGATTGGCGTAAAAAGGTGAAGCGTCTCTACTACCAATCGACCGCGCTGGAGCGGTGGCTTCACCACCCCAAACGCCTTCGCCGCACCCGCAAGCTCGGCTCCCTGCTAGGAGATTGTCACGATTTGGACGTGTTTAATGACTCCGTGCAAACGGGCAGAATCCATCCGGAGAGTGGATGGAAGTCCAAAGTGAAGCAGGAGCGCTCCTCCCTGCTCTCGCGAATTGAGCAGCGGGCGGAAAAAGCCTTTTCACGTCCTTCATGCAAAATCAAGACTGAGATGCGTCACGCATTGCCTTAGCTTTCTCCGGCGTGGTAGTAGCCTCAGAAACAGGCTTGTTCTTTAACAAGCTTACAGCGAGACCACCTGCCAGTGTGAGGAGGAGACCAAGAATCTGGGTGAGATTTAACGACTCTCCCAGAATGAACCAGCCCAGGAAAACGGTGCCCAGCGGGCCGACCATGCCTATGATTGCAAAGGCCTGAGAGCCCGCTCTTTTCAAACCGATTCCGAACAGATAAGACGGAATCACCGTGCCAGCAATTGCAAGCGCGATTCCGCACCCGTATGCACCGGAAGAAAGATTTACAAGCAACGATGGCGGGTGCGTGAGGCAGAAATGGATGAGCACGAAAATTGCGGAAAAACCTACCACGCACGAGGTAAATCGGACCGGACCGATGCGAGAAACGACCTGACCACTTAACATGACAAAAACGGCATAACTCACCGCGCTCGCGAAAACGAGGAGGGCACCATAGAGGGTTTCAGAGCTCGAGGCAGCAGCCTCCGCTTGGTATCCGATGACGATGCCAAGATAGGAAACAGCCATGGCCCCCACCACCACGAGCCGCAGCGGCTTCTTGAAAAAGAGCACGGATCCCAGGATCACGATCGACGGGTAGGTGTAGAGGATCATCCGCTCCAGACCCACGCTCACGTGCTCCAGCCCCATGAAGTTCACCACTGAGGACAGGTACCATCCGAAGAAGCCGAGCAAGGCGAGCATTCCCCAGTCTTTGCGTGAAATGGGGCGCGGATTCTTCCGCGCATCCAGCCAGCCACCGATGAGGAAGAAGGGCAGCGCCATTGCCATGCGGAGTGCCAGCACCGTGACCGCATCCATCTGGTAGCGGAAAGCCAGCTTCACAAAGACCGCCTTGGAACAAAAGAACAGGGAGCTCGCCGCCACGATGCCATAGGTGGCGAGCGAGGACCGGAGGGGAGATGATGATGGTGGTAGTAATGACTGGGACATGGAGTGGTCTGGCAGGGGTAGGGGCTGGAAAACAAAAAACCCGCTCACCGGGGAGGCGGGCGGGTGGTGGGGAAACTTGGGAAACCGACTGCTGCTGCTGTCTCGCGTTTCGCTCGGCTGCGTCAATGCATCACCGCGTCACCACTCCGCCCGTCCGGCTTGATGAGCCAGAGGCGGATGGCGCTAATAATGATGGCGGCGATGGCGCGCATGAACGGTCACTCCATAAGGTACGAATGCTGGCCCGTCAATGGCAGGAACAAACGCATCCCTGCTCTACTGCCCTGCGCTCTGACTCCACTGGAGCGCAACGCGAGGCCTTAGTTTTTCTTCACCATGCCCAACGCGGCTTGACACTTCCGCGGCGCGCAGGTCCAATCGCCAGAGAGCCATCTCCCCTACCCCCACCCCCGACCAGCATCCTCCCACATGCACACCCACCCCACGCTGAGCCGCCGCCATTTCGCCAGGAGCCTCGCCCTCGGAGCTCTCAGCAGTCAGCTTGTCAGTTGTGCCAGCAAATCGACCGGCCTTCCTGAGCACCTGCCGGACCGGGACAAGCGGATGAAGCGCGGCTACCTCTACTTCCTCGATGGCGCTGGCGGTGGCACGGAAAAGAAGAACTGGTCCGAAGGGGTGAAGGAAGGTCTGTTGGCCGCAGGCTACCGGGGTGCAGGCGAGATGTTCTCCTGGGAGACAGGCAGGGGACTCGTGGCCGACCAGGACGCCCCCGTGGCCTACAAGCGCGCGGGCGCGAAAAAGATGGCCGCCGAGGTCCAGCGCCAGACCGCCGCCTTCCCCGACGCCCCGGTCAGCATCCTCGGGTTCTCCGCCGGCACCGCCGTCGCCATTTACGCACTGGAGTATCTTCCCGAGTCCGTGGATGTGGAGCACGTGGTGCTCCTCGGCTGCTCCATGAGCGAGGACTATGATCTCACCAAGGCCCTCCGGCGGGTGCGAGGCAAGGTCTACCTCTACACCTCCACCCACGATCGCATGCTCCGCTTCCTCATGCCATTTTCCGGTACCGCCGACCGGAAGAAGCATGACCCTGGCGCGGGCATCCATGGCTTCATCCTGCCGCGTGGGGCCAGCTCCGAAACCCGCCAGCTCTATGCGGAAAAGGTGGTCGCCATCCGCTGGACCAAGGAACTCGAAGCCGATGGCGACTACGGCCACCATTTCGACAACATCAAGATGGAGTTCATCCGCGACCATGTAGCACCGCTGCTCATGGGCAAGACAGTGCCGGGGCTGAGCCAGTAGCGACGCTTGCAGGCCTGGGCGGCGGCCGGAGGCTACTCACCCCCTCGCGTCGGGGTGCCCAAATCCTGTGCTTTCCTCAGATCGGACACCGCCTTGTCAGACTCGCCCATCTCCCGGTACAGCTTGCTTCGCTGAAGGTAGGCCCAGGGCTCCTGGGGTTCGAGCCTGATCATGGTGGTCAGCCGTTCCACGGCTTCCTCCCTCCTGCCAGCCTCGATTGCATCGTAAGCTTTTACTCCCTGCCAGGTGGGAGACCACGGTGCCCACCAGAGTGGCACGAGAGCCAGCCCAGCCAGCACCACCGCGCCAGCCGCATAGGGAAGACGAGGTCTCCGCACCACAAAGCACTCCGCCATCACCACTCCATAGACCAGCCCCGCGAGGTGCGCTCCGTTGGCGATGTTCATGAGCTTCCCCGCAGTCAGGAAAAAGCAGGCGACCAGCCAGATGAAGAATACCTTGACGGTCTGGGGTACGATGATGCTCTGAAACCGCGGGTAGACCATGCGGGTACGCCACATGAAACCAAAGATGGCATACAACACGCCCGATGCCCCAATCCCGGTGGTGTCGGAAACCGCTAGCTGCACCGTGGAACTGACGATGGATGCCCCCAGATAGAAAACAAGGAAGCGCGAGGAGCCGATTTCATCCTCCATGAGCCTCCCCAGCAACCAAAGCCAGTACAGGTTGAAGAAGGCATGGATCAAATTGATGTGCACGAACGTGGAGCTCATGGTCCCCCACCACAGCCCCTCCCAAATCCGCTCGGCAGTGAAGAATCCAAATCGGGAAAGCACCTCCAGGGATTTGGTCTCCTCCAGATTCACCCCGATAAAGATACCGATGCAGGCGAAAAATGCTGCCCAAGTCACCCAGGTAGGTTTCGTGATCAGGGGGACAGGCGAGGGCGCACCTTCAGACTCGTGAAGTGCATGGTCGTGGGTGCTCTCCTGTTTTTGCTCCATCGAAATGTACTATAGGTAGTGAACCGGTCCGGACAAGCCGGACACGCTTGGACCTTACTCCGCTTCCGCCAATTTTTCGGTTTCAGCCTGGGCGGCCTGCTCCAGTTCCGCAGCCTTCGCAAAATCCTGCTCAGCGAGGTCAAACTCCTCCATCTGCTCATACACCCAGCCACGCTCCTGGTAGGCCCACGCGTTCTGGGGATCCCGTTCAAGCACATGATTGAGTCTTGAGAGACCTTCCTCAAGACGGCCATCGTTGGTGGCGTTTGCAGCCATGGCAACCTGCCAACTGAGGGACCATGGCGCCCACCAGAGCGGTACAAGCGCCAAAACCACACCTACCGTCAGAGCCGGGACCAGAATGATGCGGGGTCTCCGTACCACCAGACCCTCCGCCACCGCCATCCCGAGAAGCAAGCCACTCACATGCGCTGAGTTCTCCGTTTCAAGCAAGTCCGCTTCGTCTAACACCAGACACACAACCACCCAGACAATGAAAGTCAGCACGGTATCCCTCACCATCACGGGCTGGAACCGCGCGTAGCTCCCTCTTGCCCGCCACATGAACCCAAAGAGGGCGAATAGCACGCCGGAAATCCCAATGCCTGTATCATCTGACATGGCCAGCGTCACCGTGGAGGTGAGCATCGCAGCCACCGCGAAAAACACCAGAAACCTCACCGAGCCCAAGGCAGCCTCCATGGATCGACCGAGCACCCACAACCAATAGAGATTGGGAACCAGATGAAGCAGATCGTAATGAACAAAAACTGAGGTGAAGGTTCCCCACCACTCACCTCCCCAGATCCAGGTCCCTGGCACATAGCCAAAACCGTAGAGGTCATCCCCAGACTCAATCTTTTCCTGAAGATTGATGCCGACAAAGATCACCACGCACGCCAGAAAGAAGGCGGTCGTCACCCAGGTCCGCCACCATGGCCACGCAGGGTATTGCGCGAGCACTTCTACAGCGCTCGAGGCCAGTGCAGGCTCCGTGTATGCCTCCTTTTCCAATTCAGGAGCCCTCCGTGGAAGATGAAGCCGGGGAAAAGCTACCCCCTCGTCAGACCACGTGTGTCCGAGGTCTCAGCACCGCTGAGATTCAGGCCACCCTGCTTGGCATCCGTGAGATTCGCACCATCGAGATCCGCCTCGCTGAAATCAGCCTCGGTAAGATCCGCTCCTACGAAGCTCGCACCGGAGCACTGGGCACCCTCGGCAAAGGCGTGGCTGAGATCCGCGCCATCGAGTTGTGCGCCCTGCAGGCTGGTCTCGCAGAGATTGGCATCGCGCATGTTCGCATTGATGAAGCGCGCGCCATCCGCATCCGTGCCTTCGAGGTTCACTCCACGCAGATCCGCACCGGTCAGATCCGTGCCCACCAGGGTCGCCCGATCTAGGCGCGCATCCGGAAGGATGGCTTTCGCCAGGTTCGCTCCCGTGAGGTCGGTCCCCGTGAGGTCGGCATTCTTTTTGGACAGCTGCTTGCCAGACGCTCCATTGCTGGAGAGCCATTCCGAGTGCGCACGCAGTTCCTGGGGTGTCAGGTCTTGGGACATAAAGGTATGGCCAGTGTTACCCACACCTACGCGGGTCCGTCACGCGATTTTCTCTAAATTTCAACGGGTCGGGGCGCGCAGGGATTGCACGAAGGAGGGTAAAAACGCAAAGCAGCGAAGCAGCAGAGGAGCAAAAGGAAGTCGAATGACCGGAACTAAGGGTAGGCAGTACATCAGGGGCAGCTGTGGGCGAACTTGAAATGCCCTCCCGACCCTTCACCTCCCATGACCCACTCATTCGATGTTCTTTGCTGCTCTGCTGCTGTGCGTTCCAACGAAATCAGCGCACCCACCCCCACGTAAGTCCTCACTTGCGCCGTCACGCTTCTGCTTAACCATGCACGCATGCAGATTTTCATCACCGGCACGGATACGGATGCCGGAAAGACCTACGTGACTTGCCGCCTTCTCGAAGCCTTCAAAGCCAGCGGGCGCGTCGCCGTGGGATGCAAACCCTTCTGCTGCGGCAGCCGTGAAGACGTCGCCAACTTGCGCGCCGCCGGCGCCGATGGCTTCAGCATGGATGAACTCAATCCCTGCTGGATGAAGATCCCTGCATCACCCTACGCCTCCTCACTCATCGAGAACCAGCCCATCGAGCCGGGTGCCGTGCTCGCCGCTTGTGTCTCCCTGCGCTCCCGCTCTGAACACATCCTGGTGGAAGGCGTGGGTGGCTGGGAGGTGCCCATCACGGAGAAGTACACCGCCGCCGACTTCGCCGAACACCTTGGCTGGCCCGTGGTCGTGGTGGTGAACAACAAACTCGGCGCGCTGAACCACACCATCCTCACCGTGCGGAACATCAATGCCCGCGGCCTCACCTGCCCCGGCATCATCCTCAACTACGCCTCCGCCGAACGCGACGCCGCCAGCATCTCCAACAGCATGATCCTCGACCGCATGGGCATCCCCGTCCTCGGCGAACTCATGCATGGCGAAACGGATGCGGCGGAGCTGCTGCGGGCGGTAGAGGCGGCAGTTCCCTGAGTCGATGGGAGGTCTGAAACTGGCGTATCTTCACGCCTCAGATCTCAGTCCTCGTCCTCAAGCCAGAACACTCCCGCAGCGGTGGCCCCAAGGGCCAAGATGCCTCCATCAAAGGTTGCCTCGGTCGCTGGCATCCATCCCCGGTTCGTGCCGCGGCCCCAGTCTCCGTTGGTGAAGAAGCGGCCATCAGCCGGGCATGCATCCAGAAACTCCCGGATGGATAGCGCAACCATGGAGGCATCAAGCCTCGGAAGATTGAAGGACATGTACTCGCCCAGAATGGTGGCCAGCACGATCTCTGCATTGCTACGATCCACTTCCTCCCAACTGGTTCCGATAGGTTTTAATCCCACGGCCATCGCAGCGTCATCCACACTGGCGAAACATCCAGGCACCACTCGCAGGTGCAGCGCCATCGCGATCGGCTTCGACTGATGCAATCGGGAGAGGGCAAACTCAGTACTCATGAGGAAGATGCGTGGAGAAGCGGACCTGTGATATGGATTCGCTCTGGCATGAACTTCACACGCCTCCGTCAGTAGTCATTGTTGAAGAATGCATAGAACAGCGTGTCCGGATTTCCCATGTTGGACTCCGCCGGCGGTTGCAATCCCAGCGAGCGCAGCTGCAGACAGGCCTCCTCCCTCGTCAAAACCTTGATTCCATGCCGTTGCATCACCCCAAGCAGTTCCATTTCCACGTCTGACCAATCAGGCGAAGGCAAGGACTCAATCTCCTCCGGTGCCAGCCAGCCCGATCCTGTCGAGTGGCTCCCCGCATACACCCCCATGGCTCCATAGACAGCGACCGGGTAACTTGTGCACAGGTACAGCAGCAGTCCCGTCCCACGGTACGATATCCGATCCAGACGAATGGAACGTTCGTCCCGTGGAAACACCAGGTATGTAAGGAACGTGCTCCCATAGGCCTCGTCATCCCTCATGAAGCACTCGAACAGGCTCGACCCCTCGAGCTCAGAAAGGCAGGGTCGATAAAACTCACGGCTCGATGTGATATCCATCGCAGGCTTGTCTGTGGAGAGCATGCCTAGCAACGCGTCGAGGGTGGGTGTCATGGGCATGGCTGGCTATTCTGGTTTTAGTTCCGCAGAATGCCAGACAAGAAAGTCCCCGGTACTCCGGATGGACTGTGCAAGCGTACCTTTCCTGCACACACACTCCTCTCTTGACCACCGCCTCCTGACCTCGGACTGTCACACCCCTCAACACGCCAATGTCCTCTCCTTCCACATCCCCCACCCCCGAGTCCCACGGCCATTTCGAAACGGCTGCCATTCATGTTGGGCAAAACTGGAAGGATGAAACGGGTGCGGTCATTCCGCCGGTGTATCTCACCAGCACCTTCGAGTACGGCAACTCCGGCGGCTTCGACTACACGCGCAGTGGCAATCCGAATTTCCGCAACCTCCAGCAAACGCTCGCCGCGCTGGAGGGCTGCAAGCACGCCTGCGTCTTCGCCAGCGGAGTGAGTGCCATCACCGCCGTGGTCTCCACCTTGAAGGCCGGTGACATGGTAGTGTTGGAGGAAAATGTCTATGGATGCACCTACCGCCTCTTTGCCCGGGTGTTTGAGAAGTTCGGCGTAAAGACCGCCTACTTCGACCTAAGCAATCCTGCCAACTACCACCACATCACGGACCTCAAACCCGCGCTGGTGTGGATCGAGTCGCCCACCAATCCACTCCTCAAGGTGCTCGACATCGCCGCCATCTCCGCCGTGGCGAAGGAAGTGAACGCCCCCGTGGTGGTGGACAATACCTTTGCCTCCAGCTACGTGCAGCAGCCCATCGCGCTCGGCGCGACGTTGTCCCTCCTGAGCACCACAAAGTACTCCAACGGTCACTCCGATGCCCTCGGCGGTGCAGTTTGCACGAATGATAACGAGTGGCAGGAGAAGATGATCTTCGCCCAGAAAGCGCTCGGCCTGCAACCCTCCCCCTTCGATGCGTGGCTCACCTCCCGTGGTCTCAAGACCGAGGCGGTACGCATGGAGCGTCACGCGTCCAATGCCCTCGCTTTCGCCGGACGTCTGGAGCGCGTGAAAGGCGTGAAGTGGGTACGCTATCCCTTCCTGCTCTCCCACCCCCAGCATGAGCTGGCCATCGAACAGATGCGCAATGGCAGCGGTATCGTCACTGCCGACCTCGGCCTTTCGCTGGAGCAGACCATGGCCTTCATGGAAGCCTCCCGCTATTTCACCAAGGCCGAGAGCCTCGGCGGCATCGAGAGCCTCATCTGCCACCCCGCCAGCATGACGCATGCGAGCATCCCGCGCGAAGTCCGCGAGGCCGTAGGCATCACCGATGGTGTCGTGCGTTTCTCCGTGGGCATCGAGCACATCGAGGACTTGTGGACGGATGTGGAGCAGGCCCTGCAACGCGCTGGCTGATTGCAGTGCTGCGCGAGCAGTCTCGCGACAACAAATAGGTGCAAGAATCGACCATCTTTGAGACGAATCAAAGATGGGCCTTTTCACGGCTTTCGCTCCCCCGCACCCCCACGTTTTCTAGTGAGACATCGTCGCTTCCGTCTTCTGCCACTTCTGCTGGTCTCTCTCGCCACGACATCCTTGCGTGCCGACATCCTCACCTGGGACGGCGACACTACCGCCGCAAACCTGCAGGACGGAAGCGGCACCTGGAACACCACAGCTCCAGACAGGTGGTTCAATCCTGCAGCGCTTCCAACTCCAGGCTACCAGCCTTGGAACAATGCCACACCGGACAGTGCCATCTTCGGCCAGGGTGGCGCTGGTCCCTACACAGTGACACTCGGTGAAGCCATCACGGTGGAGGACATCACCTTTCAGACAGCGGGATACACCATTGCCGGCGGTGGAAATGCGCTCACGCTGGCGGCGGGCTCCAGCATCACCACCACGGCCAATGCCACGATCAGCGCCTCCCTTGCCGGCACGAATGGTTTCACCAAGGAAGGGACAGGAAATCTCACCCTGGGTGGCGGAGCCGTGGCCAATACCCTTACAGGCACGGTCACCATCAATGCCGGCACGCTCACGATGAGCAAGACGGCGGGCGTCAATGCCATCGCCGGCGACATCACGGTGGCAGGCGGCACCCTGGCATGGAGCGCGAGCAATCAGATCGCGGATACTGCGAGCATCACCGTAAGCGGCGGCTCCCTGACCTTCAATGGCGCCAGCGAAACCTTCGCCAACTACACCCAGACTGGCGGCACGGGCATCCCCAATGGGTCCAACTCCGGCATCGTGACTCTCACTGGCACCCTCGCCATTTCCGGTGGCAGCGGGATGACCCTGAACAGCAATGCCCGGTGGTCTGTGAACAAAGTGGACTTCACCGGATGGTCGGTCACCGGTGACGCGATCCTCTTCGGTGGAAATGGCCTCAACCGTCTGACGTCGCTGACCGTGGGTTCCGGAGGCATGACCCTCACCGGCCAGCAAATCACCCTGAATGTCGCCACCACCACCAATGCCTTGGGTGCCGCACTGATCCTGAACGGCGACCTCAATGCCAGCGGCACCAACCTCATCCGCGCCAGTGGCAATCCCTCCGCCATCCCCGGGGCGGTGACACAAATCGATGTTGGCTCTGTGAATCGGAATTTCAACATCACTGCCGGCACCACCACCATTCAGAACGGCCTCGCCATTGTCGGAACGGGCGGCTTCACCAAGACCGGCGCAGGCACGCTTGCCCTCGATACCACCACGAATGGCAACCTCATCGCGCCCGGCAGCATCACCGTACAGGGAGGCACCCTCCAATGGGTCAAGGGCGGTCAGGTCGCGGACACGGTCGGCATCCTTGTGAATGGCGGCGTGGTGAATTTCAACGGCCAGACCGAAACCATCGCCAGCTTCACGCAAACATCCTCCACCACCGCAGGCAGTGTGACCGGGAATAATGCCTCACTGACCATCTTGGGCGAGTTGAAGATCTCCAGTGGCGCCGGCACCGGCACGGGATTCACCATAAACTCGGGAGCACAGGTCAGCGCCAATACCGTGGATCTGCGCGGCAGCAACTACAACGGCTCGGGAGGTACCTCCAACATCTCTCTTCTCATGGGTGCCAACACCAGCACCGTGCTAACGGTGGGCACGGGCGGGCTGTTGCTCGACGGCCAGTTCATCCAGATGAACGCAGGGTCAGGAGGCAATCGCATTGTGCTCAATGGCGATGTCACAGCCTCCGGCACGAACACTTTTCGCATGAATGCCGCCACCCTGATCGCTGGCGCGTTTCATGAAATCGATCTGGGCGGAGGTATTCGCACTTTCAACATCAACGGCGGCACCACCTCCATCAACAGCACCGGCTCCAATCAGGGCATAGTCATCGTGAATGGCTCGCTCACCAAGACGGGTGCAGGCACACTCACCTTCAACGGCCTCGCATCCAATACCTACACTGGTCTCACCACCATTTCCCAGGGCATCCTCAGCATGGCCAAGACAGCCGGGGTAAACGCCATCGCGGGAGACATTCTCGTGAACGGCGGCACGCTCTCCTGGGGACAAAACAATCAGCTCGCGGATACCACCAACATCACCGTCACCAGCGGCACCATGCTGTTCAACGGTCGAAGCGAAACCTTTGCCAGCTACACCCAGTCTGGCGGCGGCCTCCCTGTCAGCAGCACGGACAACGCGGGCTCCGTGAATATCACGGGCACCATGCGCATCTCCGGCGGAAACATCTACACAGTCAACAGCGGCGGGCAGACCACCGTGGGCAAGGCAGATTTTACTGACTTCACCGGCAATGTCCTGCTGGTGGGTGGCAATTCCAGTTCTGTCGTCACCACCTTCACCGTGGGTTCAGGCGGCCTGTTCCTCAATGGCCAGACCATGACCTTCAACAAGGGCACGGCCGCAGGCAATCAGGGCAGTGCTCTGATACTGAATGGCAACGTCACCGCTTCCAACAACAACACCATCACCCCCAATGGTGATAGCAATGGAGTCTCTCAAATCGACTTGGGAACTCAAGTCCGCACCTTTGACATCACGAGCGGAACGACCACGGTAAACATGAATGTGGTGGGAACAGGGGGCGGCATCAACAAGACTGGTGCAGGCATCCTGGCCTTGAACGCAGTGAATTCCTACACCGGCAAGACCACCGTGAGCCAGGGCACCCTCACGCTCGGTGCCTCTGGCCGCATTGACTCCAGCCCGTGGATTCAGGTGGACTCGGGAGCCACGCTCAATGTCAGCGCCATCTCCGGCGGTTACTCGTACGCCTCCGCAGGCACTGGCGTCATCAGCGGCAGCGGCACCATCCAGGGCAGCCTGAACATCGGCGCGGGCAAGGTGCTCAAGCCCGGCACCACCTCTGATCCCGCGAACATCGCCACCGCTGGCGATGGCGTCGGCACACTCACCGTCACGGGGAATCTCACCTTCAATCCCTCCAGCCTCTCCACCGTGGCGGAGTTCAAAATCCAGAGCCCCTCTTCCTCCGACAAGATCGACATCGGTGGCTCCCTCTCGCTGGATGCGAACAGCAACATCGTCGTGACCTTTGACAACGCGAATCCCTTCACGCTTGGTGCGGGTCAAAGCTGGACTCTCATCGACTGGGTCGGTGCTCTGAATGCCGCGGGCTTCAACCCCGGCGACAACAACCGCACCGGCAACAATTTGGATGGCAATGAAGGCAATCTCGATCTCCCCGAACTCTCCGCCGGCCTCTTCTGGCAGGTGGAAAACTTCACCGGCTCCAGCTCGCTCACGGTCAGCATCGTGCCGGAACCCGGAAAGGCATTGCTGTTCGTATTTGGCATGGTCGGCATGCTCTTCCGCCGGAAGCGGCAGTAGCAAACGGCCGCTGTCGGAGTGAAACGCAAAGCAGCAAAGAGGTGAGATATGACGAGCCACGTACGCTCTGGAGGATGGTCCCACCGGCGCCCATGCGTGTGACCTGACCCTCCCTTTGCTCCCATCATCTTTGCTGCTTCGCTGCTTTGCGTTTCACCTGAGCATGCGCTACTAACCCCGTCCCGTGAGCACACGCAATCTCCTGACCGATCCCCTCTGCAAGCCCGAAGACCTCGGCTCTGCCGTACCACCCACACCGTACGGCATCTCGGTGTGCCTGCCTCTCTGGGAGCACGTTATCGGCTACGAGGAAGGCGACCAGCGGGTGGTGGAGAAATTCAAGAGCGGCTACCCCCGATTCTTCGTGCCACCGGCCATCGCCGCAGTCTTCACCGCCGCGGAGAAGGAGCATGCCAAACCCGGTGAGCGCGCCCTCGTCTTCCCGCGCCTCGTGCATGCGGAGCGTTGTGCGGAGTTCATCGAAAAGAACAACGCCGGTCCCGCACGTGTGGCAGAGTTCGGCAAGGAGTCCTTCGGCGTCACTCTCTTCCCCGAGGCCTCTTACAAGACCGCACGCCTCTTCTGGCGCTTCTGCGGTGAGGTGCTCAGCATCCGCCAGAGCGAAGCCGCCCTCGGTACCGCGCACAACGAATACACCGAGAAGGAAGGTCACATCGCCACGGAACTCATCAAGCAGCGCCTCGCGGACATCACGGGCCAGAACAAGGAGGACGTCTTCCTCTTCCCCTCCGGCATGGCGGCGAACTACGCCGTGCACCGCATGCTCTCCACCATCCTGCCAAATCGCAAGACCGTGCAGCTCGACTTCCCCTATGTGGATGTGTTGAAGCTGCAGGAGCGCTTTGGCGCCGGGGCGCATTTCCTCCCGTTCGCGGACGATGGAGACTACGAGAAACTTCGCGCCATCATCAAGAGCGAGCCGCTCGCCGGCATCTTCGCCGAACTGCCCAGCAATCCCCTGCTGAAATGCGTGGACCTCCGCAAGGTCACCGAGATGCTCTTCCTCGAAGAGAAGGACGTGCCCATCATCGTGGATGACACCGTGGGCTCCAATGTGAACGTGGACGCCTTCCTCATTGCGGACATCGTCACCACCAGCCTGACCAAGTCCTTCTCCGGCGTGGGGGATGTGCTTGCAGGCAGCGTGATCATCAACAGCGAATCCCCCTGGCACGACGAGTTTGCCGCCTTCCTCCGTGCGCACGCCGACCACGAACTGTGGCGCGGCGATGCCGTGGCACTGGAGCAGAACTCCCGCGACTACGTGGAGCGCATGAAGACGGTCAGCAAGAACAGCGTGGCCCTCTACGAATTCCTCGCCGAGCATCCCTCCGTGGAAAAGGTGTATCACTCCATCGCAGATGATAGTGGATTGTATGATCACTTGCAGAAGGTGGACGGCGGCCACGGCTGCCTGCTTTCCTTCGTGCTGAAGGATCGCGACAGCACCCAGCGTGTGTACGACGCCATGCAGTTCAGCAAAGGCCCCAGCCTCGGCACGAACTTCACCCTCGTGTGCCCCTACACCCTCCTCGCCCACTACGACGAACTCGACTGGGCCGCCCGCTGCGGCGTGGACCGCTTCCTCATCCGCGTCTCCGTGGGACTCGAGCCCACAGAACTCATCATCGAGCGCATGAAGCAGGCGCTGGAGGTATAGGCCTCCAGAAAAGACCCTCCATCTCGCGGCTCCAAGGGTTTGAGAATACCTTCTCACCTCCTTGGGGTGCTTTGCGTCGTGGAGTGCGTGTGGCAAGCGCTCAAGCGCGACACCGCTTTCGAACGGAGCGGGCTGACATCACGTACCCCATCAGCTCGGCAGGAACAAATCCCGGCCATCGGATCAGTCTCCGAAGTTCCACTGCGTCTCTGTGTCTCTGTGTTGAATCCAGTGCACCCCGCCACACCCAGCACCCTCTTCCCGACCCAAGCGCAAACTCTCGCCATTTCCCCACACTCCATGTAACCTTCCCCCCGCCCCACGCGTCTCAGGTGGCATCTCACCCATGAAGCCCCTCCGCCTTCTCCCCGTCCTGCTTGCCAGCACGCTCGCCATCCCTGCATCGCTCCGTGCAGACGATCCGCTGGCCAATCAGTTCAAGGCCTTCGACAAAGACGGCGACGGACGTGTCAGCATGGCGGAACTGGAAGAGAAGCCCATGCTCAAGAAGCTGGACCAGGACGGTGATGGCTTCGTGACCTTGGAAGAAACCCGCTCCGGCATGGCCCGCCTCCGCGGCGCCGTCGCGAATCGCATCAAGAACGGCAAAGACGAGCAGGGCACCGTGCCACTCGAAGTCCTCTTCGGACAGGTGGATGCGAACGACGACGGCAAGATCAACAAAGAAGAACTGCCCAACCCAGAGTGGTTCAACAAACTCGATGGCAACAAGGACGGCATCGTGGTGCTCGACGAAGCCCGCACCGTGCTCGGCAGCCAGGTCTCCCGCAAGTACCTGCCCCGCCCTGAAAACTCCGCGCCCATCGCGAAGCCCGACGAAAAATCCCTGAAGGAACAACCCCAGCAACTTAAGGGCTCAGACCATGGCATCGGCCATCTGGTGGCAGACATCACCTTGAAGGATCTCTCCGGCAAGGATGTCACCCTTTCCCAACTCAAGGCAAAGAACGGCCTCATCATCGCTCTCTTCAGTGCCACCTGTCCCATTAGCAACAAGCTCGGTGCGGAGTACGCCCGCCTCGCCAAGGAATGCAGCGAGCGCGACATCGCCTTCGTCCTCCTCAATGCCGTGCCTTCCGACAAAACGGAAGACCTGCAGAAATTCACCAAGGATCATCAGATCACCGCCGCCGTGTTGAATGATCCCCAGTCCACTCTGCTGCGCACCCTCTCGGCCACGACCACCACGGAAGTATTCCTCATCGATGCCGCTCGAACACTGAAGTATCGCGGTGCCGTGCATGACCAGTATGGGCTGGGCTACAGCAAGGATGCTCCCACGAAAGAGTACCTCCGCATGGCGATGAATGACCTTGTCAAAGGGCAGCCCATCTCCATCGCCGCTACCACCGCACCCGGCTGCGCGCTGGATCTTCCCGCCAATGACAAGCTGGCCACCGCCAATACGAACGTCACCTACCACAATCAAGTCTCCCGCATCCTGCAGAATCACTGCGTGGAGTGCCACCGCGCCGATGGCGTCGGCCCCTTCCCGCTCGAAACCCTCGCTGACGTCATCGACAACGCCGGCATGATTCGCAAGCAGGTGGAACGTGGCACCATGCCTCCGTGGTTTGCAGCGAAGAGCGATGCTTCCAACGAGAGCCCGTGGGCCAACGATTGCTCTCTCTCCACACGCGACAAGACTGACCTGCTCTCTTGGCTCACCAGCAGTGACCGTCCCGCCGGCGATCCGAAGGAGGCTCCTCTGCCCCGCCAGTTCTCCGGTGAGTGGACCATCGGAAAACCCGACGTCGTCTTTGCGCTGCCCAAGCCTTTTGCCATCAAAGCGGAAGGCACCATGCCCTATCAAAAGGCCACCATCACCACTTCCTTCCCCGAGGACCGCTGGGTACAAGCCTACGAAATCATTCCCACCGCACCGCAGGTCGTGCATCACGTGATTGTCCGTGTGCATGAGAAGGGCTCAAAGATCTCAGACCGCGATGAAGGCAGCGATGGCTACTGGGCCGCCTATGTTCCCGGGAATACGCATCGCATCCTGCCGCCTGCCCACGCGAAGCGCCTGCCTGCCGGCTCCACCATCAGCTTCCAGATCCACTACACGCCGAATGGCACGACCGTGGAGGATCAGCTGAAGATCGGCATGATCTTCTCCAAAGAACCACCCGAGTACGAAGTGAAAGTGGCCGCCGTGTCCCACCCCCGCATCCGCATCCCTGCTGGTGCCTCCGATCACGTTGAAGTGCGCAATCAAGGCGTGCCCACCGACATGCTCTTCAGCGCCTACATGGCCCACATGCATGTGCGAGGCAAAGCCTTCAAATACGAAGTCACCTACCCGGACGGCAAGACCGAGACCCTGCTCGACATTCCCCGCTATGACTTCAACTGGCAGCTCGCCTATGACTACAAGCAGCCCAAGTTTGTCCCTCGCGGCAGCGTCGTGAAGATCACCGCCGTGTACGACAACAGCACGAACAATCCCGCCAATCCCGACCCCACCAAGGAAGTCCGTTGGGGTGCCCAGACTTATGATGAGATGATGATCGGCTACGTGGAGCACTTCGTGCCACTGCCGAAGGCGAAGGTGGCGGTGAAGTAGCCCTGGTGGTCCCATCAAAGTGGTCCGACACACTCCGTGTGCGGTCAGGCCGCGTCGCACACCCCGACGCGACGACTCCCCCAGCATTTCACACCACTCACCAACAAACTTGGACTGCTGGAGCTTGCTCCAGCTTTCCGCAGGCAGCTTGCTGCCGTGAAGCCAGCGCTGAGTCAGTCATCCTCCAGTGCGGGTGCACCATCAATGTAACTTCACGCAGAGCAAGCTCTGCTCCCAAAAGCTGGAGCAAGCTCCAGCACTCCAAGAAGCTCTCTCGCCACTCAACGAAACAAACGACATCACACGCCATAGCGCGCTGCGCCAGTCCCAAGGACCGGGAACGCCTCATTCCCGAAAGTGTGGCAAAACCTCCCGACGTCCTTTCTTCGGTAACATGTCGCACCCGCCAAGGAGTGGGGGCATTCCTGCCCCCATTTCGGTCTGTAGCACACCTTCTCCAACAAAGGCGATAGTACCTTCAGACTAGGCAACGCGTCGGAGAACACTCAACGCCAAATCGGCATGCAACACCAATTGGGGCAGGAATGCCCCCACTCCTTGACAGCATGCAACGCTCTCACCTCATATGAGAGCCGAGCCATCCTGACACATGCCATCCGCACACGGAGTGTGCGGACCACCATCACGCTCGGCACCTCCTCACCTCGCCGCCGTCTTCACCTCTCCACTGGCCGCCACAGGCTCCACCGCCGCCAGCCGTACCTCAGTCCCACTCGCCAGCGAGTCCGGCGGATTCAGCACCACGCGGTCTCCCGTCTCCACACCACCGAGGATTTCCACATTAGGACCGAAGTCGCGGCCAATCTTCAGCGTGCGCATCTGCACCTTGTTCTGTGCATCCACCACTCCCACCTGGATGCCTTCCGCACGGAAGAGCAGGGTGTTCGCAGGCAGCGTCAGCAGCGCATCCGGCTGATTCTGCGCCAGGCGCACACGGGCATAGCTGCCGGCAAGGATCTCGCCCTTCTCGTTATCAATCTCCAACTCGGTCAGCAGTGTACGCGAAGCGGTATCCATGGCACCTGCAGTGCGGATGATCTTCGCAATGAAAGTCTCACCCAAAATCTCAGGCACCACCACTTCCGCGCATTGGCCAATCCGCACGCCACGCGCCTGGGTCTGCGGCACGCGGATGTAGGCACGCAGCTTGTTCGTTTTCGCGAGACGGAAGAGTTCATGGCTGCTGCCCGCACTCACGAGTTGGCCCACGTCCACTTCACGAGAGGTGATCGTGCCATCGAACGGAGCCGTGATCCTCGAGAACGAAGTGAGTTGTTCCAGCCGCTGCACCCGCGCCTTTTCCGCCTCCATCGCGGCAGTCTTCAGCGCGGCATCGGCACGCTTTTCCTCCACTTCCTGCGCGCTCACGGACTTGGTGCCGGCGAGTTCTTCCCAACGTTTCGCGGTGGATTCCGCAAGGCCCAGTGCCGCCTCCGCCTGGCGCAGCGTGGCGCGACCTTCCGCGAGTTCGCGATCAATCTCAGGCGTTTCCAGCTCTGCGAGCAGCTCGCCTTCCTTCACCTTCGCGCCGAGATCCACATACCACTTCCGCACATAGCCGCTGGCACGCGCATACACCGGGGTCTCGATGATCGGCTTGAGCTCCGCAGAGAGCGTCACCTGCTCTGGCGGCTTTCCGGGGGTGGGATTCACGGTGGCAAAGGTACGCAGCGAGAGTTGCTTGGATTCCTCCTCGACGGCCTTGCGTTGGGCGATGCGCGGAGACATGCCCGCATACACACCCGCACCAAGGAGCACGAGCACGCCAACAAGATAGAGGCTCAGGCGGGGCTTCCGCTGCTGGTCTGGCAAAAGTTCTTCGGTGGGCGGGCTCTGACTGCTCGGCTCCGAAGGTGTGGGATTGGAAGGTTGCTCGGACATGGAATGAAAGGTGGGGTTTTAAAGGGAAAAAAATCGATACGTTAAGCCGTCGCAGTCTGAGCAGGCAGCTCGCTGATCTCATCGTCTTCTTCACGAAGCAGAGGATCCATCACCTGCTCGCGACGACGGTGCAGCAGGGCAAACACCGCAGGCACAAAGAAGAGCGTGGCAAACGTGGCAACCGTCAGACCACCAATCACCGCGCGGGCGAGTGGCGCATTCTGCTCGCCACCTTCACCCACGCCCAGACTCATGGGCACCATGCCGATGATCATCGCCAGCGCGGTCATGAGCACCGCCCGGATGCGCGTGCTGCCTGCATTGAACGCAGCCTTCAGCGGCGAGGCGCCTTGTCGCACCTCATCTCGCGCGAAGCTCACAATGAGCACCGAGTTCGCCGTGGCCACACCCAGACTCATGATGGCGCCCATCAGCGCCGGCACACTCAGCGTGGTCTGTGTGAGGAAGAGCCCCCACACCACGCCCGTGATGGCGCCAAGCAACGCAGTGATGATGATGAACGGATCCGTCCAGCTTTGGAAATTCACCACGAGGAGCATGTAAATCAGCACGACGGCCATCACGAGACCAGCAGCAAGTCCCTGGAAGCTGCTCTGCATCGTCTCCGCCTGACCACGCACCACGATGAAGCTGCCGCGCGGAAGCTCATGCTCCACTTCCTTCACCAGCTTCTGCACATCGCGCACCACGCCACCGAGATCGCGACCGCTCACACCTCCAAAGATGTCGATCACCGGCTGCACGTTGTAGTGGGAGATCACGCCCGGTCCCTGGCCTCGCTGTAGCGTCGCGAGATTCGAGAGGAGCTGCCCATCACCCTCACCTGCCTGGCTGCGACTCACCGGGATGGCTTCGAGATTCGCCAGCGAACTCATCTCATGCTCCGGCGTGCGGGCATTGATGAGGTACTGGATGCCGTTGTTTGGGTTCAACCAATACAGTGGCTGCACCTGTCCACTGCCGCTCAGGCTGAGCAGCACGGAGTTCGCCACGTCGCGCTCGGTAAGTCCAATCTCCTGTGCCTTGTCGCGATCCACATTCACCGTGAACTGCGGCTGATCTGCGGCCTGCTGCACGCGCACGTCGACCGCACCGGGAATGGCGCGAATCTTTTCCGCGAGCCTTGCCGCGACCGCACGGTTGCCTGCTTGATCGCGCCCATAGATCTGCACGTCAAACGGCGCAGGCAGACCGAAGTTCAGTGTCTGGCTCACGATGTCCGCAGGCAGGAAATAGAATGTAGTGCCGGGGAATTCCTGATTCAGCCGCAGGCGCAAGCGACGGATGTGCTCCTCTGTCGGACTGTGTCCATGCTTCAGCGATACCAGCACATCGGCATCGCCCGTGCCGTACAGACCATTGTTGGAATAGGAAAGACTGATGCCCGAGTTCGGGATGCCAATGTTGTCCAGGATGCCCGCGAGTTCCTCTTCAGGAATCTCCTTGCGGATCACCTCCTCCACCTTGTCCACGAGACGCGCCGTCTCCTCGATGCGCGTACCGCTGCGAGCCCGCAGGTGCAGCTTGATCTGACCTGCATCCACCGTGGGGAAGAAGTCCTGACCGAGCTGCGGCACCAGGGCCAGGGAGCCGCCACACAGCAGGATGAAGATGAGCACGAACGCCACACGCTTCTGCAACACCGCAGCGAGCAGGCGCTGGTAGCCAGCGCGGAACTTCGTGAAGCCGCGCTCAAACGCCTGGTAGAATGCCACAAACGGCCGCTGCCAGAGAGGCACCTTCTTCGCCACATGAGCAGCGCCTTCCTCATGATGCGGCACGTTCTTGTAGAGGAACATGATGAGCGTAGGCACCAGCGTACGGGAGATGAAGTAGCTCGCCATCATCGCAAACACCACCGCCTCGGCGAGCGGCACGAAGAGATACCGCGCCACCCCCGTGAGGAAAAACATCGGCACGAACACGATGCAGATACACAGCGTGGACACGAACGCAGGTAGCGCGATTTCCTTGGAGCCATCGAGGATGGCCTGGATAAAGGGTTTCCCCATGCTCATGTGCCGGTGCACGTTCTCAATCTCCACCGTGGCATCATCCACCAGGATGCCCACGGCGAGCGCAAGCCCACCCAGCGTCATCAGGTTGATGGTCTCACCCAGCGCACTCAGCACCGCGATGGAGCACAGCACCGAAAGCGGGATCGAAATCGCGATAATCAAAGTACTCCTCCACGACCCCAGGAAGAGCAGAATCATCAACGCCGTGAGCGCCGCCGCGATGATGCCCTCATGCACCACGCCACTCACCGCCGCTTTTACGAAAACAGACTGGTCCGCGAACTCCTCCACCTTCAACTCTGGCGGCAAGCCGCTCATGATTTTCGGCAGCTGGGCCTTTACGCCGTCTACGACGTCCAGAGTGGAAGCCATGCCGCTCTTCATGACCGTGAGCAGCACGCCGCGCACGCCATCCTTGCGCACGATGTTCTGCTGCGGCTGGTAGCCATCGCGCACCTGGGCCACATCCTTCACATAGATGGTGGCGCCATTCACGGTCTTCACCGGGAGGTTGTTCAGCTCCTCCAGCATGCGCGGGCTGCTGTTCACACCCACGTTGTATTCCGTCTCCTGGATCTTCGCGGTGCCACCCGGCAGGATGAGGTTCTGCGCATCCATGGCGTTCACCACATCGCGTGCGGTGAGGTTCTTCGCCTTCAGCGCTGTGAGGTCCAGGTCCACGGAGACCACGCGCGTCTTGCCGCCATACGGCCACGGAAGCTGCGCCCCCTGCGTGCTGGAGAGGCCCACGCGCACCTGTGTCTGCGCTGTGTCATAGATCGCCTGCTCGGACATCTTGTCGCTCGTGAAAGCGTACTGCAGGATGGGCACCGTGGAGGCATTGTAACGGATCACCAACGGTGGCGTCTGACCAGGGGGCATTTGGCGAAGAATGGTCTGCGCCACCGCGGTGAGCTGTGCGACGCCCGCATCCACGGAGGCGCCGGGGCGGAGGAACACCTTGATGATGCCCACGCCATTGTAGGAATTCGATTCGATGTGCTCGATGTCATTCACCGTCGCACTGAGGGAGCGCTCATGATTGTAGATGATGCGCTGCTCCACCTCCTGGGGACTCAGCCCCTGGTACTGCCAGATGACCGAGATCACCGGGATGTTGATGGACGGGAAGATGTCCGTCGGCGTCCGCATCAGCATGAACGGCGTCATGAGCAGCAGCACCAGCGCCGCAACGATGAAAGTGTAGGGGCGGCGAAGCGCGAGGCGGACAATCCACATGGCAGTGATTCCTTTTCGGGAAGTACGGATGGCTGCCATGAATGGCGCAAAATGCCCAATACAAGATTGCTCCCGCACTGATATATGGAATGTATTAATCCAACCTGATTACCGAATCGTATGGAACTACGCCATTTGCGCTATTTCACCGCGGTGGCGGACACGTTGAACTTCCACCGTGCCGCCGAGATCCTGCACCTCGCCCAGCCTGCGCTGAGTTCGCAGATCAAATCCCTTGAGGATGAACTGGGCGTGCAGCTCTTTCACCGCACCACCCGCTCCGTGTCGCTCACGCATGCCGGTCGCGTGTTTCTTGCGGAGGCGCGCACCGTGCTGGCGTCGGCCACTCAGGCGGAAAATCGCGCACGAAATGCCCAGCACGGCCTCGTGGGTCACTTGCGCGTGGGCGTGCTCGCTCCGGCAGCCAATGCCTGGCTCGCACGCATCTTGCGTGGCTTCCATCAGACCTATCCCGGGGTGCAGCTCTCCCTCTTCGATCTCACCAGCCCGGATCAGATCACCCGCCTGCGCAGTGGCGAGCTGGATGTGGGCCTGCTGCGCCCCCCGGTGGGCTATGCCGACTTCGAGTCCATGCTGGTGGACGAATCCGGCCAGGTCCTCGCCATGCCAGCCGGGCATCGCCTTGCCAAGCTGAAGACACTCAGGTGGCAGGACTTTGATGGCGAAGGGCTCGTCATGATGGATCCCCGGGTCCAGCACGGCTACTACGACACCTTCCTCGCAGCGTGCGCGAAAGCGGGCGCAGCGCCCCGTCCGGTGCAGTATGCCCATGATATCCAGATCAAGATGTGGCTCATCTCCGCCGGATTCGGCATTGCCCCCGTCACCGATACCCTGCGCCAGGTGAAGCGTCCGGGCCTCGTCTTCCGGGCGTTGCCTTCGACTCTCCCGAGGGTGCCCACCGTGCTCGTCTGGAGGAAGAAGGACGACTCGCCCGTGCTCGCAAACTTCCGCGCCGCCTTCAAGGAGCTGCAGCGGTAGCGCCTGCCACCGTGTTTGTTGCACGTAACTGCCTGCAACCTTCACACGTCACCACGGTTGAATGATGCATCACCCGCTCACCCTTCAACCGGCATGAAACGCTCCACCTTCAGCCTGCTTCTGGTCCTGGCCGCTCAGGCCGGTGCTGTTCATGGCGAACTCACCGACGAACAGCGCAACTTCTTCGAGCGGAAGATACGCCCCGTGCTGGTGGAGCAGTGCTACGAGTGCCACTCCACCCAGTCCAAGAAGGTCAAGGGCGGCCTGATGCTGGATACGAAGGAAGCCACGCTGCACGGCGGCGATACCGGTCCCGCAGTAGTGCCGGGCAAGATTACGGACAGCCTGCTCATCGAAGCCATCCGCTATGGCAACAAGGACATGGAGATGCCACCCAAGGGCAAGCTCCCCGCGAGTGTCATCGCCGACTTCGAGGCATGGGTGAAGATGGGAGCACCGGATCCACGCGGTGAGCAGGTGGCAGATGCAGGCAACGCTGCCTCACAATGGAAGAAGAAAGACATCGATGTCGTGGAAGGCCGGAAGTTCTGGGCCTACCAGCCGCCGAAGAAGTCGCCGGTGCCTGAAGTGAAAAACACCGCATGGCCAAGATCGGATCTCGATCGCTACATCCTCGCAAAGCTCGAAGAAAAGGGACTGCAACCCGTGGCCGATGCGCAGAAGCTGGATCTGCTGCGCCGTGTGACCTTTGACCTCACAGGATTGCCTCCCACATTGGATCAGATTCAGGCCTTCATGAAGGATGCCTCACCGGAGGCTCTCACGCGGGTAGTGGACAATCTTCTCGCATCAGAGCGCTTCGGCGAATACTGGGGCCGCCACTGGCTGGATGTCGCGCGCTATGCGGAGTCCAGCGGGAAGGACATCAATGTCCCCTACCCCTTCGCTTGGCGCTATCGCGACTGGGTGATTGGAGCCTTCAACGAGGACATGCCGTACAACGAGTTCATCCGTCAGCAGGTCGCGGGTGATTTGTTGCCCTTCAAGGATGCGGTGGACCAGAGCAAGAAGATCGTGGCCACGGGATTCCTCGCCATCGGCACGAAGCCGCACAACGAACGCAACCCGCGCCAGTTCGCACTCGAAGTGGCGGATGAACAAATAGATACTCTCACCCAGGCCGTGCTCGGCACCACAGTGGCCTGCGCCCGCTGCCACGATCACAAGTTCGACCCCATCCCTCAGAAGGACTACTACGCCCTCGCCGGCATCTTCCTGAGCAGCGAGACGCTGTATGGCACCAATGGTGTGATACAAAACAATCAACCATCCGACCTCATCGAGCTTGGTCGTGACTCCGGCATGGCCCCGGGCTTCGAGGGCATCAGCGCCTCTGCACGCGCGGATCTCGCCCGCCGCATGAAACAACTCGACGACACCCGCGCCGAACGCCAGCAGGAGGCCATGGCTGCACGCCGCAGTGGCAAGGAGATCGACGCTTTCCGTCTGCTCGCCGTGCGCCAGCAGACCAGCGAGCTCAAAGGACAGATCAATCGCTACGCGGAAGATGGCAGCGCCCGCATCCTCGCCATGGGCGTGTATGAGCGCAGGACTCCCGTCAACAGCCCGCTCTTCAATCGGGGTGAAGCCACCCAGCCGGGCGAGATGGTGCCACGCGGCTTTGTGCAGGTGATGTTCCCCTCCACGCCACCGCAAGTCACGAAGGGCAGCGGGAGGCTCGACCTCGCGAACTGGCTCGCCAGCACGGAGAATCCCCAGACCGCGCGCGTGATGGTGAACCGCATGTGGCGCTGGCTCTTCGGTCGCGGCATTGTAGCTTCCGTGGATAACTTCGGTGCCATGGGCGAGAAGCCCTCCCATCCCGAGTTGCTGGACTGGCTCGCCCTTCGTTTCATGGAGAACGGATGGTCCGTGAAGAAGATGGTGCGCGAGATCGTGCTCAGCCGTACCTACCAGCTCTCGAGCCAGCACGCTCCGCAGAACTTCGCCGCAGATCCGGACAATACCCTCTTCTGGCGCATGAGCACACGCGGTCTCGATGCGGAGTCTCTGCGTGATGCCATGCTCTCCGTCAGTGGCGAGATTGATTTCTATCCACCGCCGGGCTCACCCGTGTCACGCGTCACGGGCGAAGGTCGTGAGGCCATCTTCCGCTTCTACCAGGCCACGCAGCAGCCCACCAGGTATCGCTCCGTGTATCTGCCACTCATTCGTGATGTGGTGCCAGAGGCGCTCGCGCTCTTTGACTTTGCCAATCCAGCACTCGTCACCGGCGACCGCGAGACCACCAACGTCCCCTCGCAAAGTCTCTACCTGATGAACAACGCCCAGGTCATCGCCTTGAGTGATGCGTTCGCACGGCGCGTGTATGATTCCTCCAAGGACAATCCCACACGCGTGGTGAATGCCTACTGGCTCGCCTTTGGCCGTGCCCCCACGCAGCAGGAGATCCTGGCCACACGCACCTTCTTCAGCGAGTACGCGCAGGACGCGGCAAAGGCAAAGAGCGCCAAAGATGCCGATATCACCATGTACGCGTGGAGCGCCTTCTGCCAGGCGCTCATGGCTTCCGCGGAATTCCGCTTCCTGAACTGATCATCGAGAACCCAAACCTGTCTCCCACGTGAATACTGCCATTCCCTTCTCGCGACGCAGCTTCCTGCAAGGCACCTCTGCTGGTTTTGGTTACCTCGCTTTCTCAGCACTTTCCACCTGGGGCGCGGCTGCCACCTCGCCACTCGCGCCCAAGCCCGCTCACTTCGCTCCGCGTGCGAAGCGGGTCATCTTCCTCTTCATGCCCGGTGCTCCCTCGCATGTGGACACCTTCGACTACAAACCCAAGCTGACTGCGGACACTGGAAAAGAATCCGGCCGTGGTCGCGGTGGTCCAGCCACGTTGTTGGGTTCTCCCTGGAAATTCTCCCAGCACGGACGCAGCGGCCTGTGGATCTCCGAGTTGTTTCCGGAAGTCGCAAAGCACGCCGACCATCTCTGCCTCGTGCGCTCCATGCACACGGACATGCCGAACCATCCCCAGGCGGTGATTCAGATGCACACCGGCACCGCGCAATTCATCCGGCCCTCGCTTGGTTCATGGACTCTGTACGGACTGGGCACGACGAATGAAAATCTCCCAGGCTTCATCACCATCAATCCCGCGCCCCAGGGCGGTGCCAGGAACTATGGCAGCTCCTTTCTTCCCGCGATCTATCAGGGCACGCGCATCGGTTCCAACTTCCCCGGAGGCGGCGGTGCTGGCCGACGCTATGGTGGCGGTTCGCCTCAAACCATCAGCAACATCGCGAACCCTCGTTACACGACGGAAGCACAGCGCACACAGCTCGATTTCATCCAGACGCTCAACAAGGCAAAGCTCCAGCAGGAAGCGTACGAGCCACAGATCGAAGGCGTCATCGAGAGCAATGAACTCGCCTTCCGCATGCAGAACGTGGCTCCCCAGGTGATGGATATCGAAAAGGAATCCGAAGCCACAAAGAAGCTGTACGGCATCGGTGATGAAGGCACGGACACCTTCGGCCGCCAGTGCCTCATGGCGCGTCGGCTCGCCGAGTCCGGCGTGCGTTTTATTGAAGTCTCCCACGGCAACTGGGACCACCACCGCAATCTCACTGCGGATCTGGAGCGCAACTGCAACAACATCGACAAGCCCATCGCCGGTCTCCTCACCGACCTGCAAGCACGCGGCCTGCTCAAGGACACCCTCGTCATCTGGGGCGGTGAGTTTGGCCGCACCCCGCACGCGCAGTCCGGTGATGGACGCGACCACAACAACAAGGGCTTCACCCTCTGGATGGCGGGCGGCGGCGTGAAAGGTGGCCTCTCCTATGGCGCCACCGATGACTACGGCTATGAGGCCGTATCAGACAAAGTCCACATCCACGACTGGCACGCAACCATCCTCGCGCTGCTTGGCCTCGATCACGAGAAACTCACCTACCGCTACGCCGGCCGCGACTTCCGCCTCACGGACGTGCATGGCCGCGTGGTGAAAGAGATCTTTGCGTAGCTCCAGAGGCGAAACGCAAAGCAACAAAGCAGCAAAGATTGAAATCTGATGAGCCAGCGGAAGCTCGCTCTCCTCAGCATCCTTTGCTGCTTTGTTGCTTTGCGTTAAAGCCAATTCACACCGTCACCTTCCCCGCCCGCAGCAGCACATCACCATTCTCCTGCATGCCATGCATCCGTCTCCGGTACACATGGTGCTGCGGAGAGACCATGCCGTGCGTGAGTCCACACTTCACAAACTGCACCGCAATGCCCGGTGACTCCTGCCAGTCCTTGGCATTGATGCCACCGCCCTGACAGTAGAGCGTGTGATCAAACTCCTCCTGCGCATGAATCTTCCCATCATGGATGTGCAATGTGGGAAAGAACAGCGACTGCGGCATGGAAGACGGAAATGAAAACGCCATGGGATGCACCGGCCCGTGGGTGTCCTTCAGCTTGAAGACCGCGAATCCAAAGCTTGCGTAGCCGGGGAGCTTCTTCCAAACATCATCCGGCAACCGGAAGCGCTCATCCAGCCGGGAGAAATCCGCGATGGTGGGAACGAAGCTTGCATCAAACGCGCCCACACTCTGCACCTCCAATTTCTGCGGCGGGGCCGTCACCGCCGCGGAGAAAGGACCAGCCCCGCCTCTCGACATCGGGGGCAGCGGAAACCCCTTCCACAAATCATCAAACAGCCTCGAGTACTTCCCCAGGTTGATGAACTTCACCGCCTTCTCCCCGGAGCCGGGCACCACGGGAATGGGCAGCACCATGGAGAGCTCTTCATTCGCAGTAAGGTTCATCGCATAGGCGATGAACTGATCCACACCCGTGCCCATGCGGGCAAAGATCTTGGTGCTGCTGACATCTTGGACGGGACGACTGAAACAACACATGGCGGCAGTAGATTTGAGATTTCAGATTTGAAATTCCAGATGCAGCTCCGAGCAGCGCACGACTCAACAGACGCCGCTCACTTGAACTTGCCCAAGCGCTCTTTGCTCCAGTTCAGACCTGCATCGATGGTTTCATCATGCCCGTGCCGGCTCTTGAGAGCTTCCCAATGCTCAGACGCCTTGGCAAAGGAGGACTTCGCCAGCTTGCTGTCTTTTGCAGCCTCACCGGATTGGCCGAGAATGCCGTAAAGCTGGGCCAGCAATACACCACACGCCTTGCGATCGAGTTCGTCGAGGCTGGCATCGTTCTTCTGCATCAGCTCCTCCAGCCGGTCCACCCCTTCCTTGGCAATCGGGACGGCATCCTTCGCCTTGTTCAGGTCACAGAGCATCTGGGCGTGCGCCCCCTTCTGTCGCGCATACTCCGTGAGGAAGCGCGTGTTGTCCGGATTGTCCTTGCTGAGATCCTCCAGCGTCTTCACGGCGGACTCCTGTTTCGTACGAGCCTCGGTGGCGTTGCCTTGATCCCGCTCCAAGGCGGCGAGGGCGCCATAGTTTCGCGCCAGCAGGTAGCGGGCCTCCGCCCACTGTGGCTGCGTGCGCACCAGTTCCATCAGGATTGCCTGTGCCTCTGCCTGCGCATCTTTTGCATCCGTGGTGCCCAGCTTGCCGGAGACGATTTCACCAAACTCGATGTAGGCCTCCGCGAGCGTGAGTGCCTGCTCCTGATTGTGTGGCGCGGACTTCTCCACCAGCTTCACCATCACCTCCATGGAGTCGAAGAGCGCACGCATGGCCTCATCCAGCCTGCCTTCATCGCGGAGGGAAAGCGCCTGCTCAATGCGGCTCCGCGCCAGGAGGAATTGCTCCTGCGGGGTGAGTTCCTCACCCACCACCTTCGCATCCATGAGCGTCGGCACGCGGCCCAATGCATTCACCGCCACCGCCGTTTCACCATCGCGGCGGGAGCGCTTGCCAAGTTCATACCAGGCCATGGCGCACTCCACACGAGCGTTGCGGTCCTTTGGATTCTTTTCCAGTGCCGGGGTCAATGCTGCCACGGCTTCCTTGAAATACTGCGAGGCTTCCACGCGATGCCCCTCCTCCGCCTTCATCGTGCCCAGCCAGCGGCACGTGCGGCCCAGCATGATCTGCCGGCGCGTCACATCGGCATGGGTGGGCTCCCGCTGCAGCAGCAGGTTCAGCGTGCTGCGGGCTTTCTCAAACCACGCCTTCGCCTCCTTCTGCTGGTTCTTGCGCATCAGCAGCTGCGCCGTGTTGAAGTAGTTCGTCGCACGCAGCGGCAGCTGGGACTCATCCTTCTCCAGTCGTGGCCGCTCCTGCTCGCAGAAGGCCAGGGCATCATTCACATGCTTCTGCGATATCTCCGCCTGCAACCCAAGCCCGGCGGGAAGTTGCAGCAACTGGGTGAGGAACTGATCCACCGCCGCCTGGGACATCTGCAGGTTCGAGCTCGCCAGCCGCTCCGCCTCTTTGGCCTGTTGGAGCTTCGTGGCCAGATCCGTGATCTTCCCTTCCCTCGCCTTCTCGCCCTCCTCCTTTTCTTTCGCGATCACTGCCGTGGCTTTCTCCGCATGCTGCCACTTGGTGTACTTGTCATAGCCATACCAGAGACCATATCCGGCAGCGGCGACTAGCGCGACGAAGAGCACCTGCACCATCGTCCGCAGGAGCATCACGCGCCGGGCCTGGCGCCGCTTTTCGATGCCAATCTTCTCCCGCGCATCTTCCAGAAGGTAGTCCGCCTCGAGCTTTTCAAACTCGCGCATCACCTCACGCAGATCCGGCCAGCGCAGCTTCGGATCCAGCGCCAGGCATTTCTCCAGTATCTGCTTGCGCCGCTCGTCCCACTTCGAGGTCGGCTTCTTCGGCCACTCGATGTCATGCTGCGCACGCACCGCAGCGAGGATGGCGCCATTGTCCACCGTGCGCACCGTTCCATTGAAGTTGGCCTGCTCGCGGATTTCGCGTTCCAGTTCCTCCTCCGCACGCGGGAACTTGCCCGTGAGAAGGCGATACGCCAGCACGCCAAACGCGTACACATCCCACGAGGTGCCATGCGTGGCGAGCGCGTCCGGATGCTCCGCCTGCTCCGGCGGAATGTAGAGGAAGTGGTCCGTGGTATCGAAGTGGTGCACCCCGCCAATCCAGCCCTGCACCGGGTCGCCAATCTTCGTCGCGCTGGCCTGGTCATCCTCCAGCAGCACATTGCGTGGCTTCAGATTGCAGTGCACGAGGTTGTGCTTGTGCAGCCAGGCCATCGAGTCACACACCTCATAAATGTACCGCCAGGCCTCGTCCGGAGGCACCGTTCCGCAGCAGCCTTCCAGCGTGGGCGTCTCCCAGTGCTTCCGCCGCTGCGCGTCCTCCGTCATGAATCCCACCAGCGGCACCGCCACGTGGTAGGGAGCCTTGTCAAAGTCAAAGTGATGCACCTTCAGGATGCCCGGGTGCTCCGGCATCTGCTGCAGGCCGCGCATGCCGATGGTCAGCAGCTTGCGGTTGATCGCCATGCTGCTGAAGACCTTCACCGCGCACGCCTCCCGCGTCTCCCCCACCACAGCCCGGTACACCGCACCGCAACTGCCCTTGCCGATGAGGTCTTGTAGTTCCAATCCGTCGATATCTGGCAGACTCATGGGGAGGTCTCGGGCATTATTATTTGGCGGTTTTGCATCGAGCATGCTGCATTCACCCATGAAAAGCAAGAAGCTACCCGGGGGAGGAAGCGGCAGAATTTCAAGCCGCTAAGGCAGGCTTCAGCTCTGGGTATCAGAACCCGCAACAGCCCTGTGGGCCAGGGGCAATATGGACATGAATCCACCGCGAAATGTCTCGTGATGCGAGGAAACCCCGCCAGCGTGATGCAGCTCTTTGGCAAAGCGCTTTGGAGCGCGGGGAGCATCACCACTTTGGGTGGGAATGCTGGGATCGGAGGCAAGTGGAGGGCTGTTTTGTGCTCCAGCCCCATCAACTCCGCCTCTCGCCTACCGCGGCGGTTCCGTCGCGGCTCCACCGCCCAACAGGTCGGCATCGTCGAATTCAGGTGTCTCCAAGACCACCTCCCCATGCTTCACCTTCTTCTTCGCCATGGCGACGGAGATCCAGCGGAACTCGGTGGTGTTCTCCAGGATGACCTTGATCATCATGGTAAGCGGAACCGCGAGAAACGTCCCTATCGGCCCCCAGACGTAGAACCAGAACAAGCCGCTCAACACGACCACGAGACCGGAAATGCCAAACCGCCGGCCCATGAGCATGGGCTGGAGGAAGTTATCCAATCCAAAATTGATGATGCCATAGCCAATGCCCACCCCGATCGCGGTGCCCGGACCGTGATTCACCAAGGCCTCGGCGATGGCAGGGATGGAAGCTGCCGTGGAGCCCACCGCTGGAATATAATTGAAGAGGAACGCGAGGATGCCCCAAAGCAGTGGGTACTTCAGGTCAAACATCCAGCACCACATGAAGGCCAGCAAACCTGTTGCGACGCTGATAAGCGTCTTGACCCCAAGGAACTTCTGAATGTCCGAGGCGGACTGCATGAGCACCCTGAAATCAGGTCCACCGGCATTGCGAATGACTTCCGCGCGGCTTTGCGTGCCTGGCGCCTCCATGAGGATGAACATCATCAGCACCATCACGATAATGAACGCGCCCAGAGCCACAGCCACCGTGCCGAAGGTACTGGTGACAAACGAGGCAAGCTGCTGCATCACATCCTTCTGCTTGCCCATTTCCACCACCGACTGAAGGTTGAATTCTTCCACCGCCTTGATGGCACCCACCACGCCCACTTCCTTTTCCAACCACACGGCGGACTCATCCACGATTCCCTTCAGCTTGACGAGGTAAGTGGGCACCTCCTTGGAAAGGCTCTTCAGCAAGTCATAGCCTGCCCAACCAACCAGGCCAATGCCCAGGACAATCACGCCCACCGTCAGAAGCAGCGCAACCATGTGCGGGACCCGCTTCTTGATCATCCAGGACATGAGCGGGTAGCTCAGCACCGCCATGAAAAAAGCGACGGCCACGGGCACAAAAAAGACGGCTCCCGCCTTCAACCCAGCAACCACAAGTGCCACACAAGCCAGCGTAATCAGCGCACGAAGCCCCTGCATCGCTCCCTTGGGAGCTATGCTTTCACGTTCGATATCGTCCTGATCGTCAAGTGCCGCCATGGGGGTATGCGGAACATTACGTCTCTCAGACCCCGAAAGCCAGCATTCTACTCAGGTTTTCTTCACAGATGAGAAAACAACATACCGCATGGCGCCACGACGGTAGGCCACCCAGATGCGCAGCATGGTGAGGGCAAAGATGCGGTTGTCATTCTTCGGGTCCAGCAGGAACCGCAGGTACCCCGGCTTCCGGACCAGCCCCACCAGCATGCGCCAGGCACAGATGGGCCAGGTGCGGGCCACCTTTTCGGAAACGTCCAAAGCACCCGTCACCTCGAATCCTGCATTTTGCATCCACCCCATGTATTCGCCTTCCGTGCCCATGGCGGGCAGACGTCCCTCCCGACACACCGGCTCGATAAGATGGCGATGCTCCCACGGTTTCAGGTTTCCGCCGGACAGCCACGCACACACCACGAGTCTGCCCCCCGGCTTCAGCACCCGGGCGGCCTCAGTGAAGACACGCACCTTGTCCTGCATGTGCTCGGTGCTCTCAATCGCCACCATGGCATCGTAATGGCTGGGCTCGCGCTGGTTCTCCATCCAGTCCTCCAGCAGGTATTGGGGATTCCCCGGAGGCTCTGTCACGGACTCCGCATACCGCGCCTGAGCCGGTGACACAGTCAACCCGATGACGTGCACGCCATGCTCACGCGCCAGGATGCGCGAGGTACCGCCATAGCCACAGCCCACATCCAGCACCTCCATGCCGGGGGTCAGTTGCGCCCGCTCCGCCACCAGATCCACCAGCCGTCGTACCGCCTGCTCTGGCGATTCCTTTCCCGTCTCCCAAACGCCGTGGTGCACATGCTCACCCCAGATCTCCCGGTAGAACCGATCAAGCTGATCATAGTGCCGCGCGACATCATCCGTGGAGATGGACTGGGTGGACTCAACCATGCGAGTGGAAGCAACACGGGGAGGGCGCGATGTCAAAAGGATGCGACCAACACCCAAAGCCGCGCACAACGATACGGTGCACCACTCACCATCACTTCAGTCTCCGAAGTTCCTCTGCGTCTCTGTGTCTCTGCGTTGAAACCAATGCAACCCGCCACACCCAACAGCCATTTCCCAACCCTCCCACACCTCTACTGATGTTCTCATCCACGGCCAATAACCTGAGTGACACCACTCAAAACAAGCGGGGACGCCAGCGTCTGCCAGCATCCCCGATGTGTTACTAAAAACGAACTGATGGCGACACCTGCTACCGCTTCACCTTGCCGCGCATGCGCATCCAGGTGGGGATGTCGAGGTCATCGCCATCCACGATGGTCTTGTCCGTGCCCTTGAAGCGAGCCACTTCATCCTGCTGGAGATTCAGGGAGGGCTGCTTCGCTTCGATAACCTTCTTCGCAGGAGCGGACGCCGTGGTTTGCAGCGTACGCTGGGGTTCGCGGCGGGGCTCGACGCTCGGCTGTGCGCCGGCGTGCGGCTTGGGTTGGATGTACTTGTCCGCCCAGTGAGAAGCGGCGGCCTCCGGAGAGCGCGCTTCCACGGGAGCGGAGCTCTGCACTTCCTCCTCTTCTTCCTCCACCTCATCCTCTTCCATCTCGTCGACGAATTCCTCGTCTTCGTCCTCCTCTTCTTCCTCTTCCTCGTCCTCCACCATGGAGAAGATGGACTGCTTCACGAGCGGCTTGACCTCTTCCTCATCACGCGGCTTGGACTGCACCAGGATGCTGGTGGCCTTGATGGACTGCTCCTTCACCACTGGAGCTTCGTGCTCGACGGTTTCGTGCACCGGAGCCTCAGCGCGCACGGGCTCGGGCTCGGGCTGCGGCACCTGTGCCACAGGTGCTGGCGCGGGCGCAGGTTCCGGCGCAGCGACTGGAGCCGGAGCGGGGGCTTGCACAGGGGCTTCAGCAACCACGGGAGCGGCGATTGGAGCGGGTGCCGCATAAGCCTGCACCGCCGGAGCGGGCTCAGGAGCGTACACGGGAGCCGGGGTCTGCGCGATGGTGGTACGGACAGGCGGCAGCTCCTGCACTACAGGCGGAGGCACCGGAAGCGGTTGCGGAGCCTCCATCATCAGCGGCGCCGAAGGAGCGGCCTGTACGGGCTCCTCAAACAGCGGCACCTCCTGCATCTGCACAGGCACGGACACTATCGGAGCCTGACGAACAGGCTGCGGTGCGGGCTGCACGGGAACTGGAGCGGGAGCGGGCGCGGGCGCAGGTGCCAACGCGACAGGCTGCTCATGAAACTCAGCAAAAAGCTCCACGGGAAGCGGATCCTTCACCTTGGCAACGGGGGCAGGAGCAGGAGCCACGGGAGCCGGGGCTGGCGCAGCAACAGGAGCTGCCACGGCAACCGGTACAGGTGCAGGCAGCGGTGCCGGCTCAGGTTCTTCCATTCCCACGGGAGCATGAAGCTGCAGGCCATTGCCCGAGTAGGCCGGAGCCTTCTCAACCGGGGCCTTCGGAGCTGGTTGCGGCCGGCTCGTGATGCGCGGCTCCACCACTGCATCCGCCGAGGGCTCCAAGGACATCTGCTGCGCGGTGAGCGAGCTGATGAGGGTGACCGTCATCATGTCTCCCAGCTTCGCATCCACGGCGAGGCCGAACATGATCTGCGTTTCCTCCGGCACATACTTGCCGAGCTGCTTCATGAGCGCTTCCACTTCGGCAAGCGTCAGGCTCTCACCACCGGCAATGTGCACCAGCAGGTTGCGGGCGTTCTGCAGAAGCTGGCCCTGGTTCACCAGCGGGCTCTTGAGTGCGCGCTTGAGGGATTCCTGCACCCGGTTGGTGCCGCGGGCTTCGCCGAAGCCGAAGAGGCAGCGCGCGTTCGGGCTGCGCAGGGCGGTCATGAGGTCGGCAAGACCCATGCGCACCACGCCGGGCTGCGTGACCATCGTGGAGATGGCCCGCACACTGTGACCGATGAGCTGATCCGCCTGGCTGAACGCCTTCTGGATGCCTTCCTTGGGCAGCACCAGCTCGCCCATGCGGTTGTTTTCGAAAAGGATGACTGCGTCAGCGCTGCCCTGCAGTTCCTCCAGTGCCATCTCCGCCTGCGTGAGGCGGCGGCGGCCTTCAAATGAGAAGGGCATGGTGGCGAACACAAACACCATGGCACCCAAATCCCGTGCAATCTGCGCAACCACCGGAGCTGCACCCGAGCCCGTACCCCCACCCAGGCCGGCGCAGATGAAAACCATGTCATGCCCCTGCAGGGCCAGGCGAATCTGGTCGGAAGACGCGTCCGCAGCCTCGCGGCCCAGCTCGGGGTCACCGCCGCAGCCAATACCGCGCATCATCTCCGCGCCAAGCTGAATCTTCAGCGGCGCCATGGCATGGCCGAGCACCCGCACATCCGTGTGCATGGAAACGAGGCTCACTTCCATGAGGCGATCCAGACAGATGCGGTCCAGCACATTCAGACCGCCACCGCCGATGCCCACGACGCAGATCTTGAGTGATGATGTCGCCGAGGGTTCGCGATCCTGGTTGCGTTGGAATTCTACCATAAGCCTGGTTGGTTGAGGGTGTGCGGTTGGTTGCTGGCTAAGGGTGTGTAACTCAAAAACGGGCAAAGCACCAGAGTGAATCTGGGGCCGGTCAAAGTTTGGCTGTCGCGTCGTTCAACTTCCGGGCAGAGTGCAGCGCTCAGGGGCGGGCTACATGGTCCAGGAGCTGAACATTTCGACCATGCGCCGGCCAAGCTTGGCGAAGGGCGACAGCCAGGGTTTTTCAGAATCCATCAACTGGGCGTAACGGATGAGGCCAATCGGGCCCGAGTAGCAGGGATTTTCATAGGTGGCGGTGGCGCCACCCTGCGGGGAAGACCCCGTGCGGGTCACGCGCACCCCGAAGACATCACGCGCCACCACATCGATGCCGCGCATGAGGCTGACGCCCCCGGTCAGGAAGACGCCCGCGCCAAGCTTCGGCAGGTGCTCTTCCACCCGCTCACGCACACGCTCGAGGATCTCGCGCGTGCGGAGGTGAATCACTTCATTCAGCATGGCACGCTCGATCTCGCCCACGTACATGCCGTTCTCATCGTCCACCTTCAGCATTTCGCTGGGGTCCACGCCCTCAAAAATGGCCGAGCCCTCCTCCACCTTCAGGCGCTCGCAGCGCGCGTGAGGGATCTGGAAGCACATGGAGATGTCATTCGTGATGTGGTCCCCGCCGAGCGGCACACAACCGGAGGCGGTGAGCATGCCATCCACGTAGAGCACGTAGTCCGCCGTACCGCCGCCGAAGTCGATGAGCAGCGCCCCGCCCTGCTTCGCGTCCTTGTTCAGGGCGACCTGAGAAGCTGCGAGCGGCAGGAAGACCACGTCCTCCACCTCCAGCGGAATCTGCCGCACGAGGCGGATGGAATTCTGCACACGGCTGCGCACGCCGTGGATGATGTGGAACTCCGCCTCCACGCGTTCTGCGGGGCGGCCAATCAGCGAGCGCACCTGCTCCTGCCCATCCACACCGTACTTGCGTGCAATGCGGTGGAGGAAGACGTGGTTCTGCGGGATGTCGACATTGCACGCGATCTCGCGCACGTCTTCGAGGTCATCCTCAGTGATGGTGCTCTGGTCAGACGGCAGGCGGTACACACCACCGTTGTTCAGGCTTTCAATGTGCGCTCCGGAAACTCCGAGGAACACATTGCGGATCATCACGTCACTGCGATCCTCAGCACGGAGCAGCGCGTCATTGAGGCACGTCTGCGCAATGTCGAAGTCCACGATCTCCCCCTTGCGGATGCCACGCGAGGGAGCCTGGCCCACGCCGAGGATCTTGATCGCGCCGTCCTTCTTCACCTCGCCGACCACGACACAGATCTTCGACGTGCCAATCTCAAGTCCTGCATAGATGTTGCTACGAGCCATGGGATACGGGTGTTGGGTTGCGATGTGAAAATGTCAGTTGTTGCGGGCGAGCTGGCGGCGAACCGTCGGGCGACGTGGAGTCGTGGCAGGCGCCGGCTCAGGCACCGGCACCGCCATGACGGGAGTTCCACGGAGAGTGAGAGGCACATTGTCTGCGACGAGGAGGTCCACGGTGGCGAGCTCCCACTTGCGCTGGGCAGCTTCATTCACCACGCGCTCCAGACGTCGGATCTGCGGCTCAAATGCATCAGCCGGGAAGATCACGGTGAAAAGGGCATCGTACTGCGCCGAGAGCGAGTAGCCGCGTGAGGCATCCACGCGGCGGATGCGCATGGAGTGGGCCAGCGCGCTTTCCTCATGCGCCTTCAGCAATTGCAGGGCCTGCAGCACTTCAGGTGCCTCAATGACGTGTCCGGGCTTCAGCCGCTGCATCTTCGCCACGCGGATGACCGGCAGCTTGCGACGGGACTCGGTCACTTCATCACTGGGCAGCACCACACCGGCATCATCGAGCAGGCAGCCATAGCCAGCCACCTTCGCCTCCAGACGCTGCTCCGGGCACTCCAGCCACGCCACGGGACGGCGCTGCTCCACCTCCAGGAACACGAGTCCCGGATAGCCGCGCGTCACCTTCGCATGGCGCACCTGGGGCAGGGCCTCCAGCTTCTCACGCACCTGCACGAGGCCGATGTCCAGCATGTTCATGCCAGTCTCCAGTTCACTGGCAGTAATCAACTGCGAAGGAGAAAGCTCCCCTTCCGTCATCACCGAGATGTGCTGGAGCTGGAAGCGCGAGTTGTTCGTGAAAGCCTCACGCACCACAATGCGGCCTGCGCTGAACAGGCCGATGGCCATCAGCGCTGCCACCGCAAACTTGAAACCCCAGCGCATCGCCTTGCGACGCTGCTCACGGCGGGTCGCGTCCGTCTCCGGATTCATCTCCAGGCGGTGCACATCCAGGCGCACATGATGCACCCTGCTGCGCCGGCTGCGGAACGCATAATTCCCCCGCGTCGCATTGGGGCGGCGCTTTCTGTTCTTCGGGAATAGTTTGTCAAAAAACATTTCTCCACATAAGCGTGAAAGGTCAATCCTTCCCCCGGGCCTTGAGTGAAAGCTCGATGATGCGCTCCATCAGTTGCGGAAACTCCATGCCGGCCACCCGCGCCGCCTTCGGCAGCAGGCTGCTCACAGTCATGCCGGGGATGGTGTTGATCTCCAGGACGAAGGGCTCCCCATCCTTTCGCAGCATCACATCCACGCGGCCGTACACTTCCACACCCAAGGCACGCATGGCTTCCAGCGCTGCCTGCTGCACACGCGCCGTCACGCGTGCATCGAGATCCGCCGGGCAATGGTAGAGCGTCTTGCCCGTACCTGACATCCAGGGGTACTTGTTGTTGATGTCGTAGAAGCCGCTCACCGGCTCGATGTGGATGACTGGCAGCACCTGGTCGCCAATCACGCCCACCGTCAGCTCACGGCCTTCGATGTACTCTTCGACGAGAGTCTCGTCTCCGTACTTCTTCGCGTCTTCGAGCGCAGCAGCCAGTTCGTCCTTCGAACGAACGATGTGCACGCCCACGCTGGACCCCTCGCAAGGCGGTTTCACCACCACCGGCAGGGCCAGTTCCAGTTCATCCACCCCGTCGAGACGCAGCACCTGGCTGCGCGGCGTGGGGACACCTGCTTCGAGAAACTTCCGCTTGCTCAGCACCTTGTCGAACGCCACCCGGCTGGTCTCCACCCCGGCGCCCGTGTATGGCACTCCGAGCTTTTCCAGGGCCTCCTGAATCCCGCCGTCCTCACCGAACGTACCGTGAATCATATTGACCGCGATCAGCACATCCTTCGGCACCTGGAGCTCCGTGGTGAGCACATCCACCTCAAGGACGTCCGCGCCCAAACTCTTCAAGGCCTCCGTCACACTTTCCGCAGACTTGAGAGACACCGCCCTCTCGGAGCCGGGGCCTCCTTTCAATACTGCGATTTTGTGGTTTTTAAGAGTCATCGGGGCCAAAGCAGTGGGGCAACTGCCGACTATTGTGAGCAATTATGGTTTCGAGTGTATGTTTCAGAGCTTAAAGGTCAAGACAATTGAACTAATTTGAGTCGCATTTTTATTCACAGCTATTAACCGCCGCCGATTCCTTCTAAAAGCACTCCACCTTGTCACTAAGACCTCCCCGCGTACATTAACCCTCTCATGAACCTCCATCTCGACTGGATCCATCTCTGGGCCCTCATTCTCGGTTTTGTCATCGGTTTCCTGCTCTACATCTCCTCCTTCCGCGCTCACTGGAAGACCAAGGCTGAATTCCGCCGGTACAAGAAAATGCTGAGCGACAAGATGGACTTGGAGCACAAGCAGCTCTCGGAGATGACCAGGGAGCGCGAACGCATCTCCAAGGAAAACGAAAGCATGCGTCTGCAGATCAGCCGCTTGAACGACCGCAGCGACAACAAGCTGCAGCGTGAAATGGAAATCTACGCCCGTGCCGAGAAGCAGATGACCATCAATGCCCCCGGCTTCGCTCCCGCCTGGGAAATCGCCAAGAGCCAGGCGCTCACCCAGCTCGAGACCGAAGAGCGCGGCAACAGCTTCCCCCAGCGTATCTTCCGCAAACTCGTAGGTGGCAGCACCACCGCCGCCCTCCCCGCAGAAGCTACCGCGCACGCCACCTCCAAGAACGGATCGAGCTCCGGCGCCGTGACGAGCGATCACGGCATCTAAGTCAAGGCAGAGTAATGCGGAAACCAGAACCCAAAGTACGAAGTCTGCGCCAACGCTGGCGCCAGTTCGTGGGTGCTGCCGCATTCCCCCTCTTCGTGAGCATCGCGGCTCTGCTGATGGCCTCCAGTGACTGGAGGCAGCAGCAGCGCCTGCTGCAAGCCACGCTGCCCATCCAGGCCCAACTGGAAGCTTACCGCCGGGAGTATCAACAGTACCCCCTCACCCTTTCCCAGATTGGCATCGTGGACAAGGAGGACGATTGCATTCACTACCGGCGTGAAACCAGGGATGGCTACAGCCTTTGGTTCGGCGCACATGTCGGACAACCCAAAACGCTGCACTGACGCGGTGGCAAACATCGCAGATGCGCACGTAATTCCCCATCCCGCCCCACGCCCCTCCGCACTTTCTTCCATCATTCCATCATTCCATCATTCCATCATTCCATCATTCCATCATTCCTTTCCCATGCTCCCCCTCCCCGACCGCTCCTTCGCCGCCTACATCTTTGACTGCGATGGCACTCTGGTCGATTCCATGCCCATTCACTACGTGTGCTGGGTGGAAGCCTTGAGAAGAAACGGCGCGACCTACGCCTTCACGGAGGATGAGTTCTACCACTTCGCCGGCGTGCCGGAATACGACACCGTCGTGGTGCTCAATGGCCTGCACAAAACGAACGTGGACCCACGCGCTGTGGTGGAGACGAAGGCGGAACTCTTCCGCAAACGCATCCGCGAAATCCAGCGTGTGAATCCCGTCGCGGACTTCGCCATTTCCGTGCACGGGAAGTTCCCCATCTCCGTGGCCTCTGGCAGCGAAGCGCCCATCGTGCGCGAGTGCCTGACTCACACCGGCCTCATCGATCTCTTCCCCATCATCATCACTCCTGAGAATGTGAAGCGTGGCAAGCCCGCCCCCGACATGTTCCTCCTCGCCGCCGAACAAATGGGCGTGAAGCCCGAAGACTGCCTCGTCTTCGAAGACGGCCGCAGCGGCATGGAAGCCGCGAAAGCCGCAGGCATGGAAGCGGTGTTCATCCCGAGGACGATGCGGTAGACTCACGGGATCTTGCCTTGCCTGCTCATGAGCATTCCCGAAGAGTATCGTCCCTTCGCATGCCGCGAGTATTTCGAGGATGGCTGGTCCGCGCAGGGCCATTTTGACGAAGACTCCCAGACGCTTGTCATCGTTCCCCTGGATAGGTCTTACGTCGCTAGCGAGATCTCGTTCTTTGCCATTGGCCGCTCAGGCTTGGGTGGAATCGACTTTGGGTTTCGAATCGGTCACCAAGGATTGTGGGCCTACCATCCGATCGATCAAGAATTCCAGTTCATGGCACCCACCGTGGCTGCGTTGGTGGAAGGCTGGTGCTCCGGAAAACTGTCTATCTAACAGCGTGCAACGTTTGAGCACTCACACGAAGGCGGCATATTACCCATCCTCCGTACGTATTGTTTTCTGTCACTCCCGCACTCATGTCCCAAACCGCCCTCATCCTCGTCGGTCACGGTTCCACGCTGAACCCTGACTCCAGCACGCCGACCCATCAGCATGCGGATGAGATTCGTCGTCGAGGCGTGTTCGATGAAGTGGTGTGCTGCTTCTGGAAGGAAGAGCCCTCCATGCGCGAGGTCTTCTACATGGTGAAGAGCAGGGAAATCTTCGTGGTGCCCAACTTCATCAGCGAAGGCTACTTCTGCCAGGAAGTGATTCCGCGGGAACTGCGCATCGATGGCCCCATCACGAAGCGCGGCGATACGAACGTCTACTACTGCGATCCCGTGGGCGTGCATCCCAGCATGACGAAGCTGCTGCTGAAGCGTGCCAATGAAGTGGCGCCCGGCGTGCCGCGTGATCAGACCGCGCTCATCATCGTGGGCCACGGCACCAGCCTGAACGAAAACTCCACCAAGGCCATCAAGGACCAGGTGACCCTCATCCGCGAAGGTGGATACGGATTCGCCGAAGTGCTCGACGCCTACATGGAAGAAGCACCCTTCGTCGCGAAGTGGCACGAGATGAGCACGGCACCAAACGTGGTCGTCGTTCCCTTCTTCATCGCGGACGGCCTCCATAGCTATCAGGACATCCCCGTGCTCCTCGGCATCACCACCGAACCCACCGCCGCCGCGAGTCAAAACGAAGTCTTCTGGCACAATCCCCACGATCTCCACGGTCGGAAGCTCTACTACAGCAGCGCCATCGGCACCGAAGCCCTCATGGCAGACGTCATTCTGGATCAAGTGCACGACTTCCAGACACGGCACTCCCTCGCCCCAAAGACGTCCGCCTCGTCCACTCAACCTACACCGTCCACAGACGCCCTCGAACATCTCCTCTCGCGAAAAGACGGCTTCCGCATCGGCCAAGTGCAAGTCCACCACACCAACGATTGCTCCTGGCATTGCCATCATGTGGACGACACCGAAAATCGCGGCGGCCTTCAAGCCTTCAAAGCCCCAGAAGACGCACGCTCCATCGCGACCTACGATGACGCCGGAAACTTCCGCGCGGTGAAGACCGCACCAAACCTGCGCCATGGCTGGGTGCTCGAACTTTCCAACACCTCCGAGTTGCTCCTCGCCCTGGACTTCCTCTATCCCGCGGCGGTGGGACTTTGGGAGCACTGGCTCGCAGGCACCTTGCAGCCCGTACCGCTGCGCGAAACGCTGAACCGCCAGACCGGCATGTACCGTTTCGCCAAGAACATCACCGACGAGCTAGCGCAGCAGATGGTCGCCGAAGTCTGCGATCCCGCTACGAACTGCCTGCGCGCCATCACGTGGTCACTCACTGCTGACCAACCCCTGACCTCACTACCACCGGAAAAGCTGCCACCTGCCAAGGACGCCTACAAGCAAACCGGCGTACTGCCCTTGCTTTGCGTGGAAGCTTGTACTCAGGCCGTGAGCGCCGCGCGTGAACTCGCTCGCGCCAATCACGCAGCGAAGACGGATGCCGCAACGGCGCCTTGATTGAAGAGAGCACACAGGCTGAAGAAAATCACAAATGGGTCCGCCGGGTGCTCTGGGCGTCCGCTCAGTTCAGTCTCAGTCTCCGAAGTTCCCTCTGCGTCTCTGTGTCTCTGTGTTGAATCCCACGCAGGTGACCACACCCATTCTTCACGGAACCAACCCCTGCAAAAAGTCACCGCTCGCCAGAGAGATTCTTCGCTCTCAGCCCGTAGCTATCTTGGCCCGCTTTCCGCTGCCAAGCGCCTCAGCCTCATCTTCTCTTCATTGTCCCTCCCCCAGACAATCCAGACATGACCCTCCCCCGTTCCCGCCGCCAATTCCTTCGTGACCTCGGCATCTCCGCCGCCTCGCTGCCCTTCCTTTCCGGATTGCCCAGCCTGACCGGCGCCCCGCTGCCGCAGAAACGTCAGCGGCTGGTGATCATGTTCTCGCCGAACGGCACCCTGCCTAAGGATTTCTGGCCCGATCAGGAGGGCAAGGACTTCGCCTTCAAGTCCATCCTCCAGCCCCTGGAGCCCTTCAAGAGCCGCACACTCATGCTCAATGGCATCGCCAACCTCGTGCGCGGCGATGGCGATAACCACATGCGCGGCATGAGCTGCCTCCTCACCGGCAGCGAGCTCCTTCCCGGAAACATCCGCGGCGGCGGCGGCTCCCCCGCAGGCTGGGCCGGCGGCATCTCCATCGACCAGGAGATCAAAAATTTCCTCCAGAGCAAGGCCGAGACCCGCACCCGTTTCGGCTCCATGGAGTTCGGCGTCGCCGTGCCGGATCGCGCCGACCCTTGGACGCGCATGAGCTATGCCGGCGCGAACCAGCCCATCGCTCCCATCGATGATCCGTACCAGATGTTTGGCAAGATGTACGGCAAGATGAAGGACAAGGAGAGCCTCGTGAGCATCCTCGATGACGTGCAGGCCGACTTCAAAAAAGTCTCCGCCAAACTTTCCGCGCGCGACAAAGCGATGCTGGACCAGCACCTCACGCTGGTGCGCAACCTCGAGAAGGATCTGCAGAAGCCCGAGGAAGACTCCAAGCTCGCACATCCCATGCCCGAACTCGATCCCGGCATTGAGCTCGTGAATGACAACACTCCCGAGCTGAGTCGCATGCAGATCGATCTGCTGGTGAATGCCATGGCCAATGACATGACCCGCGTGGCCACCCTGCAGTACATGCGCTCCGTGGGCCAGGCCCAGATGCGCTGGCTCGGCGTGGAGGAAGGCCATCACTCCCTCTCCCACGAGCCTGACGACAAGAAGGACGCCTACGAGAAGCTGCAAAAGATCAACACGTGGTTCGCCGGTGAATTCGCCTACCTTGCGAAGCGCCTCTCCGAAACCCCCGAGCCCACGGGCGAAGGCAGCATGCTGGACAACACCCTGCTCGTCTGGACCAACGAACTCGGCAAAGGCAACTCCCACACCCTGGACAACATCCCCATCGTCATGATCGGCGGCGGCTTCGGCTTCCAGATGGGACGCAGCCTGAAGTACGACAACAAGGTAGGCCACAACCGCCTTTGGATGACCATCGCCCACGCCATGGGCCACACCGGTCTGCAGTCCTTCGGCAAAGCCGAGCTGTGCGCAGGTGGGGTGCTGAATCTGGCGTAGCCATCCCGCTCCCTCGCGACGAACTCATCCCATGACGTCGCCATAGGCCCGAGGAGTGGGAACGCCTCGTTTCCATTCGCGCGTGGATAACACCACTCAGCGCAACACCTCCACGAAGGGAAAGTGCCCTTCGCAGGGAGCGGCACTAGCCTAGTGCCGGTGGTGTGAATCATGGGTGCGGAGCCCCTTCTTCCAGCCCCAACGCACCCATTCATCGCGGATTGGATTGGCGATAAACCCGGCTCGTCTCACGATCAAAGACAAGCTTGTACCCACCGCCATTCTCCCAGTACTTGGCCGCAAATAGACCATCGCGAACCGTTGCCACATGCTTTCGTTCTTCTTCCCAAGAATCTCTACCTGAACCCAGGTGCGTTCGCCACGCCTCCCTCCAACTGAAACGTTCTATGGATAGAGCGCCGCTAATCTCTCGCAACTCGTAGCGCGAAGCCCACTTCCGAAAGTCCTCCTCACTCATGGTGCATTCCCACGCAGTCCATGAATAGGTCTCATAGTAGGAAATATCAGAGGCCGATTGAGGCAGCCAGTCTACAGCACTCAGATTCGTCCCGGTCTCGGGGCGATTGTTGGACAACCATGCCGTTCCGATCCAAGCAACGAAAATCGTGAGAGGGTTGAAGACCACGACTGCTGCGACAATGATTTTTTTAAGCCATCGCTTCATAAATCAAGCTCGTTGGTCAGAAGAATGCCCAAGCTTAGCTATTCAGGCCGCGGAACGCAACGATTGCCACCACAGTGCGATGACCAAATTCACAACAGCACATGGTCAGGCCGCGTATTCATCCTCCAATCGTAGATTCGCAAACCCGCTGGCGGTGGACGGCTTGATAGTCGTCCACTCGCACGGAGACAGACCTTCGCCGGAAAGTAGCTAACCTCGGATCGAACCATCATGTCGTCGTAAGCGCAAAATTAGGCGCCTTGGACGAAAGACGCACAGTGCTTTCCGCAACAGCTCTGGAAGGCGTAATAACTCTCGACAGCTTTGGCAAATGCAGCAGCCAGCTCACTGTTTGTGGTGATCCGCCGCGCCAAAAGCATCTCATCATCCGTCGCTTCATCCTTCCGCCACTGCACAATCGAAACGTAACGGCTCGACGCCGAGTCCTTCCGCATGACGGCATCAATGATACTACCATCGGGCAAAGCAAACCACACGGACATGTCGAGCCCACCTGCGTGATCGCAGGAAAATAGTATCGCCTGCCCTGCCGCGACTCCTCGTGTATCCAAAAGCTGGCGAACATCCTCCCACTTTGGGTTCAATCGAAGTGTGGCCGTCTGATCGAGGAAATTCAGAGAGTAATCAGAGGTATTCAAGGGCGCGTAGGGTCGCTTAAAATACAGCCAGTCCGCAAGGGTGCAGGCAAAATCAACTCCGTTGTAGCCTGCACTTTCGCAAGGTTAGCACGCATTTCTCAGTCTCCGAAGTTCCTCTGCATATCTGTGTCTCTGCGTTGAACACCCTTCACCCTGACCCGCATCTTGCGAGATCCCCTGGTCAAAGATGCTCAATGGCCCCACTAAACACCATCGGACTATCCTGCTTTGGCAATCAACACGATGAGGACAAAAGACACGGCGAAGACTCCCACCAGCATCATCCACTCACGCGCATTGAAGTCACCAATGGGAAAGCTCCGGGGATTGAAGAGTGATTTGAAGACAGGTTTACCCACACGGCGGTAGTGAAGCGCGAACACTGCGTTGCCAGCAATGGTCGCGAATGCGAGAAACAGCACGATTAGCATCTCCTGCGTTCCAGGCATCGAACGAACGCCATCCAGAATTATCTGCCAAGTCCGAGAATCACCGTCCATGATTCTAACCATACAGTGAACCCGCGCGTGCGCTGAAAAAATCATCGCCGCTATCGCCTGCACATCTACAGGACTCATTCACCTACCTCAGTCTCCGAAGTTCCTCTGCATCTCAGCGTCTCTGTGTTGAACTCCCTGCACCCCAACCCGCACCCAACGGCACGGCACCCCGCCTGTCCCAGACGCGCCAACTCCGCAAACCTGCCTCCCACCATTGTGCCCCACCCTCCCACAATCATGCCCGCCCCACGCCTCACACCATAATACATCATTCAACTTTGCCCACCCACACGGTGTTGGCTTGTCTCCTCCCTCCCCTTTTGAGACCATCCCCCGCGTCAGTCGAGTGCATTGAACCCTCATTCAATATCAAACTCTCAGACTCAGACGCCCATGAAAAGCACCCTTCTCCGCTTCCTCGCGCTCGTGACTCTTGGCATCACCAGTGCTCCTCTCCTCCCCGGTGCCAGCATCCAGGTGAATACTACTTTCGCCTTGCCCGCCACGTCCTCCCAGCCGCTCATCTGGCCTGCATCCGTGGCATCGCTACAGGCACGTGCCACCGACCCGCTCTACTCCAGCTACAGCAACAGCGTGCGCAGCTACGTGAATGGCCAGCTCGGCTCCCTGGCTTCCGCCACGAACGAAGACACCCTCGCCAGCATCGCCAAAGGCGCCGCCATTCTTGAACGTCTCGGTGAAACACCACCGAACACCTATGCCAGCTACGCCCTCGTGGCCACCACCGCCATCTCACGCATGGGAAGCCGCGCCGCCTGGATCCTCTTCCAGCCTTCCAATCGCTTCCAGCACATCTATGACAGCGGACGACTGCAATCGATGGCCGAGGCCTTCGATCTCCTGCGCGGCTCGCCCAATCTCACCGCAGCCAACATCACCACCATGCGCTCGAAGATCACCCAGTGGGCTGATGCAGGACGCAACAACCTTGAGTTAAACACCTTCCACCCCGATGATAACTACGCGCTGAAGTTCGGCTCCGCCATCATCACCACCGCGTTGGCCTTGCGTGACTCCTCCACCGCCAACACCTGGCTGACCAAAGGCAAGACCCTGGTGAACGCCGCGCTCAACCGCATGGCTGATGAAACAGGCTGGTATCGTGAAAGCTCCTGGTATGCGAACTACTCGCTCAACAATCTCGTGAGCACCGCCCATCACGTGAAGAACGCCACCGGAGTGAACTGGTTCACCAATCTCCAACCGCTCTTCACCTTCGCCCTCCTCACGCGCCAGCCGGACGGTTCGAGCGCTCCCTTTGAAGAAGGTCTGCGCACCTATCTCACTCCTGACCTCGCATGGGGTGAATACACCAGCACCTCGCTTGGCTCTGAGCTGCGCTGGTCCCGCGCCAACCTCACGGCGGCTCCCATCTCCAGCAACTTCGAGAACAACCAGTACCACACCGCCACACGCTTCCTCGCAGTCGACAACAGCGTTGCCGCAGCCGTACCCACCGCTTCACCCACCAACTTCCTGAGCTCGGCCGATGTGGAAATCACGGTGCTGCGCAGCGCCCACGGCACCAGCGGTCGCCAGGCCACGCTCATCGCCGCCACGGATCATTCTTCAGACGAACTCATCAACACCCGCCACAACTCGCGCAACCCGCTCGACATGGTCATCTACGACGGTGGCGAGTCCCGCGTCGTCACCAGCGGTGGCGGACCCAATGTCACCAGCTCCACGAATCGCGCCTACTACATCAACACCGTCACCGGAAAGAACGTTCCCACTGTCAACGGCACCAGTTCCTACATCACCAACGGCGCCAACATCGGTGTCTCCACCTGGCTCGATAGCATCAATGAAGGCGGGCAGACCAATCGCTTCGCCGATCTCAGCAGCACCACGGTCACAGGCATCAATGGCAGCGGCAACACCGTCACCCGCACGCTGGCAATGATCGATGAGAGCTACTTCGTCGTGCTCGACTACTTCAACAACTCCGCCCAAGTCACCAACCAGGTGAACTGGCACCCCGTCGGCACGCGCACCCAGGTCTCCTCCACGACCGATCTGCTGCAATACCGCTGGGACAAGGGCACCAAATCCTGCGATGTCTTCATGGCTGGCAGCGGTGCGCTCACCGGCAACAATCTCTCCGGCTACTACGCTGAAACCTTTGGCGGCGCAGAGCAGACCATCTCGGGCGTGCAGGGAGCATTGACCAGCAATGATGGCTCCATCCTCACCATCCTCAGCACTCGCGATACCGCAGCGACAGCCATCGCCGCCACACGTCTCAGCACCACCGCCTCCACAGCGCATGCAGTGGAACTGCAGGTGCCGGGAGGATACACGGACATCCTCACCTTCAGCTCAACGCCTGGCACCGACTACGATGCCGGGGCCATCACCACCGACGCCGCCTTCGCAGCCGTGCGCGATCAAGGCGGAGCTGTCGTCTCTTTTACCCTGGTGAATGGCAGCGTCGTGCACCTCGGTGGCGCAGCCATCTTTGAATGCAGTGCCGCCGCACCGGCCATCTCCGCCACCTACAGCACCACCGGCATCCTCGCTCAGGTAGACGCAGACGCCGCTCCCACCAGCGACTACCACTTCGGCTACGGCAGCACCCTCAATCCCTCCGCCACCTACACGGGCTATCAGGACGGCGTGGCCCTGTCTCCCAGCCAATTCTACACCGACGCCACCGGTCTTCATTTCATCGGCATCAGCAGCGGCGGCACGTTGCGAGTGACCGTGCAGCCCTAAGATTTTTGAGAAGGCCAAGGGGACATGGTTGCGATACTGCCGCTACTTCATGATAGATTTTTCAGGAACGAAGCAGTCACTGCTCTCACGGGTGCGATCTGCGCTTTGCGTCTTGGAGTGCGGCGGCAAGCGCTAAGGCGCGACACCGCTTTGAACGGAGCCCACATCATGACGATACGTTAGACTCACCAACACCCCAAGCTCGGATGTGACCAGGACAGCAATGTTTGGAATGCGAAGAGGTGTTGTATGTCAGCACCTCCGTTCAAAGCGGTGTCGCGCTCGATCGCTTGCCACCGCACTCCAAGACGCAAAGCGCTCCGTCAGCCTCAGTTGTCATTTCATCACCAAGGCAGCCGCCATACGTAGAGCCACTGTCCAAGCTACATGGTACATCATCACCGCGCATAGTGCGTGAAGACATAATCACGCGCTTCAATCGCCTGATGGCATGGATAGCATGTCGCCAGCTTCGCCCTCTCCACCGTCTTGCCACTGTCATTGTCGAACTGGCCATACCCCCAACCGCCCGTCGCCGCATACTTCTTCGCATCCTTGATCATGAACTGCACTCCGTTCTTCGGAGCGCCCGCCACAAAGGACTGCTCCCTGCCAAAGGCCTTGTTGTTTTCCTCGGATGAAACAAGGCTCCACGCCAGCCGCACGATGATGGCGCCATCAGGGAACGGTTGTGTGGCACCTTCACGATATGCCTTGATGGCGATGTCATTCCCCAACACGGCGCGGATGTCATCAATGCTTCCCTCTTCACGCGCCACGGAGATCAGTTTCCAGTCGCGATAGCCCTCAGGGATCTCCGTGACAAATGGCGTGGAGTCTTCCGGCTGCTTGGCGGCTGCCGTTCCCTGAGAATCGGCATTCTGCGCCTGGCTGGCATTCCGGACAATGACGAGGGCCAGGGTCAAGGCGGAGACAATCGCGACAGCTCGAGGGAGGCTTTTCATGGAGTTGTACTTCCGGTTACGTCTCCATCCCTGAGACTGGCCTGCTCATATCGGCATTTGACGTCCAGAAGTGGAGGTCTGCCGCACTCGTCATGCGTCATGCGAAACAAATTCCCGACCGGTCACAAACCGGCTCGCATATTCAGATAGTTAAGATATGCTTATTATCATGATAAATTTGTGAATAGTGTAATCGCCTCTCAAGTAGGCGCCTGCACCGGTTGTTCACAACGTTATTCACATTGCCGCCGACAAGCGCCTCAGGTTATCGCACCCTATAGATTGTGGCTGTCAAACAACGGTTCCCACTATATATTGTGTTCCGTGACATTTCCGCCTTGAAGCGGACTCACGAAACGCTTTAATTTCCAGCAGCAACCAACGGCATCTCTCCAAAACGATAGTTCGTTCTGCGCATTTGGATCTTTTCCCTTCTCTCCAGCAAAGCCCGTTCCCTCCGGCCCAGCGCTGACTTCCGTTTCCCTTCCCTCACACGCCTGCTTCTTCCCTGACCATGTACCTCAAGGCTCTCGACATCTACGGATTCAAATCCTTCGCGGACAAGACCCACTTCGAGTTTCACACCGGCGTGACCGGCATCGTGGGCCCGAACGGCTGCGGCAAGTCCAACGTGGTGGACGCCATTCGCTGGGTGCTCGGCGAGACTTCCGCCAAGGCACTTCGCGGCTCGGAAATGGCGGACGTTATCTTCAACGGCACGGACAAGCGCAAGCCCGTGGGTATGGCTGAGGTGGTGCTCACCCTGGCGGACTGCGAAGTGGGACTCGGTGTGGACTACAATGAGGTCGCCCTCGCCCGCCGTGTGTTCCGCGACGGACGCAGCGAGTACCGCATCAACAACACCATCTGCCGTCTCAAGGACATCCAGGACCTCCTTGCCGGCACCGGCATCGGTCGTGCAGCCTACTCGGTGATGGAGCAGGGCAAGATTGACATGCTCATCAGCGCGAAGCCGGAAGACCGCCGCATGGTCTTCGAAGAAGCCGCCGGCATCACGAAGTTCAAGGGCCAGAAGAAGGAAGCCCTGCGCAAACTCGAGTACACCGAGGCGAATCTCATCCGCGTGGCGGACATCGTCGCGGAAGTGAAACGCCAGATGGGCACGCTGCAGCGCCAGGCCGCGAAGGCACGCCGCTATCAGGTCGTGCACAAGGATCTGCGCACGCTCGACACGCACCTGGGTCACAAGCACTGGACCGATCTCACCGGTGAAAAGAGCGAGACGGAGAACCAGCTTATCTCCCTCATGACGCAGCTCAATGAGTTGCACCAGCGCATCCACGCGAAGGAGGCCGAAGTCACTGAAACACGCGAAGCCTATCACCAGGTGGAGTCCACCATCAATGGTCTGCGTCAGCAGTCGCAGGAGCACCGCTCCCGCATCCAGGCGGCGGAGAGCAAGGTGGAATTCAATCGCGAGCGTGTGGAAGAGCTCGAAGGGCGTATCAAGCGCAACGAAGAAGACGCCGCCGGCAGCCGCGACATGGTGGACCGTCAGCGTCGTGAACTCGCCCAGGCAGATGAGCAGTTCGCCAACATCCGCGAGACGATTGAAACACGCCGGTACGCGCTGGAGGAGCACATCGTCTCTCACAATTCCATCATCCCCGAACGGCAGCGCCTGGAGCAGGAGCGCCGCACCCTGCGTGAGCAGTTCCGCACACTGGAGAGTGAAATCGCCACGTCAGAAGCGAAGGCAGCGAACCTCTCCGGTCAGATGACCGCGGATCGCCAGCGTCACGAAGCGCTGCAACACGATCGCCTCGGCGCCTCAGAGGAGCGTCAGGGACGTCAGGTCGAGTTTGACCACCTGCATCGCCAGATTGAAGAGCAGGAAGCCGAGCGTGGAGAGCTTGAGCAGAAGCTCAAGGACATCTCGAACAACATCGCGGAGATGCGCCGCCAGCGCGACGCCGCCGGCGAAGAGGCGAACAACCTCCAGCGCCAGCTCACGCAGAAGCGCTCCCGCCTGGAAGTGCTGAACCAGATCCTGGAGAAAGGCGAAGGCCTCGAGCAGGGCACGCAGAATGTCATCAAGGGTCTCGATGATCCGGAACGCATCAAAGGCGGCATCCGCGGCCTCGTGGCTTCCTCCATCGAGGTGGAGCCGCAGTACATCTCCGCGCTGGAATCCGCGCTGCGTGATCATCTTCAAGCGGTGCTGCTCTCCGATGCGGTGCTCAGCGAAGAGATCATCACCAAGCTCACCGAGCAGCGTCTTGGCAAGGCGGCCCTCATTCCGCAGACCTTCCTCAGCGGCCACACCGCGAGCGAGCGGCAGTTCATGCCCAGTGGCGGCATTGCCTGGGCACTCGACAAGGTGAAGACTCAGCCGGACGTGCAGCCGCTCATGGAGCGCCTCCTGCACAATGTGCTGATCGTGGAGGACCTCTCCACGGCGCTGCGTCTCAAGCCGCATCATTCCGACCTCACCTTCGTGACATTGAAGGGCGAGCTGCTCAGCGTGCACGGCGTCATCCACGGCGGTGCGACCAAGGAGGAAGCCACCTCCACCCTGCGCCGTGAGACCGAGCTGCGCGAACTGCGCGTCGACGTCGAGCGTCTCGACACGGAAGTCGTCGCGAAGGAGGAGTACATCGAAGAACTCCGCATGAAGCTGGAGGAGCAGCAGCGCGAGGAAGCAAACGCCCGCGATGCCTACCAGTACAACCGCGAATCCATCAGCCAGCTCCAGGGCAAGGTGAGCGTGGTGCAGCGTGCTCTGCAACAGGCCACCGCGAAGCTCGACAGCCTCGACTGGGAGCAGAGCCAGATCGCTGGCCGTCTCAGCGAAGGTGAAGCGAAGATCGTGCAGCACCAGGAAGTCGCAGAGCTGGCAAAACAGCAGCTTGAGTCCGTGCAGTCCCGCGAGCATGAGCTGGAGTCGCAGATTGAATCGGTCATCCGTCGTGAAGTGCAGAGCACCGAGCTCCTCAATGAACTGAAGACCGCCCTCGCACTCGAGCAGAATACCCTGCAAAACATCGAACAGCAGAAGGCGCCCCTGGCGGACCGCATGCAGGAGTTGGAAAGCTCCATCGGCCGCTTTGAGAATGAGTGCTTCATCTGGCGCCAGCGCATCGAGTCTGCCAATGCCGAGAACGCCCGTCTTACGGAAGAACTGGAGGGCACCCGTGTGGCCCTCTCCGCCATCGACTCGGAAGGCATGGCCTCTGTCGCGCGTCGCAACGAGGCCTTCGAACGCGTCACGCTGCTGGAGAATGAACTCAACCAGTACCGCAACCGCCAGAACGAACTCACCGAGCACCGCAGCCGCGCCGAGGTGCAGCAGACCCGTGTGGAACTGAAACTTGAGAACCTGACCAACCAGATTCAGGAGCGCTACCATCTCAATTTCGATACCTTCGAGCCTGACCCACACACGCTGCTGCTCGCCATCGCGGAGCAGAAGAAGAGCCGGGATCGCAATACCAAGCGGAAGAACACGATGTCCGGACGCGATGACTCCGGCCTGGATTCGGAGGGAGAATCTGCAGCGAATGAGGCTGCGGATGCCGATGAGGCGGCCAGCGAAGCCGCAGCGCGAATGATGGATGGCATGACCACCGAGTTCGACGACCTGCTCTCCACCACGGCAGGCGAGCCCGACTGGAGCCTCGTGCAGGAGATCGTGAACGAACTCCGCCAGCGCGTGGAAAGCATGGGCCCGGTGAATCTGGATGCCATCAATGAGTTCGAAGAACTCGAGCAGCGCCACAACTTCCTGGACACCCAGCATGGCGATCTGGTGAAGAGCAAGGAGGAACTCCTGCAGGTGATCGCAAAGATCAACGAAACCACCAAGACGATGTTCAGCGAGACGTTCGCCCTCGTGCGCACGAACTTCCGGGAGAACTTCAAGGAACTCTTCGGCCAGGGCTCGCAGGCAGACCTCATGCTGCAGGATGAAAACGATCCGCTCGAAACGGGCATCGACATCATCGCGAAGCCGCCCGGCAAGAAGCTGCAGACCATCAGCCTGCTCTCCGGTGGTGAGCGCTCCATGACCGCAGTGGCCCTGCTCTTCTCCATCTACATGGTGAAGCCGAGCCCCTTCTGCGTGCTGGACGAACTCGATGCACCGCTCGATGAAACGAACATCGGCCGCTTCCTCACCATGCTGGACAAGTTCACCACCAGCAGCCAGTTCATCGTGGTCACGCACAATAAGCGCACCATGTCCCGCGCAGATGTCATCTACGGGGTGACCATGCAGGAATTCGGTGTGAGCAAGCCCGTGGGTGTGCGCATGACCAACGAGAAGGTCTCGCTCGAAGACGGACAGCCCACCGTGGCGGATACCGTGAGCGGTCGTGTGAGACGCGGTGGCGAGGCGGAAATGGACGCCATCCTGGACGCTCCCACCAAGCCCAAGCGAGGCAAAGGCAAGGCCGCCAAGGCAGCCGCTGCCGTGGAAGCCGCACCCGTCGCCGAAGAGGCGGTGGCAGGCTCCGCCGAAACCTCCGTGGCCGTCGCCGAAGCCGCACCGGAGCAGGAAGTTCACCCGAACGACCCAAGCGTCCACGTCGAGCACGAGCCAATCTACGCGACCGAAAGCTCCGCCCCGGAAGACCAGCCGACTGGCGACGACAGCATCATCTGATTTCAATCAGCAACCAACCCGTACTCCCACAAACTCGAAAGCCGCAGGGGTGAGCTCCTGCGGCTTTTGTTTGGTCGATAGTCCAAGGTTGACAGTTGATAGCCTGATTGAGTTGGGGAGGTTCAGGCTATCAACTATCAACCAAAAACCATCAACCCTTCAATACTGCCCCGTCCGCAACAGCACCAGCGTGCACGCCTCCAGCGCTTCAATCCCCCTGGCTCTCGCTTCCTCCGCGAGACGCTCATTCTCCGCCCCCGGATTGAAGATGATCCGCTTTGGCTTGGCCGCGAGAATGTCCGCCATCAACGGCTCCGAGCGCGCCGCGCCCAGGTACAGCGTCACCGTATCCACCGGCCCCGGCACGTCCGTAATCGACTTGAAGCACTTGATGCCCAGAATCTCGTCAAAGCCGGGATTCACCGGGATGGGCTGGTGGCCATACTCCAGCAGCATCTTCATCGCCTTGTTGGCGTAGCGTTCCTCATTCGGGGAGGCCCCCAGGACGACGACGTTTTCCGGGGTGCGTGGATTGACTTGGGTTCCAGTGCTCATCATCCATGGTACGTCAGCCGCCATGGCGAAGCTTCCATCCGATGGCCCTGACCGGCGATTTTCACGAATTTGCACTGGCGGGCTCAGGCACCCCTGTGCTTCTCTTTTCCCTGCGAAAATCATGAAACGCCTCCGCCCCCTCCTCTGCGCCGCACTCGCCCTGTGCTGCCTGCCCATGCTTGCCTCATGCGCCTCGGACGAAGATGAAAGCCCCGCCTCGTACAGCCACAGGCTCAGGGAGAAAAACGACAAGTACTACGAGAAGCAGGAGAAGCGGAAAATGAAACTGCGCGCCCGGCAGAAGCGCGTGGACATGTGGTACGAGAGCCTGATGAACTAGCACGCTTCAGCCATCGGGCTGTGGCAGTGCTTGTGCTTGTGCTGGTGATTCCCCGACACACTCCCTATGAAACGCCTCCCGTGTCTCGCCGCCGCGCTCCCCGTCTCCCTGGCATGCCTCCTCTCCTCCTGCTCCCTGCTCGGACTGCGCAAGCAGGTGGAGAGTCTTGAAGCCCAGGGAGGCATCGCCATCCAGGTCACTCCAGCGCCCAAAGGCCCCGCCCCCACCTACGCCCTCGCGTGGCGCATGGACGGGGACAAGCGCAAGGACTCGGCAGGATTCCAGGAGGTGCGTGAAGACGGGCTGGCCGCCTTTCACCTGCGGCTGGGAGAGGTCTATCGCGTCGGCGCCTTCACGGATGAAAATGACAATCACAAGTACGATGCCGGTGAGCCGCTGGGAGTGCTTCGCGACATCTCACCACGCCCGCTCTCCGATGGCGTGACCGTGAGCCAGATCCTCCCCGTCGCCCTGACACGCGACCACGGTCTGCCCAAGGGTACCGCCATTGAGCGACCAAAGGAGAATCTGGAGCTGGGTGGAAAGGTGAATGTGGCACTGGGAGACGTTGCCTCGTTGAATGAGGCACGCTTTGCCCCGGACACCGGCGGCAGCGGTCTCTGGCGTCCCCTTGATTTCCTCACCACGAACACCCTCGGCATCTACTTCACCGAGCCCTACGACCCCAGGCGCATCCCGGTCGTTTTTGTCTATGGCATCGGCGGCAGCCCGCAGGACTGGCACTACTTCATCAACAACTTTGACCGCACGAAGTACCAGCTCTGGTTCTACCACTATCCCAGCGGCATGAGGCTGGGCCGTGTTTCCAATGTGCTGGCTCAGGGCCTCCGCGGGCTGAAGAAGCGCCATGGATTCTCCAGGTGCCATGTGGTGGCTCACAGCATGGGAGGCCTCGTCTCGCGACCCGCCATCACCGAGGCCGTGGCGGAGGAGGGCGTCAACTTCATCCCGGAGTTCATCAGCATCTCCACACCCTGGGGCGGGCACAAGGCCGCGGAGGCAGGCATCCGCCACCTGAAAAAGCCAGTGCCCTCATGGATCGATGTCGCCCCCAACAGCGACTACCTTGTGAAGATGTACAACACCCCCTTGCCCAAGGGCACCACCCATCACCTGATCTATGGGTCCATCAAGGGTGGTCCATTTTATCTCAGGGGTGAAAATGACGGTGTGGTCACCGTCCAGAGTGAAACCGACCTGCGCGTGAAACAGGCAGCGAAGTCCTGGAGACATTTCATCCACGGCCATGTGGAGATCCTGAACGCGGATGAAACCCTGAAGACCGTGGAAGCGCTGCTGGATGGGAAGGGCTAGGATGGTGCACGTTGTCATCCCGCCGTCGGGTACCATGCCCTTGCCATGTTGCGGGAGGAAGCGGCAAACTTGGACTGCTGGAGCTTGCTCCAGCTTTCTGCAGGCAGCTTGCTGCCGTGAAGCCAGAACTGAGGTGGCTACCCTCCAGCATATTCTGCATCATGAGTAACTTCACGCAGAGCAAGCTCTGCTCCCGAAAGCTGGAGCTAGCTCCAGCACTCCAAATCTCCGACCCGTATTCCGCCCCCCTTCACTTCAGCACCATCTTCCTCAGCCGTGAGTCTGTCTTCTTCACCGGATAGGGAAAGGCAGGCATGAAGGTCTGGGAGAAGTCACAGCGCGTCACGGAGGTGTAGGCATACATCATCTGCAGGCGCGGCTTGTAGGAAAGGCGGCTGCCGTAGTGGAAACAACGGCTGGAGTCGATGAAGAGCACCGTCCCCTTCGGGTAGGCAAAGATCTGCGCCTCCTTCGGATCGATCACGGAGTACATCTCCTCATCCGTCACGCGGTAGCGCACGCCGCGCTTCTGGTAGCCGAGCGCCTTGATGGCGCGATCCGAGACGGACGCCGGAAGGAAATGCCACGGACCACACTCCATCGTGCAATCATCAATGAGCACCAGCACATACACCAGAGGCTGGTCATGCAGATCCATGTGGTAGAGCTGGCTTTCGGAGAAGGGCCCCGGAGGATTCGGGTCCAGGTTCTGATTGGACTCCATGAAGCGAATCCCCGGAGGACGCGTCTTGGAAAGCACCGGGATGGTCTTGAGGTAGTGAATGGCCGTCGCGAGCACATCCGGAGAAGTGACAAAGTCCAGCCACGAGGGATACTTCATCACATCCTCATACACCATGAGATTGCGGAAGTAGGGCTGCTGCACGTCGGTGTGTGACTTTCCTGCACGCTCACGGGCGACCTGCCCTGCCTCATCCAGCAGGCGGTCCAGCCCCGGCAGGGACATGGAGGTATCAATCGCCCAACCATCCTGCATCACCATCTTCGGCGGATAGTGCCCCGGCCCACCATGCTCTTCCATCAGCTCAGTCAGTTTCTTGTCGTACGCCTTCTGGTGCTTCTTCTCCCGTTCCCCATAGCGCCAGCGATTGTAGCGCTTCGCCGCACGCATGAGATTGTTGATGCCCCACTTCTGCATCCCAGGGTCCGTGAGCGCCTGTTTTGCGTGCTTGCTCAGGAGTCGATCCGTGACTTTGGCAATCTTGTCCTTGAAGGTGGGCGGAGGCGGAGGTTTGGCCATGAGGAAGGAGGTCGCTTTGTCCGACAAGACCGGGGTCATATCAAGGATCACGACCGGGAAAATGCGACGGACCAGCACATCTACGATTATTATCGTTGACCATTCCACCAACTCTGCGCATCATTACGATTAATATCGTACACCACTCTTTCCATCATGCCGCGCCCTCCCAAAGTCCGAAACCCCTCCCGTCCGGAACCGACCGAGGCAGAGCTCCCTCTCCTGCGTGTCCTCTGGAACCTCGGCTCCGCCTCCGTGCGTCAGGTGTGGGAGGATCTGGGCGCGAAAGGAAGCTACACCACCGTGCTGAAGCAGTTCCAGGTGATGCATGAGAAGGGCCTCGTCACCCGCGACGAATCCGAACGCACCCACCTCTACCAGGCCGCCATGCCGGAAGAGCGCGTACAACGCAGCCTGCTGGGACGACTCCTGCAGCAGGCCTTCGAAGGCTCCGCCGCCCAGCTCGTCCTCGGCGCCCTCTCCACGAAGAAAGTGTCCGCGGAGGAACGCGCGGAAATACGCAAGCTGCTCGACAACCTCGACGCGGAAGAAGACGCGAAACCAGCCAGCAAGACGAAGAAGTCATGAGCACCTTCCTCCAATCCCCCTGGCTCAAAGACCTCGGCTGGGTGCTGGTGCATTCGCTGTGGCAGGGCGCCACCCTCTGGGCGCTGCTGGCACTTGTGTTTGCCGTGGGACGTCATCATCTCTCCGCCGCTGCGAAGCACCGGCTGGCGTGGCTCACGCTGACGGCCCTCGCACTCGTCCCGGTGATCACGATGATCTGGATGCAGGTCGGCAAACCGGAAAAGCCGCAACCCGCACAACACGTCTACGCCAGCATCGCACCAGCCGCATCCAAATCACCTGCACCCCCACCTCCCGCGGCCTCCCCTGAGAAATCAGACGTCACCGTGGTGCCACTGTCCACCGCACCACCCACGCGCCCCACCGACGCCTTTGTTGTTGCCGAAGCCTCGAAGACGTCATGGGTGGCACAGCTTCCCATCTGGTTTGCCACCGCGTGGCTCGCTGGCCTCACGCTTCTCACCATCCGTCTTCTCTTTGGTTGGAGATGGATTGCAGGACTGAAACATACAGGCACCGATCCAGAGCCTGCTTGGCTTGCCCAGTTCGTCGAATGGGCCAATCGTGCCGGTCTTCGCCATGTGCGCGTGCTGGTGTGCCCCGCGCTCGGCGTCCCACTCGTCGTGGGCTGGTTGCGCCCCGTGATTTGTTTTCCTGCGTCGCTACTCTCACGGCTCAGCCTCGCGGAAGTGGAGTCCCTCATGCTGCATGAGCTCGCGCATCTGAAGCGTCGTGATCCCCTCCTCCAGTTCTGGGTTACCGTGGTGGAGACACTTCTCTTCCACAACCCCGCCGCGCACGCCCTCGCCAGCACCGTGCGTCAAACTGGCGAACTCGCCTGCGACGACCTCGTGCTGCAATGGAAAGGCGATGGCAAAACCTATGCGCGCGCCCTCGCCGCCGCGGAGGAGTGGCGCGGCGCCCAGTTCGCCCTCGCCGCCACCGGCATGGGATCGTTGAAACATCGCATCCAGCGCATCCTCGGCCTCGGCGAGCACGGCCGCCTCACATCTCTCCCCGAGCGCTTCGGCATCACCAGTGTGGCGGGCATTGCGCTTTACTTCGTCGTCTGCGGTCTGGCCGTTCCTCGCATCGCCCGCGCCCTCACACCAGAGGAGCGTATCACCGTCATCAATCAAGAACGCGAGGCCTTGAAGATTACCGAGGACAATGCCGCTCCCCAAGAAATCAAGGCTACCGGCACTGTGCGCACCGCCGACGGATCCAAGCCCAAGGAGGACATCGGCCTCACCGCCTGGTCCAAGGGCTACACGTCCTTCTACTCTGGCAACAGAGTTGGTCAGCAAGAAACCGTCAGGGGCAAGGGCAGCCGCATGCATGTGGGCTCATGGACTCCTGGGTATGCCCCCGCCATAACTCAGGCCACGTTTGATGGTCCAGACAAGAACCACGGTGCTTTCGAGCTCGTCATCGAACGAGGATTCCCCGCCGTTCTCAAGCTGGTGGACAAGGATGGACAACCCATTCCCGACGCCGAGCTCAGTTGCACCGTTTACCTCGCTCCTGAATGCGACTTCTATCGGCAAGGACCATTACGCACTGACGCAGCAGGCACCTGCATTCCCGGGAACACTCTGGAGGGACTTAGCTTCCGATTCGACATCCGCGCTTATGGCTACCAGTGGAATCGCTTTCAGGACGTTCGCTTCGAGAAGGACAAGCCCGTCACGCTGACACTCGTCAAGAGCACCCCCATCGTCGGCACGGTGGCAGATGCGCGGACCCAGCAGCCCATTGCTGGAGTGAATGTGCTGTGCGAGATGCGGAGACGGGATAACGGAGCCTTCAACCACGGTTATGGCTACGGCATCATGCCCCGGATGAACGCCGAGCCCTCCGATGCCCAGGGAAAGCTGGCACTCAATATCTGCCATCCCAATGACACCTACGACCTTCTCCTTGAAGCCCCCGGCTATGGCAGAAAATTTGTGCAGATGGGCGGAGAGAGTGGTGTGTTCAAGTTCGAACTCGAACCCGAACTTGTGTTCTCCGGCACGATTGAAGACCCGGAGAAAAAGGTGATGCGGAAGGACTCCAACATCTATCTCCGGCTCGACCAGGATTTCGGCCCAAGCGGAGGCGCGGTCGATTTACCCCTAAGCGTGAAGGCAGACGCATCGAACACTGCCTCCTTCGAGTTCCGCCAGCTATCCCCGGGAAAGCTCAAACTGAGAGTCTATGAGAAAGAGTGGGAAACCGACTTCACCTCGAGCATGAAGGATCTCCGATTCCGCATCGAAGACGGGACCTTGAAATGTCTCTCGATACCCGAGAAAGCGACTCCCTCGGCTGAGGCCACACGCGAAGTGGAACTCGTATTCACCACGCCGAAAGGCAGCCCTCCCTTCAATGGTGAAGTACCCCTGGTCATCAAGAACTCGACCGTCACCTCCCACAAGGTCACCGACGGCATTTGCAGAGTCCGCGCCCCATTGAACACCCAGTTGAACATCTACTCCGGCGGCATCACCGGATACCGGTTTGATCGGAAGTGGGAGAAAATCGAGGCTGGTGACGGACCTCTGCACATCGACATCCCCATGGAGCCAGCGGGAGCCATCAGTGGCGACATCCGCATGTATCCTGGATTTCAAGTGGGACGCAGCGACCCCTATCTCATCCTGCTAAAATACGAGGACCGGGCCGGAGAGTGGCAGACCGTGCACAACGACTCCGGCCAGCTGCTCAAGGTCCTGGATCACGGCTCCCGGTTCTTCATCTCTCCCGTCTCGCTGAATGCCAGGTACCGCATCCTCATCCGCCACGATACATCCATCACCGCGACACCGGAGTTTGTCGTCGATGAAGCGACTCCCCTGATGCGGAAAGACATCTCCTTTCCCGATGGGGACACTCTTCGCGGCACTGTGCTCCAGCCTGACGGCACCCCCATGGAAGGCGGCAACATCTACCTGATCTACAAGGAACCGGCGCACCGCATCACCAGCTCCAATCTGCCGATCAAATCCGATGGCACCTTTGAGCTTCCCCACATGAACTTCGATGTCGATGGCCTATACTACCTCTCGGTGCCGGCCACTCGTGGCATCGCACCGCTGATTGCCAGGCTGAATGGTCCAGCCTCCCCACTACGGTTGCAGCGGGAGTCCGCAAACGCCGTGGAGGGCGTGGTTGTTGGACTGGATGGCGCTCCACTTCAGGGGGTGAAGTTGCACTTTGCTCCTGTGGAGGTTCCCACTCAGACCAGCTTTGTGGACATCGCGGACAGCCTCGCCGCAGATTCCCCCACGGACGCGGAAGGAAAGTTCCGCGTGTCCACGCTTCCTGCCGGCAAGTTCAGGGTCTTCTTCGGCTGGGAATACATCTGGGCAACCGGCGACCAGCATTCCATGGATGATCCTGCGCACATGGTCGAGGCCCCGATGCCCGCCGGCAAAGCCTACAAATTCGTTCTCAAAAAGCGGTAACCCACTGTCTCATACTTCCCATCACACCATCCGTACGTAGAACTTGCCCGGCAGTGGACGGACCACGCGCTTCATCTCCAGCTTCATCAGCGTGGCGGAGACCACCGGCATGGCGAGGCCGGTGCTGGCGGCAATGTCATTGATGTGGGTTTCCGTCGTACCCAGCACGGCATAGACCTTTTCTTCATCTCCCGCTAGCATGGCGGAGGGCTTCGACTCGGAGGTCACTGGGGCCTTCGGCTGCGTGGGGAAGAGCGTCATCAAATCATCCAGCACCTCAGAGCCATCCATGATGAGCTTCGCGCCTTCCTGAATGAGCTTGTTGCAGCCATGCGAGCTGGGTCGGTCAATGTTTCCCGGCACCGCGTATACCGTGCGCCCTTGCTCGGCAGCCTGTTGCGCGGTGATGAGCGAGCCACTGCGTGTGGGTGCCTCCACCACGATGATGCCTGTGCTCCAGCCGCTCACGATGCGATTGCGCAGGGGAAAGGTCTGCTTGTCTGGAGGGCGGTCCACAGGGAACTCGCTGACCACCGCGCCTTGCGAAGCAATGCGCTCTGCCAGCGCCTTGTTCTCTGGTGGATACAGCTCACCATGACCGGAGCCAATGACCGCGATGGTTCGCCCCTTGCTCGCCAGCGCGCCTTCGTGCGCGGCGGTATCGATGCCACGAGCCAGGCCGCTGATCACCGTGTAGCCCGCATACGCGAGCTGGAAGGAAAATTTCTTCGCCGTGGCCAATCCATACTGCGTGGCATGACGTGAGCCCACGATGCCAAGCGCATTCGCATCGCGTTCCGTGATCTTCCCCTTCACATAGAGAAGGACGGGCGGATCATGTATCTGCCGCAGCAGGCGCGGGTAGAGAGGATCCTCCCGTGTGAGCAGTGTCAGTTCTTCTTCATTCACCCGACGCAGTTCACGCGTGAGATCGATGCGATTCTCCCAGTCCGCGACCGCACCGGCGAGCTCCTCACCGAAGCCCTCCACACGCACAATCTCCTTCGCACTCGCACCGAGCACCTGCTCCGGCGAACCAAAGAAGTCGAGCAAACGCTGCACACGCACCGGCCCGATCTTGGGCAGGAGATTCAGCGCGAGGTAAGCTTCCGTGCGTGTCATGACTGCTGCCCAATGCGTCGCTAGTAGCGCAGTCCCTTGATGGCATTCACAATGTTCTCCTCCGTGACGTCCTTGCTCACGAAAGCATCCCCGAGCGAGCGCAGCAGCACGAAGCGGATCTTGCCATCGCTGAATTTCTTATCGTGCTTCATATAGGCGAGGATGGTGTCCGCAGTCATGCCATCGGGAAGACGGCTGGGCATGTTGAAGCGCTTGATGAGGTTCGCAATCTTGCCGCGTGCCACCGGCGGCAGGCCGGAGAGCTGGCAGGACAGACTCGCAGCGGCAATCATGCCCAGGGAGATCGCCTCGCCATGGAGCAACTCACCATACCCGGCGCTCGCCTCGATGGCGTGGCCGATGGTGTGGCCGAAGTTCAGCAGTGCACGTGTACCGGTGGTCTCGTGCTCATCCTCTTCCACGATGCGCGCCTTGATCGCCACATTGCGCCGGATGAGATCCGCGAGGTCCCCTTCCCCATCTGCCACTTGCTGGATGGCCTCAAACATGAGCGGATCACGGATGGCGGCATGCTTGATGATTTCCGCGAAGCCCTCGGCATACTCCCGTTGTGGCAGGCTGTTGAGCGTGCTCACATCCGCGAGCACCAGGCCAGGCTGGCAGAAAGTGCCCAACAGGTTCTTCCCTTCCGGAGTGTTCACGCCCGTCTTCCCACCGACGCTGGAGTCCACCTGAGAAAGCACCGTGGTGGGGATCTGGATGAACGGAATGCCGCGCAGGAAGATCGACGCCGCAAATCCCGCAAGGTCACCGATGACTCCGCCACCCAGCGCCACGAGGAAGGACTTCCGGTCCAGCCCTGCGCGCAGCATCTGGCGGCACACATCCTCCACCACGGACATGCATTTCGAATTCTCACCCGCATTCACGGTCACCACGGTGGTTGCGATGCCTGCTTCCCAGAGACTCTGGCGCACCGTCTCCGCATACAACGGCCCGACATTCGAGTCCGTGACGATGACACACTTCTTCCGGCCAAAGAGCTCCTTTGCGTAGCTTCCGGTATCGGCAATCAATCCGTAGCCGATGAGGACATCATAGCTGCGGTCACCAAGGTCAACGCGGACGGAAAGGGGCTCGGACATGAAGGTGGAAGTCTTGGAAAAAAGACGGCAAAATGCCGCCCTGTTTAGTGAATGGGGTGAGGTCGGGAGTCAAGGCTACCTACAAAGTCGCTTCGACTTTTCGTCGGAAACTCGCGCGTCACCCGCCCCTGAGTCCGGCTGCTGGTTCCAAAGCCATTTTCTAACCCACACTCGCCATCCGCACCTCTTCCGCCTTGGCCACCAATGCACTCACCGGCACATCTTCTTCGATTTCCACGGGAATGAAGCCCTTCTCACGGCGGAACCACTTTACCTGACGCTGCGCATACTGGCGCGTGGCCAGTTGGATCGCAGCAATCGCATCCTTCAGGGTCATCCTACCTTGCAGGTGATCGCGTATCTCCTGCACTCCGATCGCTTTCTCCGCCGTGGCAGACAGTTCCGCCGCTCTGCGGATCTCCTCCACCAATCCCGCTGCCACCATGGCGTTCACGCGACTGTTGATGCGCTCATGAAGGGCATCCCGCACCCAGGCAAGCTGGATGCCGCTGTACTCCGGCACGCGGTCCTTCCATGCCTTGCGCAGTTCGCTTTGCTTCTTCCCGGTCAGAAGGCAGATCTCCAGGGCGCGCGTCACATACCGGTCATTTTTCAGATTCACCGTCTCGGACGCGTGAGGGTCGCGGGCCAGCAGCCAGGCCACGCGCTCACCACTCGTGAGGTGCGAGAGCTTCCGGCGCAATCCCTCGTCTGAGGGCAGTGGACTCAGCCCATGAGTCAGCGCCTTGATATACAGACCACTTCCACCCACCACGATGGGCACCGCTCCACGGGCCGCAATATCGGCGATCAACGGCTTTGCGAGCTCCGCGTAGAAGGCCGCATCACACAGCTCCGTGGGAGACAGCACGCCATACAGGTGATGCGGCGCCATGGCGCACTCAGCCGCCGTAGGCTTGGCCGTGCAGATATCCAGCCCCTTGTAGAGTTGGAACGCGTCTGCATTCACAATCTCCCCACCCCACTTGTTCGCCAGCAAGATGGCAAGCGCGGACTTCCCCGAGCCGGTCGGGCCCACCACGTAGAATGGTTGCGGAGTCGTTTTCACGGCTGCCTCGGTAAATTGCACGATGGTCGGGCACCCATCGGCGCTGGCAAGAGAAAATCGCAGCAGCGTCTAAGGATGCTCCTACCGGTCTGCCGTTCGCTTGCAGATCGCATGACCCTCCTGAGGAATAGCCGCAAAAGAACGCAAAGGACGCAAAAATTGGGCGCTGGGCGCGGGGATGTGGGGCCTGGAGATTCCCTCCTTACTCACCTGGGTGCCACCTGCATAACGGCACTAAGCTAGTGCCGCTCCCCTGAGAGCAAAGCATGTCTCAGGCTCTGTGGCGATTACCTGTGCGCCTCTGCCTCCTCTTCGCCGAAAGGCAAATCCTGCTCAACCCTATCGCGTTACGCCGAATACCAACCTTAAAATTCTCTGCGTCCTTTGCCTCTCTTGCCCCTTTGCGGTTAACCGGAATCGTCTCCTCAGCCCTGCCACCTCCCATCACTCCTCACCTCATGCCTTTGCTGCTCCGCTGCTTTGCGTTTCACCTCCCTCCCCAAAAACAAAACCGCCTGCCAGCGCGAGGCGGGCAGGCGGTTTCAGGCGGGCTCACGGGGAGCCGTCAAAAGGAACTAGGCAGCCAGTTCAGGCTTGGATTCGTCGGTGGCAGGCTCGGAGGGCTGGGCGGCTTCCTCCTGGCTCTCTCCGCCTTCTTCGTCGTCACGGCTCGGGCGCTCATCGCGCTCGTCACGGGGAGCCAGCGGCTTGGCGCCACCGACCACCAGCGGGCGGCCCATGAAGTCCTTGGCATTGAGGTCCGCCACAGCCTTCTTCGCTTCGTCCACGCTCATCATGGTCACGAAGGCGAAGCCCTTGGAGCGCTGGGTGCGGTTGTTCACCACCACCTCGGCGTTCTTCACACGACCGGAGCCGCTGAAGAGTTCGAAGAGGTCGCTTTCGGAGGCGTCGTAGCTCAGGTTGCCCACGTAGAGACGCTCGTTAGTCACTTCCGTGGACACGGGGGCCTGGCGCGGGGGGCGCTCGCGGCGTTCGCCACGCTCAGCGCGTTCCGGGCGTTCGGCGCGCTCACCACGTTCCTGACGCTCGCCACGGTCACTGCGTTCGCCGCGCTCCTGGCGGTTGTTCTCGCGTTCCTGGCGGTCGCTGCGGGCAATCGGGCCTTCCTCACGCGGGGTGCGCTGAGGCTGGCCGGTGCCGTGATTGGAGGGACGGGGGGCGGGAGTCGGCTTGTAGAGTCCGAAGGTCACGATGGACAGGAACTTCTGGAAGCCGGTGAGGGGTTTGGTTTTGGGAGGCCGGTTGAAGCTTTTGTGGCTGCTCGGGCTGTCTGGCGCGTTTGAAGGGCCGCGATTTCTTCCGCCGCGGCGGCGGCGACGGCGGTCACCTTGGGGGCGCCCCTGGCCGTTGGGTTTGTAGTCGCTCATGTTTCGGGCGAGTTGTCTTAGTTTTGCTAGCTGTGGGTTGGGCGAGGCGGCTGGCGGCGCGTGATTCCGAAACGACGGAATCGTGGAGTCTTCCCGCAACGGGCGGGGCAGACACGGCGCACACGAGGCCTCGCAGGCAGTTGCCACCGGCGGTTTCGGCAAGCTGGGCAGGCAGAGCACGGTGGTGGCGCGTCAAGGTCACACAGGGGGGTTCCAGCTTCGTAAGTTGCTGGATGCTGAGGCGGATAGGCTCGATTCGCGATGGGTTAAAACGCATTGTCGGGCACCGGAGCGGGTGAACACTCGGCCTCAAAGCGGTGTGCTTTGACGGGGAACTGACAGCCGTAAAGCTAGGGGCAAACCCGAGGGGGAGCAAGGCGTTTTTCCCTTGCCGCATCCAAACAGCACAAGTTGTTCACCGTGAGAATGTTAATAACTCACCGAAATCGCGCACGTCCCCGCCAATTTCGCTCCCTGCTCCCCTTCCCGCCTTCACCCCGAATTGCAGAAACCCAAGAATGGGAGGACTCATGCAAAAACCTCATCCCCAACGCTGCCCCGTGCGTCGGCCGACTCTTTGAAACAGTTCCACTCTTGCCAGTTTCCCACATTTAGAAAAAACTGGCTCATGCGCTTCTCCCCCGTTTGTCTGCTCGCACTACTGATGTCGATATCGTTCACTCTGTGCCGCGCGGAGGAACAGCCCGCTGGCAAAAAAGCGGCAGAGCTGATCGCCAATTCCGCCTTCTGCATCGCTTATGTCTTCCGGGATGCGGATGAGCGTGACCGCCGGCCTGGTCCGGCGGGAGATCCCTTCCAGTCTGCGGGGGAAAGCATTCTCGAGGGGAGCATCCTGAGCGAGGGGGAAGGCATCATGGACGTCGCCGCCCTCGCCTCGCGAGTCACCTCGCAGGCTCGCGTGTCGAAGGCGCAAATCTCCCGGCTCACCGCAGCTGTGCAGAGGACGGACTCCCTGTTTCCCTTTGCGGATTGTTACTCGCCTCACCACGCTTTTGTCTTCTACTCCGCCCAAGGTGAACCACAGTGCTGCATCGAGATCTGCTTCACCTGCAAACGGTTCAAGACCTCTCCCCAATTGCGGGTGATGACTGTCGAGGAAGAACTCCGCGCCGTTGTGGGCATCGACCTGATTGAGATCGCGAACATCTTCGACGAACTCAAACTGCCCCTCACGCCCTACAAGTCCTTCGAGGAACTGGAGAAGAGACTGGCGAAACTGGCGGAGGAGACCAAAGCCAGGATCGCAGAGGAAGAAAAAGCCGAGGCTGCGGAGAAAGCGAAGCAGAAGAAATAGCCGTCTCATGCGCCTTCCCCCCGCTTTAGTCCTCGCAGCACTCCTGCCTCCACTGGTTTCCTGTTCTGTGGGTAGACCCGTCTCTGCGCCCGGGAAAAACCGTGACCTCATCTCCCAGGCCTCTTTCTGCGATGCTTACGTGTTCCGTGACGCAGACAAGCGCGACCACCGCCCCTCGCCGGAGGAGAACACATACCCGTTCATGAAGGAAGGCCACCCAGGAAACAGCATTCTTGGACAAGGCGGGGCGATTGTGGATGTCGCCGCTGTTGGATCACGTGTCCTGGCTCAAGCTCGCGTATCGAAGGAACAGATTTCCCGGCTGACCCACGCCCTGTACAAGACGGACTCATTCCACCCCATGTCCGCCTGTTACAATCCCCACCATGCCGTGGTCTTTTACACAGAGGATGGCGAGCCCCTGTGCTGCATCGAAATCTGCTTCAGTTGCAACGCCGTGGAAACCACTCCGAAATTGCGCACGTGGAGATGCGCGCCGGGGCAGGCAGGCATAGAAGGCGCAGACCTCGTCGCGATGGCTGAAATCTTCCGCGAGCTCAAGCTGCCCCTGACACCCTACAAGTCCCTGAACGACTTGAAGGAGGACAAGGCGGAACGAAGCAAGAAGTACAGGGCCTTCCTTCGGAAGGAGGAGTTGGCTGCACGGTCCAAACAGGAACCATGACACCTCGCTGATGCAGAGCGCCTCTCACCAACGAGCAACCTGTTCCCGTCCGGGACAAAAGCCCTGAGGACGGCACTTGGGTGACTTCTCACACTCACCACGGCATCTCATCCAGCTTCCCCATCCACTGGATTTCCGGATCCTCGCGGAACAGACTCTCCAGATCCGCCTCCAGACGGCGAAGGTCCGGACCAATGTTCACGCGCCGGAATTTCTTCCAGCTCCACTTTTTGTCTGAATCCGGACTCGGCGAGCAGATCAGGTCGCACTCCCCATTGTCTTCACCTTGCCGATAGCAACAGATGCCAAAGGAAGTGTCCGGCAATTGCATCTCGATCCACCAGCCCCAGTCTTCACAGCAGAGGAAGGGACTGTTCCACCCGCGCTGGAGCAATCCGTCGCGGATGAAGGTGGCGAAGGCTTTGCCATACGTGTCCGGGTTCACGATTTCCTCCTCCTCACCGGGCAGCACCGGGAACTTGGCGGAGCGGATGTGGAAGAACTTCGGCATGGGCGGAAGGGAGTTGCCGGAACTTACGGTCCACCAAGTGGAACTCTCAATGCAAAAGAAGTGGCGCCACCAAGCTTGTACCGGAGATGTGGTTCAAGCTAGAAAATGAAACGGAGGATGACCTGCCTATGAGCGAAACCATCACCTTTACCATCCCCCTGGAAGAGCCTGACGAATGCGAGGACTACGCCGAACAGTGCCGGAACATCGTGCAGGTTCAAGTCAGTGAGAAAACAAACGGGATGTGGCGCCGGGTACCCAATGCGTCCAACCACATGGTTAACCTGATACTCTCACGTGAAGGCACGATTGGTTTGGCCACGGCGCTATTGCGCACCGCTCATCAGCCAACGCCCAGTCCGATATTCCTCGAAATGTTGCCGAGTTCACCCGGGCACGCCGTCGAGCGTTTCGGAGTGTTCATGCACCCCGACAGTTGCCGCCTGAACATCGGCCTGCATGACTTCGGAGACATCCACACCACGCTCGATGCCCAGAATGATTCCACGGGCGCCGCTGGCTGATCAGGACGCCTGACCGCTCTCCAGCAGACTGCTCCTGATCTCCAAACGAAAAATCGGCGGGTGTTGCCACCCGCCGATTCAACAAATGTATCCTGTGCGTGAAACGCCGAGCCTTACGCCGGCACTCCCACCACACCACCGGGCAATCCGCCTTCCGATTCGTCCTCAGACTTGGCGGGGGTGCGTTCCGGGGTTGCCTTCGGCACGGGCGGAGGCGTGGGCGGCTTCGGAGACTGCGGCGGATGCAGGATGCGTCCGTGCTCCATGATTTCCTTGATGTGGGCGCCATCAAGGGTCTCGAACTCGAGCAGCGCCAGAGCGATGGCATCAAGCTTGTCCTTGTGGGTCACGATGATGCTCATGGCCTTGTTGTAGGCTTCGTCAATGAGACGCTTCACTTCCTCATCGATGATCTGGGCGGTAGCTTCGCTGTAGTTGCGATTGCGGGCCAGGTCACGGGCCAGGAAGACTTGCCCTTCCTGCTCACCGTACTCCACCATGCCGAGCTTCTCGCTCATGCCCCAGGCACAGACCATGCTGCGGGCGATGCCCGTGGCCTGGCGGATGTCGCCCATGGCACCGTTCGTCACGTTGTGGAACTGGATCTCCTCAGCCACGCGACCGCCCATGGCCACCACGAGGTTGTCGAGCAGCTCATTCTTGCGGTGGTTGAACTTGTCCTGCTCTGGAAGCCACATGGTGGAACCAAGGGAAGGACCACGCGGGATGATGGTCACCTTGTGCAGCGGGTCGGTATGCTCCAGCAACTCGATGAGGATGGCATGGCCCGCCTCATGGTAGGCCGTGTTCTCCTTCTCCTTGTCTGTAAGGGCAAGGCTGCGGCGCTCACGGCCCCAGCGCACCTTGTCGCGGGCCTCTTCCAGTTCCGCAGTGCCGATGGATTTCAGGTTGCGACGAGCCGCCAGCAGAGCTGCTTCGTTGATCACGTTCGCCAGTTCGGCACCGGAGAATCCGGGCGTGCCGCGGGACACCTTGCTGAGGTCCGCGTCTTCGCTGAGCTTCACCTTCTTGGCATGCACGCGCAGGATTTCCTCGCGCCCCTTCACGTCCGGCAGGCTCACCATGACCTGGCGGTCAAAGCGGCCGGGACGCAGCAACGCCGGGTCGAGCACGTCCGGACGGTTCGTCGCGGCGATGATGATGACGCCTTCCTGGGTGTCGAAGCCGTCCATTTCCACGAGCATGGCATTCAGCGTCTGCTCGCGTTCGTCGTGACCACCGCCGAGTCCATGACCGCGATGGCGGCCCACGGCGTCGATTTCGTCGATGAAGATCAGGCACGGGGCGTTCTTCTTGCCCTGCTCGAACATGTCGCGCACGCGGCTCGCGCCCACACCCACGAACATTTCCACGAAGTCCGAACCGCTGATGCTGAAGAACGGCACATCCGCCTCGCCGGCGATGGCCTTGGCGAGAAGGGTCTTGCCGGTACCGGGAGGGCCCACCAGCAGCACTCCCTTGGGGATCTTGCCACCCAAGCGCTGGAATTTCTTCGGGTCCTTCAGGAACTCCACGAGCTCCCACACTTCTTCCTTGGCCTCATCGCAGCCGGCCACGTCCTTGAAGGTAATCCGGTTGCGGTCCTGGTTGAGCAGCTTGGCGCGGCTCTTCCCAAAGCTCAGGGCTCCCCGGCCGGCCATCTTCATCTGCTGGCGGATGAGGAGGAACAGGCCCACCAGCACGATCAGCGGCAGCAGGGTGAACAGGAAGGTCCCCATGTGGCTGGTGTTGGTCTTGGGAGTGATCACCAGATCATACAGGGTAGGCTCCGGCTGACCGGCGTCCTTGGCCGTTTTGCGCTTCTCCGCGTTCTGTGCATTGACGTCGGCGATCAGCTTGTTGAGCTGATCTTTCTGGAATTCGACGTTCACCGTCGTTTCAAACACAGCCTCGGTGGACGCCTTGTCTCCCGTGGTGGACTCCTTCGTGTAGTACCCCTCGAGGTACTCATTGCCCGTGCCAGGATCGCTGACCAAGCGCAGGGGTTTGTCCTTGGTGCAGATGATTTTACCATCCAACGCCAGTTGCTGGAACTCGGGATAGTTCTTTTCTCTTCCGCTCTGCATCATCCCTCCCTTGTCGGAGTTCAGGATGAAGGCCCAGGCAATGATGAGGCCTGAGGCAACCAGCAGAATCAGACCCTTCCAGTTGAACTGGGGCTCGGGCGTCTTGCGGTTGTTGTTACGCTGCTGGTTGGGTTCGTCTTCGAACATGAGAGTCTAAGAAAAAACGATTCAACGGAGATGATACACCCCCAAACGGGCGTGGCAAAGGAAAGTGGCGGGGGTGAGAATTCCGTGGAGGGGCACGCCGCAGGAACTCTGGATTTCCTGCATGAGACGTTACGCACGGCAATGGCGGCGTGGACTCCTTGGAACACTGGAACTTGCAGCTTGTTACTTCACTCCGCGCGCCTACGGTGCCAAAGTACCGCTACATGCCCCCTCCCCCCGTCGAGCCCTCGCTCTCCACCCAGCAGCGCCCCCACAGACCGGCGCGCGCTGCGCGCACCCCGGCACTGGGCGCGCGCATGCCCTGGTGGCGCAGGACGCTGCGGAAGCTGCAGGGCCTGCCGGTGGACTCCACCTCCCACACCATGCTGCCGGTGCTCATGGAGGTCTTTGCCGGGTTCTCCAAGATCGACGGCTCGGTCATGGAGGAGGAAATCGACTCCAGCCTCGGTTTCATGCGGTACGACTACCCGGAGGCCATCTACTCCGAGCTTCGTCGCATCTACTTTGAGGCGCTGCAAAAACCGCAGGACCTCAGCGCCCGCGCCCGCGAACTGAGCCGGACGCTCTCCATGGAGCAGAAAATCCTGCTCGGAGTACAGCTCTACCTGCTCATCTCCCGCTCGGACAATTCCAGGCAGCAACTCGTCGAATTCTACCTTTTCATGACGAATCTGGGCATTGCCGCCCAGGCCATCGACATCGTCTATCAGCTCAACGCCGACGACAAACCCTCTGAGGAAGGTGACTTCTCCGGAAAAGCGGGCCAGCCGCTGGAGATGCTCCGGATTGCATCAGCCGAGCCCTGTGATGTGCTGCTGCGGTCGCTGAGTGCCGCGTGCTCCGTGGCCGCCTTCCGGTACCAGAACCTCATGCTGCTGAAGAACACCGGCGCAGTGCCAGTGCTGGTGCGCAGCCGCACGCTCAAGCCGGGAGATTTCTCCCGCCTCTATCAGGGCGAGCGCGTGGTGCTGGAGGACATCTCCCTCGATTACGCGGATCTCACCGGCTACTTCAACGCCAAGAAGAATCTCACCGGGACGCAGCTCTACCTGACGCTGACGGAAGAAGGCAGCGCGGAAATCTCCCAGACACGCAATCGCAACACGAACCTGCGCATCAGCTTCGGCCTCGGCGTGACCATCGAGGCACTGCGCGATACGGACGCCAAGGTCAACGGCCGCCGCCTCAAGGAAGGCACGAAGATCGAGGCGTCCATCGAGGACAAGCTCATCGCAAAGGGCGAGGTGGAAATCTCGCTTCAAGAGCTGCGCCGGCGCGCTCGAGAGTTCGGCGAGCAGTTCCGGCTCGAAGGCAGCCGCAACACCTACCTCGTCTCCAACAATCCCGACCTGCTGGAGGAAGGTGACATCCTTCTCTCCCAGGACGGCGAGGGTGAGATCCTGCTGAAGATTGTCTGCGACTACGAGGAGAAGACCGGCACACTGGAGATTCTCCGTTCCGACCGGCCCATCTACGTGGGGAGCATTGTCATCAAAGAACGTGCCCACCTCAATGATGGCGATACACTCACCCTCGGTGAAGGCCAGTATCTGCGCTGCCATTTCGCGGACCGCATCATCGAAGAGGAGCGCAACGTCATCCGCCACGTGGAACTGCGCGAAGTCGGCCACCGCTACGGCGGGCAGGGTTCCGCGCTCGATGGCATCAGCCTCATGGCGCGTCGCGGTGAGATGATCTGCGTCATGGGCCCCAGCGGCTGTGGCAAGAGCACGCTGCTGCGCGTGCTGGGCGGCCAGCTCAAGCCGAAGGTGGGCGACATCCTGATGAATGGCTTCCCCCTGTACGGAAGCCTGCCCAATCTCACGCCCTACATCGCCTACATCCCCCAGGAGGATGCCTTCGACGCCCTGCTGAAGGTGCAGGAGAACCTGGACTACTCCGTGGCCGTGCGCTGTCCCCACCTGCCCGCGGAAGAGCGCCGCAAACGCGTGGATTCAAAGCTGGTGGAGCTCGGCCTCAACGAGCTGCGCCATCGCCTCGCCGGCACGCCCGAGCAGAAGCACCTGAGCGGTGGCGAACGCAAGCGCCTCAACGCTGGTCTCGACATGATCGGCATTGCCGACGTGTACCTCTTTGACGAGCCCACGTCCGGGCTGTCCTCGAAGGACTCCGAGCACGTGTTGGAGCTCATCCGCTCACTGGCGCGCAACAAGATCGTGCTCTGCTCGATCCACCAGCCGAGCATGAAGCTGCTGCAGATGTTCGACAAGGCCCTGCTGCTCGACAAGGGCGGGAAGATGGCCTTCTTCGGCACGCCACAGGGCATGCTGGAATACTTCTGGGGCGCCTATTGTGAAGAAACGGGGCAGGCTGGAAATGGCAGCCGCATGGGTGGTGACCTCGCCCTGCCGGACATCGTGACTCCTGACCTCGTGTTCGACGTGCTCGAAACACCGCTGCGAGACATCAGCGGCGATGTCATCCACGAACAGACGGCGGATGGCCACCTCGTTCCGGCTCGTCGTTTCCCGCCAAACTTCTGGCGTGATCGCTTCCAGACACACGTGCTGCTGCGCAGTGTCTCCCAGCAGGAGACACGGCGGGATCAGGATCACAGCCGGCTCGAAGCCCTCTCGGGTCATCGCAAGCTGCCCAAGCCACCCCGCCACACGTTGCGGGAGGAAGGGCTGCTGCTGGCCACGATGATCAAGCGCGCCTTCCTGAGCAAGCTGCGCAACCGCGCCAACCTGCTCACCACGCTGCTGGAGGCGCCCATGCTGGCCATCCTCATCTCCATGGTGCTGCGGTACTCGGAGGATGACAGCTACACCTTCGCGAGTGCCTTCCACATTCCCAGCTACCTCTTCCTCACGCTGGTAGTGGCCATGTTCCTGGGCCTGACAAACAGCGCGGATGAAATCATCCGCGACCGGCACATGCTGAATCGCGAGCGCAATCACAACCTGCGCATCGGCTACTACGTCACGGGGAAGATTCTGTCCCTCTCGGCCTTCTCGCTCATCCAGTGCGTCATCTACCTCATCATTGGGAACGCGATTCTGGAGCTGCGTGAGATGTTCCTCATCCACTGTTTCTGGATGTTCCTCACGTCGCTGACAGGTGCGTGTTTGGGATTGCTCGTTTCCACGCTGGTACACGACATCCGCACCGCGCTGAACATCATTCCCCTGCTTCTGATTCCGCAGATCATCCTCGGTGGTGCCTTGATCAAGTACGAGGAGATGAACCGCAATCTGGACTTCGTCTATTCCATCCGTCACTGGGTGGAGAAAAAGGAAGGCCAGGAAGCCGAGCCCGCCAGCAAGCTCAAGGTCCCCTTCATCTGCCACTTCATGCCGCTTCGCTGGAGCTATGAGAGCGCCATCATCTCCCAGGCGAAGCTCAACCCTCTCTCCGTGGCCCAATCCCAGTTGGAGGATCGCATCCAGGCGCTCGCGGATCTACCGCGGCACATCCCTCTGACCGAACAGCAGCGCAAGGATCTGGACCTGGCGAAGCAGGCGCTCGCCGTGGTCTCCGGCCTCAGCGGTGAAGACGCCAATGTCGTCGCCGAACGACTCGCGCTCATCCGCAAAGGACTCCAGACCGGACGCCTCGATCCCTCCCTGCTGGACGCCCGCTCCAAGAAAGGTGTGAGCGCCGACGAAATCTACGTGAATCAAAAGGTGCTCGACCTCGTGAACAAGGCCGAGATGGAGCGCGAAGACTACCGTCGCAAGGAGAGCCCCAATGTCTTTTTCGGCACCGTGAAGACCTATCGCCTTTTCGGCGACGCCACCCCGGTCGAAGGCCACACCGAGCTCACCCGCGACACGCCGATTCCAAAGAGGCCCTGGTACGAAGAATTCAAGATCAGCACCCTGTGGATGAATTTCTTCATCATCGTCTTCGGCCTCGTTCTGGTAATCACCACCTTGATGATCGCATTGAGGAGGCAGCTTTCGAAGGTGTAGGAAGAAGACAGCAGGTTCGGCAAGAGCCTTCAGCAGACCCTCTCCATCGAGCGATCTTGATTTACACGCATGCAACCCTTGGAAGACCAAGCGGCCCACACTTACTGTGGTGAGATTCGACGCGAGCCCCAATCCACCCCTGATAATGTATTCGCTCTTGAGGACATTCCGCAGTCGCGAAGCGACGATCGAGTCTTAGCCCGGCCTTTCAAGGCCGGGTAGGTGGGCAACATCATTGTGTCGCGAAGCGACACCCGAACCGTCTGCCCACCCAAAACGTGCATCCTCAATCCCAAAGGTGGTCCTCGTCGAAATCGATTTCGTTTTTTATCAAAAACTCCACATACTCTTCCTGGAAAGTCTTCTTACGATGGTGTGCCCGCTGGTTCTTGATGTATTTGAACACCGCAGGAATTCCAGACTGTGCGACTGAGAACGCGCCAAACCCATCCTGCCATCGGAATGCCCGCAGGTGAGGAAACACCTCGTGAATCCATTTCGAGGATGAGCCTTTGATAAGCTGAATCGCTTTGCTTGTGTCGAGATTGGCAGGTAACCGGAGAAGCGCATGAACATGGTCGTCACAACCACCGATACAAATCGGGGTCATGCGCTTCTGACGGGCAACCCCAGCGATATACTCCCAAACACGTTGCTCAATATCCTGCGTAACCCAAGGAACTCGCTCTTTGGTACTCCAAATGACATGGACATTGAGATTGTGGAACGTAGAGGCCATGGTTGTGGCTGGCGGTTCGAGTGTCGCTTCGCGACACAATGGGCTCCTTCATCTACCCGGCCTTGAAAGGCCGGGCTAAGACACGGTCGTCGCTTCGCGACTGAATCCTTGCACCGTGAAGCGTGTGACTCAACCATGAATGGAAAAATATCAAACCCAGATGGCACAAAGTTGGAAAAATCCAGCCTCATCGGTCCCGGAGCAGGGCTGTGCCAGCACACAACTTCCACTCCACGAGTCAAAGCAATCCAACTACAATACCAATGCAGCGATACGCGTACGCTGCCATATCTGGTGACTCACCTATTACAGGGTGTGCAAGAGGCTGTGGAGAGACTATTCCAGCATAATCTGGCTGGGCGGGCGGGAAACGGTGTCGGCGTAAGATTTGAATGGATGCTCCAGTCGCGGAGCGACGACCGTGTCTTAGCCCGGCCTTTCAAGGCCGGGTTGGTGTAGAATCCCGTCGTGTCACGAAGTGACACTCGAACCCGCGGCACTTTCCAACATTTCGTCCTGCGACGCAAATACCCCAGCGAATGTACCCGAATCTCGAAAGGCCGGCTTATGACATGGATATTGATCGATAGCGCCACGCAAGACTCACCAAATGGCTTGTGGAAAAGCCATCTACATTGCAGGCAGTCTCCCCCACCATTCACTACTTCGCCACCGTCCCACCAGTTCCACCCTCCGCCACCTTCTTCCCTTCTCCACCAACACGCATGCGCTGGAAGGGCGGGCTTTGGATGACGCCGAGGACGATGTCCTGGAACTTGTAACCACTGGCGGCGGAGTTCTTCACCATCTCCTTCACGAAGGGCTTGTCCGGATAGTCCAGACCACGACCCAACGCATAGGTGAGCATGTTTTCCGTGAGGCACTTGGTGAACTCATTCTTGCGCGCTTCCACCAGCACCTTGCGCAGTTCCTTCGCGCCATTGAAGGCCTGGCCGGTAAGGAGCTTTCCAGTCGCATCAATCGGCTGGCGGTTGTCCGTATCGCGCCAGCGGCCGATGGCATCGTAGTTCTCCAAGGCGAAGCCCATGGGGTCCAGGAAGGCGTGGCAGCTCGCGCAGCTTGGGTTGGCACGGTGCGCTTCGAACCTCTGGCGCAGGGTGCCCTCCACTTTGCGTCCGCGATCTTCGCCAAAGGCCGGCACGTTCTGAGGCGCGGGTGGCGGCGGGGTGCCAAGGATGTTCTCCAGCACGAACTGACCGCGCTTCACGGGTGACGTGCGGTTCGGATGCGAGGTCAGCGTCAAAACACTGCCATGGGTGAGGATGCCGCCACGCGGTGTGCCTTCCAGCGACACCTTGCGGAACTCCTTCCCTTTCACACCCTGGATGCCATAGAAGCGCGCGAGCTTCTCATTCAGGAACGTGTAGTCGCTGTCGAGGAACTCCAGCACGCTGCGATTCTCGCGGAAGATGTGGTCGAAATACGTCAGCGACTCCCGCTTCATCTCCCCACCAATGCCCCCTTCGAACTCGGGGAAAAGACGGCGGTTCGGCGCCACGAGATCGATATTGCGAAGCTGCAGCCACTGACCGGCAAAGTTCTCCGCCATGGAATAAGCCTTCCAGTCACCAATCATGCGTGTCACTTGCGCGGGTAGGTTCTTGCGAAGCTCTCCGGCGGAGGCGAGCTTCAGCAGCTCTTCATCCGGGCAGCTCGACCACAGGAAATAAGACAGGCGCGAAGCGAGGGTGAACTCATCCACCGGTGCACTTCCATTCTCTGCGACGCCCATGGGTTCAGCACCTCCGCGGAAAAGGAACTTCGGTGAGCAAAGCAAGGCCTCAGTCACCAGCTTCAGCGCATCCATCGCGCTGCCACCATCGGCAAAGACCATGTCCGTCATCGTATTGAGCTTGTCAGCATCCACCTGCTCAAGAGGGCGGCGGAAAATGCGGAAGCCCAGCATATCGATCCACTTGCGCACAGTCTCGCGGTTCGCCAGCAGCTTCTTGTCCCCCGTGGTCTCGACGACCACCTCCTGGACCACGGCATTGCGATCCTGACCAGCGCCTCCGTAGAAGTCATTCAGGAATTCAATGCGCAGCTCATGCGTGCCCTTTTTCAAGACAGGCTCGAACACCCACTCCTCAGAGTCGTCGATGCTTTTCACGGCGATCTCACGCACGCCAAAGTCCATCTCACCCAGGTTCACCTTGAGCTTCGCCTTCTCTGGCCCTGCCTGATTCGCGCTCACCCGCAGCCGCACCTTGTACTTGCCGTCCTCGGGAATCTCCACCGCGCGATGCACATATCCATTGCCACTCAGATAGACCGTGCTGCTGTCCCCACCCACACCGGGGCCGCTGGCATCAAAGTCCGTCCCGCGCAGGCTCAGACTCCTGCCCTGCAAGCGTTGTCCCTCGCACAGCCAGTCGAGGAATTTTGACTGCTCACCGGACTGAAACCGGATGGGTCCGCGCAGATCGAGGCTGTCCAGGAAGACATTGCGATCCTTGCGCTTGGGGTCCTGTTCCTTTTCGTCGAAATAGTCGTTCAGGAAACGCACTGCCACCTTGCGCTGGCCCTTCTCCATCGGCAGGTCGAAGTGGAAGGTCTGCCACTTCTTGCTGTCGCTGGCATCATTCAGATCCGCGCTCACTTCGAGCTGGCGCAACTCCTTGCCATCCACCAGCACGGCCAGCTTGGCCTTCTCAGGACCTGCCTGGGTTGCAGACACCGTCAATGACGCGCGAAAAACTCCCGCCGTCGGCATTTCCACCCTGGCCTCGATGTCCCCATTGCTGAAGATGCTGCGTGTCTGGTCTTCCAAGCGGTCGCTGATCTCATTGGGGTCATCGAACTTGCCCGCACCGAGCTCACGCACCAGTCGGGTGGGTGGCTTGGTCCAGATGGAGTCTTCCGCCACCTTGCGAGCGGCCTTCATGTATTTCTCCATGAGCAGCGGCGAGAGGCTGAGTACATCACCGATGTTGTCATAGCCGTAGCCGGTGTCGTCTGGCGGGAAGGCAGTCGCGGGACGTGAGTCTACGCGGAAGATGTCGCGGATCGTGTTGTTGTACTCCACGCGATTCAAGCGGCGGAGCGTGATGTGGCCCGGATCCGGACGCTTCGGGTCCACCCAGAAGACATCGTCTTCGATCCACTTCGTGATGGCGTCGCGTTCCTCGTTGGTGGGCTGGTCTTTGTTCTCGGGAGGCATCACGTGCGTGTCCACGTGCTCGCGCACATTGTCCCAGAACTTCTTGTCCGCCATCATCGCCTTGTAGTCGGCGTGCTTGTCCAGGGCGAAGTTGCCCTTGTCCATCCCATCACCGTGGCAGTCCCAGCAGTACTGCTGCAGCACCGGCATCACCTTCTTGTCAAAGGTCTCCTTCCCACGCTCTGACTGCGCCTGTGCCACCTGGGCTTGTGGTTGCGCTTGCGCCATCAAGGGCGCGCACCAGGCCGGGGAGAGGCTGGCGGTCACGAGGAGCAGGGAAATGGAGCGGAACTTGGGCATGAGGCAATCGCAGAGGCTGGGGGGCAGGCACGGGATGAGGGCACTTCCACCATGCAGCAGCCTCCGCACCGGGAACACGCTCAGCACGAAGCATTCCTCGGAGACGAAAGAGGCGCGGCCAAAAACCGCGCCCGCTGCCGCACGGCAGACATGACGGGTCACGCAGAGCGCAACACCGTCATCATGAGTACGGTCCAGGATCGCCCGAGTTTTCGGAAAAGCCAGCCCCGCTCAGGCTTTTTGCACCTCGACTTCCGCCTCGCGGGTGGACTTCCACTCCTTGTACCGGTTGAGCTCCGACTCCACGAGCTTCAGGCAGAAAGCCAGAACCGCGGCGTCATCCACAAAACCGAGCCCGGGGATGATGTCAGGGATGGCGTCGATGGGGCTGAGCACGTACACCAGAGCGAGCGCTCCCGCACCGATGGCCCAGTACGGCACCTCGCGGTACGCGCCGGTGAAGTAGTCCTTGATCATGGAAAGCAGGAGGCGTCCGTGCTCCAGCAGAGCCTTGAAGGCTTTCTGGCCAGCCATCTTCTTGTCGATGTCGGCCTCCTTGCCCACTACTTTGGCAATGTTGTCTTCGTGCTGGCGGGAGTCGTCAGAATGAGATTTGGCGGAATTCGGCATGGGAGTGAAAGGATACGAATGAACGATGTGACCGTGGGATTGGGAATTTTACCACAACGCGTCACGGAGGATTGGATTTCCGGGAAGACAAAGTGTTGGATAATCGCCCCATGTCTGAAAAAGCCGCCTGTCGACTGCGAGTGCTTGAAGTGGATCTCCGCGTGCATCCCATGCGCACGCGCTTCCCCTTCCGCTACGGCATCGCTTCCATGACGGCGGTGCCGCACCTCTTCGTGAAAATCGACATCGAGGTGGATGGTAAATCGACGACCGGCATCGCGAGCGATGGACTGCCGCCGAAGTGGTTCACGAAAAATCCGCAGAGCAGCATGGAGCAGGATTGGGCGGAGATGATCGCCGTGATCCAGCACGCGGCAAAGGTGGCGCTGCGGTACAATGCATCGCCACTCACCTACCTGGACCTGTGGCAGCAGCTGAAGGAAGACCAGGCCCACTGGGCAGCGCAGCATGGGCATCCGCCGCTGCTGTGGAATTTTGGCATCAGTCTTGTGGAGCGCGCGATATTGGACGCGCTCTGCAAAGCCACCGGCATGCCGCTCCATCGTCTGGTGAAATCGGAAGAGCTCGGTGTGGATCTCGGAGAGGTGCATCCGGCCCTGGAGGGCATCCGGCCTGCTGATTACCTGCCGGAGTCCCCCCTGCCCTCCATCCGTGTGCGCCACACCGTGGGACTCGCGGATCCCATCCGCGTGGAGGACATCCCTGCGGGCGAGCGTTTGCAGGATGGACTGCCCCAGGCTCTGGAGGAATGCATTCCCGCATACGGGCTGCGCTGCTTCAAGATCAAGTTCGGCAACGACCTCTCCTCAGATCGCGCACGACTTCGCGCCATCTCGGAAACGCTCACCTCGCTCTGCGCGGATGACTGGCAGATCACCTTGGACGGGAATGAGTTTTTCCACGACATGTCCGCGTTCCGCTCCTACTTCGAGGAGTTGCAGCGCGACGCCGCGCTGCGTCCACTCCTCGATCGCATGCTCTGGGTGGAGCAGCCGATGCATCGCGACCAGGCACTGAGTGATGCCGTGGGCGTGACACTCCGCGATTGGAAGGATGCACCAACGCTCATCATTGATGAAAGCGACGGTTCACTCGGTGATGCCCAACGCGCGCTGCACCTCGGGTATGCCGGCACCAGCCACAAGAACTGCAAGGGGGTGCTGAAGGGGCTCGCAAACGCCGGCTTCATCCACCGGCACCGCCTGGAGCATCCCGGTGAGAAGTTTGTCATCTCCGGCGAGGATCTCGTAAATGTGGGACCCATTGCCCTGCTGCAGGATCTGGCCATGCAGGCGCTGCTGGGCGTACCCCATGTGGAGCGCAATGGGCACCACTACTTCCGCGGCCTGAACATGTATCCGCCGGAGATTTCCCAGCAGACGGCGGAGGCGCATCCAGACCTGTATGCCACTCTCCCTGATGGACTCACCGCCCTGAATATCACGAAGGGAGAACTCTCTCTGCGCACGGTGAATGAGGCCCCATTTGGCAGCAAGGTGGTGCCAGACCTCTCCAGCTTCCCCACGCTCAAGGAATGGATCTACCAGGGCGGCCTGCAGGCGCTAGAGGGATAGCGGGCCTCCGTCAAAGCAACACCTCAATGCCGAGAAGCTGGCCCGTCTCATCAAAGTCCATGATCACATCTGGACCTTGGTACCCGGGCATCAACTCGCACAACCTGATGTTCTTTGAGACCTTTCTACCCCTCTCCTGGTCCTGGGATACAGCAACATAAGCAGCCAAACCACTCTTGCTGACTTCAGCCGTAATCTTCCTGGCATTCTTCATGGGTTGGGCCGCAGTGGGCGAGATTTCAATCATTACCACGGCTGAGCAGGAAAGGGGCAAGAAAAACCCGCCTCCAGAGCGCGTTTCCTGCTACATTCCCTTTCTCATGCGGCTTCTCATTCTACCCGCCCTGTGGCTGGCCGTCTGCCCACTGCTCTCCGGCAAGGACAAGCCGGAGGCACCCAAGACCCCGCTCTCCAGTGTCTCCGCCCTCACGCAGGCTTCGAGACCCTCGATTGTCACTGTGACCCAGTTCGGACGCGGCGGTGGCCAGGATGCGCTTGGCACGGGATTCGTCATCGACAAGGACGGCCTCATCGTCACCAACCTCCACGTCATCGGCAATGCCCGCCGTCTGGAGGTGGAGCTCAGCGACGGCTCCAAGCATGAAGTCACCGAAGTGCACGCCACCGACGCGGACCTGGATCTCGCCGTGCTGCGCATCGCGAAGAAGGACCTGCAGCCACTGACCATCGGGGATTCGGACAAGGTCGAGCAGGGACAGGATGTCGTCGCGATTGGTCATCCGCAGGGATTGCAGTTCAGCGTGGTGGAAGGCGTGGTCTCCGCCATGCGCGAAGTGGAGGGCCACCCGATGATTCAAGTCGCCATTCCCATCGAGGAAGGCAACAGCGGCGGCCCCCTGATGGATCGCCAGGGCCGTGTGCAGGGTGTGCTCACGCTGAAGAGCGCCGTGACGAACAATCTCGGCTTCGCGCGTCCCATCAATGCACTGCGCCCGCTTTTGGAGAAACCCAATCCCGTGCCCATGAAACGCTGGCTGACCATCGGTCGTCTCGATCCGCGCGCGTGGGAGCCGCTCTTCAACGGACGCTGGACACAGCACGCCGGCGTGATTCATGCCAATGAGCAGGGCCAGGGACTTGGCATGCGCACCTTGTGCCTGAACAAGGAGGAGACTCCGGGGCTGCCGTTCGAAGTGAGCGTGATGGTGAAGCTGGATGATGAGTCCGGCGCTGCAGGTCTCGCCTTCTGCTCCGATGGCAAGGATCAGCACTACGGCTTCTACCCAAGCGCAGGGAAGATGCGCCTCACGAGGTTCAATGGACCGGACGTCTTCTCCTGGACGGTGCTCGCCGAAGTCTCCACGCCCGCCTACCAGCAGGGCACCTGGAACCGCCTGCGGGTGCGCGTGGATGAGGCGAGGATCCAATGCTACGTGAATGACACGCTCGTCACGGAATTGGAAGACAACGTGCTGCGTGGCGGCTCCGTAGGACTGTGCAAATTCCGCGTGCCGGGAGCGCAGTTCAAACGCTTCCACCTCGGTGAGACAGCCCCACAGAAGGCGGTGCCGGCGCAGCTCGCGAAAGAACTCGAAGCTGAGCTCGACAAGTATCTGGGCGACTCCGTACAGCGTGACAGCACGATGAAGAAGCTGCTCACGGAACCCGTGGCGGCAAAGCACCTCCTGGAATCCCGTGCCAAGGAATTGGAAGAACAAGCCGCCAGCCTGCGCGAACTGCAGAAGGTGATGCACCGCCAGTCCGTCGGCCAGGAGATCACCGCCCTGCTCCGCCGCCCGGGAGACCAAACGGAATTGCTGAAGGCCGCGCTCCTTGTGGCGCGTCATGACAATCCTGATGTGGAGATTGAGCCCTACCTGCGTGGCGTGGATCGCATGGTGGATGAGTTGAAGAACGATGCAGCCATCAAGTCCAAGTCCACCTCAAAGGCCGCGAATCGTCTGGTGGACTATCTTTTTAAGGAGAACGGCTTCCACGGCAGCCGGAACGACGCCATCGACGATCCTTCCAACAGCTATCTGAACGAAGTGCTGGATGATCGTGAAGGCATCCCGCTCACGCTCTCTATCGTGTATCTGGAACTCGCACGCCGTCTGGGCCTGCAGGACATCCATGGCGTCTCTCTGCCCGGCCGCTTCATGGTGGCGTATGAGGAGAGCGTGCCTGCTGAAGCGGAAAGCAAGGAAACCCCGGGCAAAGAAGCAGCGAAGAAGAGCGAAGCTGCGACTCCGCCCGCCAGGGAAACGAAGCGACAGGTGTATCTGGATCTCTTCGATGGTGGCAAGACCCTGACCTCCGTGGAGGCTGAGCAACTCATCGTCCAATCGACAGGCAGCGAGGTGGAAGAGCGCCACCGCGAGCCCGCCACGCCGCGTGCCATGATCCTGCGGCTGCTGCACAACCTCACCAGCTTCTCCAAAAAGCCCGAACAGGCCATGCCCTACCTGGATCTCATCCTCACGGTCGAGCCCGAGTCACACGGCGACCGCCTGCAGCGGTCCCTGATTCGCGCCCGCACGGGTGACCGCGAAGGCGCACGCACCGACCTGAAGCATCTGCTGGATGCCGAGCCCGAAGGCTACGACCTCGGCAAGATCAGTGCGCTGTATGAGTCGCTCTAATGAGCGGCCGAAGGCGCGCCCGCACCCTTCTTTTCCCCGTGGTTCCCGGAAGGCTGGTAGGTAAGGCGGTCGATCCAGGCAAGGGCAATGGCTGAGAACAGGAAGATGCCGTGGATCATGACCTGCCAGAGCAGGGAGTGCTCCGAGATATTCATGGTCAGTTGCGCCTGCTCCGGCGTCATGTTCTGAGCCTTGATGGCGGTACTCAGGGCCGTGGACTCCGTCCCCACGGCGATGAAGCTCTTGAGCAGATGGATGGATGAAATGCCGATGAGCGCCATGGCCAGCTTCACCTTCAGGATGCCAGCATTCACATGGGAAAGCCACTCGGGCTGGTCCGGGTGCCCTTTCAAATCGAGGCGGGACACGAAGGTCTCATAACCACCGATGATGACCATGATGAGCAGGTTCGCGATCATCACCACGTCAATGAGGCCCAGCACGCTGAGCATGATTTTCTCCTCCGTGATGCCCGGGACCTCATGCAGCAGGTGGAACAGCTCCACCATGAAGTGCCAAACGTACGCGGACTGGGCAACGATAAGACCAAAGTAGAGCGGCGCCTGCAGCCAGCGGCTGAGGAAAATCATGCTGCTCAGGGTACGACGAAATTTCGGTTGGGAATCCTGCATGGGAATAGGAAAGCGGCGCTTTCATGAACGAAGGCATGCCATTCGTCAAATGGCGGAAACGAAAACACATCACGCTAGACTGCAACGCGGGATCATTTTTCCACAGAGAATGTCCCTACCGTACTTCGATGCGTCTCATGGCGCGGCTCACAGAGCGCATGAGAGTAAGGGTGCGGACCTAGACGCGGCACCGAAGGCCCTGGACTGCGCACGGCATCTGAACCTCACGTGTATGTCATCCTGCTCGAAGGGGGGCCCTCACATCTTCCGCCGCCCGCTCAGCGCGTGGTGCAGCGTCATCTCGTCCACGTGATCCAGTCCGCCCCCCGCAGGCATGCCTTGGGCCAGTCGAGTCACGGGCACGCCGGTGTCGCGCAACATTTCAGCCACGTAGCCGGAAGTGGCTTCACCTTCCACATCCGCTCCGAGGGCGAGAATCACCTCCTCCGGGTGCTGCCCCTTCACACGGCGCACGAGTTCTCCGATGCGCAGGTCTGACGGACCGATGTTATCCAGCGGCGACAGTTTTCCTCCGAGCACGTGATACAGGCCTGAGTACGCCCCGCTCCGCTCCAGCCGCAGCACATCCGCCGCCTGCTCCACCACGCACAGCAACTTTGGCTGGCGCCGCGTGCCATGGCACAGAGGGCAGGAGCCATCCTTTTCCATGTAGAAGCCGCACTCGGGACACATGGCCACACGTTCGCGCAATCCCTCCAGTGCCGCTTCCAACTCCGCCACCCTCGCATTCCCCCGCCCCAGCAGCCACAAGGTCATGCGCTCCGCACTCCGCGCTCCAATGCCCGGCAACGACTTCATCTGGAGGATGAGTTCGCGAATCGGTGCAGGGTAATCGAGGGACATGGAAGGTGATCAAGGGTCAACGGCACCAAGTCAATGGTCAAGGCGGGATGAATCACACACCACACGTATGCCGCGGACCGACGGCTTGGAAAAACATCAAGAATGGTTCAGAAGACGGTGGTCGTTTCCCTGTGCTATGAGATTTCTCTGAACGTCCCATGCCCGACACGTTGTTCCTCATCCTTTGCAGTCTTGCGTGGCTGTACCTAAGCGTTCTGGTGCATGCCACAGTCGAGGTATTCGTGGGGAAATTGGTGGGGCTTGAATTCCTGAAGATCCGCGTCGGATCGGGTGGCTTCAAATGGGGTGTCAAAATCCAGGGAGTACCGTGGCACTTCCACCCCGTTCCCTTCGGAGTCTACGCGTATCTGCAGTCGGCCACTCCTGAGCGTCTGCCCCGGAAAATTTCGGTCACGTGCCTTGCCACGCTAGCAGCAAACATCGCGATGGTCTGGGCCCTCACCCACATCTGGCCTTTGCTCGAAGATCCTGCCGCTCACGCTTACGAAGGACCGACATCGCCAATCTTGGTCTACACGCTCGCTCTCAGAGTCATTGATATTCTCTTCCAGCTCCTGCCCACGAATGTGGTCGTGGATGGCCTGTACGCACCCACGCTTGGAAAGCTGCTCGTGGAATGTCTCACGGGAGCATATCCACGGTCTTGGGGCGCGATCTTCTATGTCTGGGGACTGTATCCCCAAATGGTGTCCCGCTACGAGCCCGGCGCTCAATTTGAAACTTCCTGGCTCGCCAACGCCAGCCCCGAAGAGTGGAACTTGATCCAGTCTGCTGAGGCCGATTGCCGGGAAGGTCAATATGCATCCTTCATGGAAAAGATGGAAAAGCTTCTGGCGAATCCCAACCTCAAGGGTGGCGAGAGGGCACGCATCCTGGACGGAATGGCCACCATGATGCTGCACGAAAGGGTCAAGATCGATCTGCAAAAGGCCCTCGCATGGACACGTGAGGCCCAGGCAGCCGCACCCCAAGCCATCACGATCCGCGGCACCCATGGCGCGCTGCTGGTCGAGACAGGCGCCTATGCGGAAGCCATCGAGATGCTGACTCCACTGACCACACCTGACAGTGATGAGACGGACCGCATCATCTCGTCCATTTTCCTCGCGAAGGCGTGTGATCGGCAGGGAGATGCGCATCAGGCAGCTCTGTGGCTGTTCCGCGCCGGCAACCCCGAACACTTCAAGGAGCTCCGCAATCGCATCCTTTCCGAGCTCTCACCGGAAGCGCAGGCGCAGGTGGTGTAGCAACGCGCATGGGTGAGGCAAGCGCGGAGGGAATGGCCGCAAAAGAACGCAAAAGAGAATACGAAATGAGCGGCAGAAGTTCGCTACTGCCAGGGCCTCATCCCGACTCAATGCACCAAGGTCACCGTTGGCTCCAGATAACCCAGCACCCTCAGACCTTTTGTGTTCTTTGCGTTCTTTTGCGGCTATCGGATCACCGCACCATTCACGCTCAGGCCTAGTTCGCCGTCAACATCCGCACGTGGCGGGTGCTGGAGCGGGTCGTGGGAGAATCGGAGCCGACGGAAGAACCACCGGCTGCGGCTGCCTTGTCATCCTTCAGACCGGCTTCGGCGCGCTCGAGGAAGTAGTTCAGCGGGGCGTCTTCGCGGCCTTCGATCTTGGCCTTCTTGAGCTGGGCCACGGCCTCGGGGTAGGAGCCCTTGCGCAGGCTCACCACGCCCTGCCAGAAGGCATCGCGGGACTTCAGTTCCTCATCACTGAGGGAACCCTTCGCGGCGAGCAGCTCATAGACTTCGGAGATCTGGTGCATGCGCGGGGCATAGACCATCTCCATGGGGCGTGCTTCCATGTGCTCCTTCGTCAGGCTGTAGGTGCGGGAGTTGATGAGCACGTGGCTGCCGTAGATGAGATTGATGGCGCACAGACGACGGCTGAAGTCGAGCGACTCACCCACGCCGCTGTAGAACTGGAATTCGCTGAAGCCAAAGAGTCCCGTGGTCATCGGCCCGGTGGCAAGGGACACGCCGAAGAACGGCTTGCGATGCCAGCGGTTCTGAATCTCCTGCTCCAGGTTGATGAGGCGCTGGCGCAGTTCCAGGGCGGCCTTGCAGCCATTCACCGCATGGCTGTCATCGGCGCCGCCTTCGAGCATGCCGAAATACACGCGCACGCCCTCCGCATTGCACGAGTCAAGGTAGGCGCCTTTGCTCACGAGGAACTCGGCCGCGGCACGCAGGAAAAGGGAGCCCATCTGCTCAAGATCCTGAGGCTCCATCTGGCTGGAGAGTTCCGGGTAGTTCAGGATGCGGCAGCTCAGGACGGTGAGGTCTTTCTTCCCACTGAGCTCCACCGGCTTCTTCGAATTCACGATCTCATTGAACTTCTCCGTCGAGATGCGCCCGGCAAAGTAGCGCAGCAGGGCATGCTGACGCTTGCCCTTCTCCGTGCTGCCCAAGAAGAGGCCTGCGAGGCCGGAGAAGAGAATGGCAAACGTACCTGAGATGGGCTCAAATAGAACGCCGCAGAACGCCATCACCGGGGACAGCAGCAGGGTGAGGAACACGGCACCGGCAAGGTAAGCCACCTTGCTGAAGACGCGCGGCAGGTCGATGCAGACCAGGGCCGTGACGAAGGACATGACCGCGAGGAACACGTACTGCAGGGGGACGGAAATATCCAGCCTCCCCTCCGTGGAGAGAATGAAGACCGTATAATAGAACTCCCTCAACTTGCCAGCCCAGTGCCAGAACAGGTCCGTCTGCTGGTACACAGCAAGGAGCAGCATGCTCACAATGGAGCTGACAATAAGACTGACGGACCAGCTTTTTCCCATGAGTTATACGGATGGTTGCGAGGGCGGGGCATCCCCGTGGCTGCGCCGGTAGGACGCGACCACGAGATCACTCAAATACTTGTCCGGTTCCTGCACCGCGCGCAAGGGAAGAGCGAAGGACTTTTCGCCCGTGTTCCCCGCAATGAGCTGGAGACCGAAGGGATAGTCCTTGAACAGCCGGCGGCAAAGTTCCATGACTGGAACACCTTCGCGCGTGCTGCGCTCCTTGAGCGCCAGGATGGCCTCATTCAGGAAAGAAATGTGCATGCCGTAGTCATGCGTGAAGTGGTGGGCGAAGTCCTCCACCTCCCGGGCGACCACACTGGCCTGCACGGACTGGGCGCGCTCCTTGCACGCGGCGAGGCTCCCGATGGGGTCCTTCACCACGGCCTCGTCGATGACCAGCTCCTGCAGGCCGAGGGAGGGCAGCTCAAATTTGAACTCACGGAGCGTCTTTTCCCAGACGGTCATGAGGCCGCGGGCACCGGTGTTTTCCTGGGCCGCTTCGTCCGCCTTCATCCGCAGGGCAGAATCGTCGAAGGAGACATTGATGCCATACGCCAGGAACTCGCGCTCGAACTGCCGGATGAGGCTGCCCGCACTGCGCTTCATGATGTCAAAGAGGTCGTTCGCGTCCAGCGATTCGCACACGACCCGGACGGGAAGACGCCCCACAAACTCCGCCTCGAAGCCGAAGTCGATGAAGTCCTGCGTACGGGCACGATGCAGGGCGGAACCCTTCACGTCTTCACGCGGTTGCGCGTTGAAGCCGATGTTGCCCTTGCTCGCACGGCGCTCGATGATCTTGTCCAGCCCACTGAAGGCGCCGCTCACCACGAAGAGGATGTTGCGCGTATTGATGACCTGCTTGCGGGGTTCCCCACCCTTGCGCATCTCGAACATCATCTGGATCTGCGAGCGCATGTCATTCGGAGAGTACATGGGCACTTCCGTCTCTTCCATGAGCTTCAGCAGCGTTGTCTGCACACCTCGACCGCTCACATCGCGACCAAGGCGCTCACCACTGCTGGCCAGCTTGTCCACTTCATCCAGGTAAATGATGCCGTGCTCGGCGAGCTCGATGTTGCCATTCGCCTTCGCCACCAGGTCGCGCACGAGGTCATCCACGTCCGCACCCACATAGCCTGTCTCGCTGAACTTCGTGGCATCCGCCTTCACAAAGGGCACACCAATGAGATCCGCGATGTGCTTCACGAGGTAGGTCTTTCCCACCCCGGTGGGTCCCACGATGAGGATGTTCTGCTTGGCGAACTCCACCTCTTCCGCGGCCTTCGGGTCCTTCTTGCGCAGCTCGCGCAGGATCTTCGCGTGGTTGTAGTGATCGCATACAGCCGTGGCGAGCACCTTCTTCGCCTCATCCTGACGGATCACATACCTGTCCAGGTGCGCCTTGATGTCGGCGGGCTTGTAGCGGAAGTCCAGCCAGGCATCCTCGTCCACCATGTCATCCACCGGCGGCGACTCGGGCGGTTGCACCTGGGGTGTTTCATCAGAACCAGGTGCACGAAAGCTGCTGAAAAGCACATTGCCGCCAAACTGGCTGCGGAAAAACTCCTCCAGTTTCTTGCCGATTTCCTCAGGCGAGGCGGGCTGCTCGGGTTTGTTGTCGCTCATGAAGTAAAGAAACGTCCGGTAATCTCCCAGAGACGGGGAAAACGGCAAGTGTTGTTCTCAGGGATACCGGGCGTTTTGCAGCTATCGAAGAATATTAGTGCACCCCTTTCTCAAGTTTGAGTCTATTCTGTTTCTCCACCCCCCATGGAAAGCGCGCCTCTGGAACCTTCGCGAGACGAGATGATGTTGGACATCATCCGGAGGCATATAAAGAAGAGAGGCAAGGACGAAAAGGCCATGGAAGGCGGCGTGATGGACTACCTGGAATCCGTGATTCATGGGAACGCCGGCGCGCCATGGCTGAAGGGCCTGATGAAAGAGATGGTCCAGTTCTGGCTGACCAAGCATGAGGGGCACTCCAAAGAACTGCTGGCCGCGTACCTCGCCCGGTTGATTCGTTACAAGACTGAAGACAAACGCGAACGCGTGCTGGCGCTGCTGCCTCCGGCGGCGAAGCCTGCGTTGGAGATTGTTGCGAAGTGGGAGGAGAACTCGCGGTGGAGGGCGAGTCAGGAGGGGTATTGATCATCACTTCTATGACACACAGCGAGCGTATGACCTCCCCTGAGCTACCCATGCAGCCAGGACATGGCACAGGCCCAAGGAGTGGGAACGCCTCGCTCCCATGGTGGCGGGGTCTACGTCCTTGGAATTTCCGGAAACATTCTTTCAGAACCGAGCGTGGTGTGGCACGCAACATCACAACGAGTGGTAAACGCTGGCGGGAACGAGGCGTTCCCACTCCTTGGGCCTATCGCAAAGTGATGAGTGAGTTCATCGCGTCAGATCGTCTTGCCGAGCTTATTCCGCACCCGCCATCAACAATTTCGCCGTCTTCGGAAAGTGCCTGCCCAGGTACTCCTTCGGCTCGAAGGGCCAGAAGGTGAGTTCTGGTTCGAGATTCTCCCAGAGGTGCTGGCGATATTTCGCGGTTCTCGTCTTCAGGAAGGCGGAGAGCTTGTCGTCGCCAAGGAGATGAATGACAGAACGCAGCGCGGAGAAATGCGTCTCTGCCGCGGCGCCGTCGGTATCGTCGATGCCGAAGTACTGCACCATGGCGTTCTGTTCCCCACGAGCGGCGGCACGGGCGAGCGGGTAGTAATCGATGCCCTTCCCTTTGCCGTAGAGGTTGATCTCATCGGTTGGTGAGCCGTCCTTGAGATCTTCCATGCTGGCATGAATCACGATGCGGCTGGCATGCATCCAGCCGCTCTTGCCGGAGGCGAGGGTCACCTGCAACCACTTGGGGTACTGAGGGACACCTTCCGTCCGATAGCTGAAGACCTCGCCTTTGTTTACCTTGGCGATGACGAGCGCGTTGGTGTCCGGCTTCGAGCGCACATTGGTATAGCCGTCCGGGTCATTGATGACGCCATGCTCCTGTGCCGAGATACCTGTGGGGGACATGAACGTGAATCCCAAGGCGAGAGCCAATGGCCATGTATGTCGATTCATCATAGAGAGAAGGAAGGTATGCGGGGTCTTTCTGATGATTGTGCATCCACGAGCATTCGTGATACCCAGGGTCTCTATTCGCGGAAAAATCCCGCTCACCGGTTGCCACGCACGGGCATCACCTTGCGGCAGCCACTCGCATCAGCCCGCGAAGCATGAGGTAGAGGCCCATGATCACGAAGATTGTCCCCACTACAAACACCACCCAGATGCTGGAGCCGACACCCCGGATGAGCACAGCGTTCTCCGGCCTGGCAGGATCATAGTAGGCCTTCACGCTGCTGCCTGCGGCGTATTGCTTCAGCAGCTTCTGCGCGTGACTTTGACTGCCGGAGCCCTGCCCTGCCAACCCCACCTGCCGACCGGTGTACGGCACGCCCTGCACCTCATAGGTGTAGGTGATGTGGGCATGGTAGCGGTAGCCGCTGCTCTTCTTCCGTGTCTTGCCCATCTCCGCGCTCTGCACCTTTGCCGGGACCTCGGTCCAGCCGTTGCTGGCCTTTCCCTCCTTGAAACGCACCACCCCGAGGACGATGAGCCCCAGCCCGGCCAGAATGAAAATCAGCGTGAAGAGCTTTGCCATCTTGCAGAGGGATTGGTTCGGCGGTGGCGATGCATACAACTGAAACCCTCCGGCGCAAGGCGGGAGCGAAGGCCCCGCCCCAAATCAGGAGTGCCCTTCATCAGCGCCGCGCCGTAACGTTTTGGATTCGAATTGCAGTCGCCCCCGGCTGTGCTTCATCCTGCTGCCATGGAAGAATACCACCGCCTCCTCCGCAAAGTGCTCGACCACGGAAGCTTCCGTGCGGACCGCACCGGCGTGGGCGCGTACTCAGTCTTTGGTGAGCAGTCACGCTATGACCTGAGCGTGGGCTTCCCCTGCCTGACGACGAAGAAGCTGCACCTGCGCAGCATCATCCATGAGCTGCTCTGGTTCCTGAAGGGGGACACGAACATCAAGTACCTCCACGAGAACAAGGTCACCATCTGGGATGAGTGGGCGGACGAGGAAGGCAACCTCGGCCCCGTGTATGGAGCCCAGTGGCGCCGCTGGAAGGGACAGGACGGCCGCGAGCACGACCAGATTGCGGACGTCATCCAGCGCATCAAGACCTCGCCGTACTCGCGACGCCACATCGTGAGCGCGTGGAATGTGGCCCACATCGAGGACATGGCCCTGCCGCCGTGCCATTTGATGTTCCAGTTCTTCGTGGATAATGGAAAACTGAGCTGCCAGCTCTACCAGCGCAGCGCGGACCTCTTCCTTGGCGTGCCTTTCAACATCGCCAGCTACGCCCTGCTCACCATGATGGTGGCGCAGGTGTGCGACCTGCAGCCGGGCGACTTCGTGCACACCTTCGGTGACCTGCACCTGTACAAGAACCATCTCGAGCAGGCGCGCCTTCAACTCACGCGCGACCCGCGTCCCCTGCCCACCATGCGCATCAATCCGGACGTGAAGGATATCGATGCCTTCAAGTTCGAAGATTTCACCCTGGAAGGCTATGACCCGCATCCGGCCATCAAGGCGGAGATTGCGGTGTGAGAAAGAATCCGGAGGGCGGAATCCGAAATGCGGTGTGAGGGACTTTGCCCGATCACTCGTCCTCCTGTCGCCCTTCGAACCGCCAGCCTTGGAAAATGCCATAGTGGCTGACATTCCATCCATGCTCTCCGAATCGGGAAGATGGGCCCGCGGCCAGCAGCTCCTTTTGCCATTCACTCAGTGGTTTCACTGGAGAGGCCTCTCCAAGAAAGACGAGCATGTCCGCTAGGTCGACCCGCGCGATGTGTTCGCGAACTGGGTCGTTGCCGCACCAGTGATGCACCCTCACCAGCGCGAAGACGCGGCCATCTTGTGAGACCTCCACACCGCGTTTGGTGGCTTCAGAAAGGGCCATGCTTTCTTTCGGGAGTGCGGTCACGCCTGCCAGCCGAAGAAGGCGACCATCAGTCAGTTGGAGGCCCTCCGTCGTCCAGCCATGCACCGCGACGGGATGACTCAAGGTTTCGACCTGCCGCTTGGGAAACCATTGTCCGGTGACCATGCGGAAGAGCGACACGTAGGCGATGGGCAACACAATTGCCGCACAGATCAGTACATTTGCCAAGTAGCTCAGGATGCGCCGTCCCATGGCGCAGGAGTGTAGCTGCTCTCACACATTGCTGACAATCACCCGATGCTGTCAGAGAGGCGGTTTCTCCGGGCCTCAGGGCTTTACAGGACAAAGAGACACATCAGGCAAACCCTTACATTCGCGAATAAAGCCCCAGCAGGTCAGCAATCGGGCACTCTGCATGCAATCAACTGAGCGTGAGCACGCAATCATGAATTGAATGAATGCTTATATTGCATGGAAATTTAGAAATTTTCTAGCTTTTATGAGCATCTCTTTACATTAGCAATTCCCTGCATCAACCGGCAACCGGACTCCCCCTACCATTACTGGGTGCCACCCCCTACAGATGAACTTCAACATGAAACCCAGAATCCCACGACTCACTGGCTCTCTACTCGCCCTGTCCTCATTACTCCTGACAGGCCTTTCAAGTTCCGCAGGGACCCCCTCGGAGAAGAACCCCGCGGCCAAGGAAGCTCTGCAGACTGCTCCCGTACATCCCATGTACCTCGGGATGGTGAGCACGGGCATCAAGACCAATGACTCGTACACAGACGGGAACTTCAGCATCGTGGCCCCCATCTGGAGTTCGCTGGGAGCGGACTCCACGCTGAGCGGCGGGCTGCTCTTCATCGAGCCCTACGTTTCCTACGGCGAGGGCGGTGAGGTGGCCACTTCGCTCGGCTTGGGCTACCGGCACCTGTTTGGCTCGCAGTCGGTGAGCGCTCTCACGAATCACGACGGACACCAGGCGGGCTTCTTCGAGGAAGGCGTCTTCGTCGGCGCGAACATGTTCGTCGACATGCTCGACACCGAGGCGAACAACCAATTCTGGCAGCTTGGCGTGGGTCTGGAGGCAGGCACGCGCTACGTGGAAGTTCGCGGGAACTACTACATCCCCCTCTCCGACAAGCAGCTCGCGGATGAGTTCCGCACGCGGGAGTCGTTCCAGAGCACCAGCAGCCAGGCACATCAGAGCGTGACTCCGCTGGACAATCCCACCGCCGCTGGAAACGCCATCACGCAGAACGCGCTCTACAGCACGAGCGTGACCACCACCACGCGCACCACGACCATCGAGCGCCTCTTCCGTCGCTATGAGGAAGGCATGGAAGGCTGGGACGCTGAAATCGCCGTGCTCATCCCCTGGCTGGATCGCTACATGGATGTGACGCTCATCGGTGGTTACTACAGCTTTGACAACCAGCCCTTCGGTCCGCAATCAGGCGGCACCGGCAACGTGGAAGGTTGGAAGGCAGGCGTGCAGGTGCGTCCTGTGCCTGCGGTGCTGCTTTCCGGCACGTGGTATGAAGACGAGCGCCTCACCGGCAGCGACTGGACCGTGGGCATGCAGCTTCAGGTTCCCTTTGAAGCCGGAGACCTCGGCGATGGAAAGAACTTCTGGAGCCGCATCGGTGACTCCTTCAAGCCGCGCCGCCGTCACCTGATTGAGCGTCTTGCGGAGCCGGTGCACCGTCAGAATGCGGCGGTGAAGCTGGCCAGCAGCGTGGAGGAAGAGGAGACTTCCACCAGCACCAAGGTGCAGCGTGTGACGAAGGTGGTATCCCAACGTCAGGGACAGGTCGTGCTGGCAGATGACGTCGTCTTCGTGAACAACGGCGAAGCGGTGGGCAATGGCATCCAGGCAGGCACAAGCGAGCAACTCGGCGCGAATGGCACGGCGGAGAAACCTTTTGATACCATCAGCGAAGGCGCAAACCTCGCGGGCAGCAATGCCAATCTCCATGGCAAGGCCTGGACGGTGTACACCCAGGGTGGCACCGGATTCGACTATGAAGATGCCGTCGAACTGTCTGGCAGCACGAAGTTCGTGAGCTCCTTCAACACACTCACCGGCGTGGGTGGCCGCACCTTCGGTGGCAATACCGAGCGCCCTGTGCTCTACGGCGGCTTCTACGCTCAGGACATCCCCTTCGTGCAGGTCACCGGGTATGACATCCGCGAGGGCCTCGATGGTGCGGGCATCATTGCTCGCAATGTGCAGGACCTCGTGGTCACGCAGAACCACTTCTCCGCGTATGGCGCCGGCGTTTACATTGAAACGGAGTGCGACATCGATGCGACTGCATCCATCCGTGAGAACAGCTTCTTCACCGGCGAGCACGGCGTGAAGGTGGAGACCTACGGCCGCAGCAACCTGACCCTGCTGGTGGATAACAATGACTTCGCCTTCGAGTCTCCGCTGCTGCGCAAAGCCTCGGGCGCCATGCAGGTCATCATGCTGGACACGTATGACCGCAGCACGCTGACTAGCGTCATCTCCGGCAACAACTTCTCTGGCTTCATCCACACCGCCGTGGAGGCGAACAGCTACGACCGCTCCACGCAAGACCTTACCATCGTGGACAACGTGCTGGACGGATACTTCTTCAATGGCTTCCGCGTGACCAGCTACTGCCGCTCCACGCTGGACACGAATATCGAAGGCAACACCCTGCTCGGCTACTACGAGCAGGACGGCATCGAACTCGATGGACGCGACCGCTCACGCTTCACCGGTCTCGTGAAGGCCAACAACTTCGCGGGTGAATTCGAAGACGGCCTGGACATCGACAAGACGGAGCGCGCCTTCCTGGACGTCGACGTCGAGGAGAACATCTTCTCCGGCTTCTTCTCGGACTCCATGATTGAGCTCACGGGCAACGGCGACCGCGCCTGTGATCCCACGGAGGAAAAGGCCAGGATGGTGGTGGATGTGGTGAACAACATGTTCAGCGGAGACACGCAAGGCCGCGGCATCGACATCGACAACTACGATCGCAACCGCATGGAACTCACCGTCGTGGGCAACACCTTCAGCGGCGAATTCGACCAGGCACTGGATGCGGGCCAGAATGACTCCAGCCAGCTCGTCATCGATGTCACGAACAACATCCTCTCGGGTGACTTCGACTCCAACGGCATCCGCTTCACCAGCAATGGCATCAAGTCGCATGGCGTGCTCCTTGATGGCACCATCGAAAACAACGTGCTGAGTGGCGCCTTCGGCAGTGTGGAGGCTGGCGCGGGCATCGAGCTGCAGTCCAACGACACCTCGCTGATGAACGTGACCATCGACAACAACCAGCTCAGTGGCGTGTTCTACAACGGCATCAACGTGCTGCGGGACGAGTACTCCAGCCTCAACGTGGACGTCACGAACAACCTCCTCTCCGGCGCCTTCGAATACGCCGGCATCAACCTCGACGCGGATGGCACGGGCAGCAACAAGCTCAATGCCACCGTCACCGGCAACGTGCTGACCGGCAGCTTTGCCCGTGGCATCACCATGGACAGCTACAACGGCGCGAAACTCGACGTCGAGCTGAGCAACAATCAGCTCATCGGCGACTCCACCTATGCGACGTATGGCATCTACATCCGCAGCAGCAACAGTTCCGTGCTGACCGTGACGCAGTTCGATGGCAACACCATCAGCGGCGCATCCCAGACGGGCATCCGCATCCGCCGGAACAATACCAGCACGCTGTCCGTGAATGGCACGCTGGATGAAGCATCCAGCAATCACGTCAGCAACGAGAACACCGAGAAGGTGGAGAACACGGGCAGCACGTCCGGTCAATTCTACCTGAACGGCCAGCTCGTGACTCTGCCGACCACGGTGCCCTGATGCGAGCCTAGCCGCTAGCGCACAGCACGTGCTTCAAGAGCCGCATCCGAAAGGGTGCGGCTTTTTTTGTTCGGCCTCCGATTCTCAAAATCCGGCGGGCGACACCGGTAGGCGCATCACCGCTCTTCATCGGCGCCAACCGAGTGGGTCATTTCGCGAGACGCGCCGGGAATTTGTGGGTACACCTCAGAACGCAGCAGTGCCCATCGGGATACGGACCGCAAGACGATGGACCGGAAGAGGCTTCAAGCGGAAGCGCCGGTCGTAGAGCGACCAGCACGCCAGGCCCGAGTCGCCGCCGTCTCGGAGACAACGATCACCGCATCTCGCCAAGGAAAAGCCTATCAGGCATTACCCTAGAAATGAGCACTAAATCATTTTTCTCCATATGATTGCATTTTGCATGAAATGACCTGTTTTTCAGTGACTTGTGGCTCCATAAAGAAACTGCTTACTTGGAAGAAAATTTATGATTTCTCTGGATTTTCTGAGCAGTGATTTATATTAGCATTCGTCTGCATCAAAACATTCGGCGCACAAATCGTAGCAGCACCCCGCGCATCCCCTTATCACGTTCCTTCAAAATGCCCTTTCGACTTTCACGGCCAGCCAATTTCCTCACAGAGGCCGATTACTAAGAAAATTTCAGTACTTGAGAGGTAGAGCACACTGCCACGAGTACAGAGCCGCACCCGGGTGGGTGCGGCTTGTTTTTTTAGCATACCAGTCACAACGAGCGATGACTTCCCCCACCCACCCATCCATCCATCGCAATTTCCGGATCATTTCCGTAGAACGATGTGCACGCGGGCGTTAAGGCAGGCCACTCGACTCCCATGAAAACACTGCTTCCCTGCCTCCTGCTTTCTCTCACCGCCGTCATCAGCGCAGCCGAGCCCATCGGCAGCTATTCGCGCGAAATCTTTTCGGACGACTTCGCCAAGGACGGCTTCGGCAAGCGCTGGGGACACTACAAGAGCGGCAGCCTGGTGAAGGACGGCGTGCTGACCGGCATCACCCCGGAAGGGTCTGACCATTCCGCCGTGGACAATGTGGTCATCGAGCCCGAGCGCGACCTGCAGATCTCTGTGAAATTCCGCTACGTGAGCGACAAGGCGAAGAGCTTCAACCTCTGGTTCGACGACAAGGGCTACAAGGAGTCCCACGCCGGCCACATCTGCAACGTGAACGTGAGCCCGAAGGCGGTGAACATCGGCGATGCCAAGACAGGCAACTTCCGCAATGACATCTACGCGAAGAAAAAGACCCCGGAAGGTCTGAGCGTGGAAGACAAGGAGATGCTGAAGAGCAAGAACAAGAGCTTCCCCGTCACCCTGTCCCTGGAAGACTGGCACACCCTGGTGGTCGTCACGCGCGGTGATGAAATCTTTGTGAGCATCGATGGCAAGGCCGTCGGCAGCTTCAAGTCCGAGGGCATCAACCATGACTCGAAGACCCTCATCAGCCTGACCACGAATGCCGTGGACGTGCAGTACGACGACTTCTCCATCAAGGCGCCGAAGAAGTAAGGGGGGCAGTGGTGTTCTAGAATGTGATGGCGGGCTGACCAAGCTGGCCCGCCTCACGACAACGTCATGGCAAGTCTCGTGACATGACTCACTCACCTGAAGGAGGAAGCCACATAAGCAGGCGCAAGGTGGTCTGCCAAAGGGACATATGATGCGGACAAGGCCTGTTCCTGTCACGAGACGCTTCGTGATATTGACAACCCCATCCGTACGATGGATCGGACACCATGCCCTGGCAGAAGCGTGATCCTCATTCCAATCAACCTCCCCGTCGTCCACGGCGTGATCATGAGGCGGGCGCTGGAGCTGGGTCTGGGACCGGCTCGGGCGCGGGTCCCTGGAAGAAATCAGGCACCGGCCACTCCGGCTACAAGGGGAAGAGGGATGAGCCTCGCGCTCATGAACGGGACAGGACTGGTGACAGAGACCGCGAACGCGAGCGTGAGCGTCCCTTTTCAGACGAGCGACGCCCCAGCCACAAGGGTACGCCGCACAAGTCCGCATCCCGTCCACATGCCGGCAAGCCACGGGATGCCTCCGCGCACGGCACCTCCTGGGAGAAGTCGGCAGATTGGTATGATAAGATCATCGGCGCGCAGGGTTCGGAGCTATACCAGCGCATCGTGATTCCCTGTGCGCTGGACATGCTCCGTCCGAAGCGCGACGAGTCCATCCTCGACCTCGGTTGCGGGCAGGGTGTCTTCACCCGGGCGCTGTCCGAGCATGGCGCGAAGGTCACGGGACTGGATGCCTCTGCGTCCCTGGTGCGGCGCGCGGAAGAGTATCCGTCACCGAAACCCATCCGCTATGTCACGCGTGATGCTGCGGACTTGAAGGAGCTTGGGACCTTCGATGCGGTCTCCAGCATCCTCGCGCTGCAGAATATGGAGCACCTGGACAAGGTGTGCGTCTCTGCGGCGAAGGTGCTGCGGGATGGCGGTCGCATGCTGTGGGTGCTGAATCACCCCTGCTTCCGCATCCCGCGACAGACGGCGTGGGGATTCGATGACGAACGCAAGATTCAGTATCGCCGTGTGGATGGGTACAGCTCGCCGATGAGCATCCCGATTGTGATGCACCCCGGGCAGGCACAGAGTGAGAGCACGACCTCGTTTCACAAGAACCTTTCGGACCTGATGCACTGCGCGCTCAGCGCAGGCTTCCTGCTCGCGGGTTTCGAGGAGTGGCACTCGGACAAGCAGAGCCAGCCAGGGCCACGGGCGCGCGCGGAGAACCGGGCACGGGATGAGTTCCCGCTGTTTGTGGGCATGCTGTGGGTGAAGCGCGCTGCTTGATCTGAATGTTTTGGCGGCCAAAGTCGTCCGAACCATTCCATCAACGCATCATGAAAACAGCATCCATCATCTGCGCGCTATTGGTTACCCTGCATGTCTGCCATGCAGCTGAAAAGGAGGAGTCCCTCGCGGACATCCACAGGGAACGGGAGGCCGTGCTCAAGGCCATTGTCGAGGAGTTCGAGCACGAGGCCAGTCTCGGCAGAGGCAAGGCAACCGACCTTGCCGAGGCTCAAATCGACTTGCTCCATTTCCGGATGGAGAAAGCAAAGGATGCTGCCGAGAAGAAGGAGCACCAGCGCAAGATCGTTGCCATCGTGCAGCAGTTGTATTCCACCGTCGAAATGCTCAGTCGTGAAAACCGGGTCGAAGGGATGAAAGTCTTGAAAGCCAAAGAGCGCCTCCTGGCAGAGAAGCAGCGTCTGATGGAGATGTAGGTGACTGTCTGGAGGGGACTCACCTCTCGCGTTTCCACCTGTCGAACGCGAAACGCCATTCATTGGGCAGTTCTCCCATCTCCACGGCTTCTGGGTTTCCCTGGGCGTCTTTGCGTATCACGAAATCCTGGTTCATGGTTCTCTTGATCCGGGGCATGGGATCAACGCCGGCAGGATGCACCCGGAAGTAGAACCTTCTGAGACCGTCGAACACGGGCGCAAGCCAGGTGGCCGATGCTGGGGTCCAATCCGCCGTGAGGATGCCTTCGCGGGAAAGCATCGGCAACTCCGGGTCCTGGAGGTGCACTTGATAGTGGTGTTGCGCCCCTGCCTTCAAGAGGAACGACTCCTTCAGCTGTGGTGGGATAATGGCGAAGCTATAGTCATCCGCTGCATACAGCGTGGAGACATCCACGACCCTGAGGGGAAATCTTGAGCGGTTGTGGAATTCGAAGTTGATAAAGACACGCCCGTCCGGCTCCTGCTCGATGCCTGCATGCCGCACCACCAGCGAGTCTTCCGCCCACCACTCCAGCACGTGGTAGCTGACGAGTCCCAGCACTCCCAGGAGGAGAGCTGTGCACAGCAGGATTTTGAGCCAACGTGGCATGAGAGGGTTGTTGAGAATGCCTGGAGGATACCGGCACCGGAGTGTCTTGTACCAATATTTTGCAGGTTTGCCAGCCGCGGTGAAATCCCTCATCCTGCGACATGCACCGGGCGCACTTGCGAAATGGGTACTCTATAGCATGATGTATCACCTCTGGTGTCACCATGCCTCACGAGCATTTCGTGCAATTTGCCACACCCCTCTACCTAACAAGATTGTCATAATCACTCCCTGAGTGTGCCCGAAATTGACAGACACGTTGCGCCGTATTTCAATTGCTGCGCCAACCTTAGATGGAACACACGCCGGAGAATATCACCGCCTTCCGCGCCGCGCGGTGGCGGGTACGTACCGCCAAAATCGCCGCCGCCATGTGCGGAGGCTGGCCGCTCAGCGACGGCCTCCACACGAGGGAGTACGCGCAATGCATGGAGACCCTCCGGAAGGCTGAAGAGCATCTCGCCAGCTTCCCCCAGGAGTGGCTGCAGCTCTATGATGAGCTGAGGGCTGAGGAGGAGTCCCCTCATTCCCGCTCTCCAAATATGCTGGGCGGCACCCTTCCTCCGGACCTACGGCAACCACGCGGGGAATAACCCCAGGTTCAGCTTGATCTTCCCCGCCTCTCGAATCGCCTAGTGCATCACACCTTATCATATCACATCAATCATCCGCATCGCCAGGAAGCGGCGGAGTGTGCGATGACTACTGGGGTGGCTTTCTGAATTTGCGAGGCGGGCGCGGAAAAGGAAAGGCCTCCGGGAAATTCTGGGGCCGGTGTGCATCCTGGTAGGCAGAGGGTACCTGCCCCATCTCCTGCTCGAATGCCCGGCAGAAGGCGCTCATGCTGGCATACCCCACCTCCACAGCGATCTCACCCACGCGGCGCTGCGGAGAGGTCCTGAGAAGTTCCGCTGCTTTCTGCATCCGGGCATGCCTCAGCAGTTCCGGACCCGACTTTCCGGTCACCACGGGAAAGAGCCGGCTGAGTTCATACTTCGTGAGCCCCACCTTCTCCGCAATGCTCGCGATGGTGGGCGGATGGGCAATGTCCGCGAGAAGAAGCTCCGCGGCTTTGAGAGCACGCCTTTTTGCTTCTTCCGGGTCCAGCATCCCCCTTTATATGCCCGGTTCGGCACGTAAGCAACTCGTTCATTTCAAGTGCAATACAGAGCAAGCTCGGGATTGCAACAGTCATCACAAAGACAGTGCTGCCATGGAAGCAGCGCATCTGTCTTCAGGACTCCCGTGCCGGATGTTCGCTCGCCTGCGAGTCTTGTGTCTGCCCAGGCGGAGCGAGTGCGGCTTCAATGGCGCGTAGCAGAGGCTCCTCATCCACGGGTTTGGTCAGGTACACCAAGGCACCAAGACGCTGCACGCGCTCAGCGCTCCCTGGCTGGTCATGGCCGGTGATGACGATGACCGGCACCATCTCCGCCTGCCGGGAAACACACTCCAAAACATCGAAGCCATTGATTTCCGGCATGTGCAAATCCAGCACCACACAGCCGTACTTCCGCGTTTCCAGGGTCTGGAGAAAAAGGGCCGGGTCCTCGAATGGCACTGCGGCATAGCCACGCACCCTCAGCAGCCGGCATAAGGCCGAGCGCATCCGCGGCTCATCATCCACAATGGCGATGACGGGTGGCTCGGCGGACATGCCCGCAGCATCGGCTTCTTTGGCGCATCTGGGTATAGAACTTTGGTGCTACGAACCCGGTTCAAATGAATGCGTACGTTCGCAATTCTGTGGAGAATACTCACAGGAGAACGAGCCCTTCACACCGCAGGCACCACGCCCAATCGCGTGGCGGCGCTCACGAGTCCGGCCACCGAGGGGATTTCCAGCTTCCTTGTGATCTGCATGCGATGGATTTTCACGGTCTGGATGGTAACTCCCAGAATGTCCGCGATGAGCTTGTTCGGCTTGCCGGAGATCACGTGTTCCAGCACCTCCCGCTCACGCGTGGTGAGTTTTTCCAGGCGACCGCGCAGAGCATCCATCTCCTCCCGCTGGCCTCGATTGCTTCTGTCCTGCTCCAGCGCGAGGGCAATGGCCTCCAGCAGCACCTCCTCATCCACAGGTTTCACCAGGAAGGTGACGGCACCGGCTTTCATGGCCCGCACGCTGATGGGGATGTTTCCTTCACCGGAGAGGAAGATGATGGGAATCGACCGGTTGGTCTTGTTCAGATAGGCCTGTAGCTGCAGACCATCGCAGCCCGGCATGGAGACATCCAGCACCACGCAGCGCATGTCTGCCTGGGCATATTCCACGAGGAATCTGTCCGGTGAATCAAAGGTGCGCACCGCATAACCATGCGTACGCAGCAGACGGCTCAGGGCCCGCAGCATGCCGGCATCATCATCCACAAGTCCGATGGTGGGATTCTGCTCCATGCTCATGTTACGCCCTTGGTTGCCGCGAGGGTGATGTGAAATGTGGCACCCCTGTCATGATTCCGTGTGGCCCACAGCCTGCCGCCGTGTGCGGTGACCAGGGCGCGTGAGATGGAGAGACCCAGCCCCATGCCATGCTCCTTCGTTGTGTGGAAGGCCTTGAAGAGAGACTCCGGCTCCCCCTCAATGCCCGTGCCCGCATCCTTCACATCGATGCGCACCTCATCACCGTCCTGGCAGGTCGTGAGGGTGATGCTCCTCTCACCGGGAGGATTCGCCACCATCGCATCCGCCGCGTTCGTGATGAGATTCAGCAGCACCTGCTGGAACTGCACGCGGTCAGACATGACAGGCGGCACGTCCTCCGCGAGCTGGAAGTCCACCTTCACCCCACGGCCGATGAGGTCGCTGCGTGTGAGCTGCACCACCTCCTGAAGTTGCTGGTGCACATCCAGCGGCTGCAGGCTCACCTCGCCACGGCGCAGCAGCGTGCGCATGCGGGCGATCACGTCTCCCGCGCGCCGGTCCTCACTGATGATGTCTGCGATCATCTCACGCAGCTCGCACATCTCCTCCGGCTCCGGCTGGTCACACGCGAGCACATGCCGCGCGGCCTGGGCATTGCTCAGGATGATGCCCAGCGGCTGATTCAGCTCATGTGCGAGCGAGCCGGAGAGAGCGCCCAGCGTGGCGACACGCGAGAGATGCGCCAGCTCCTCACGCCGCTGCTCAGCCTCCTGCGTAGCACGCCGCCTCTCCGTGACATCCCGTGAGGCTCCCCGTATCTCCAGCTTCTGCCGGTCGCCGAAGGCGTGCACGTGACCGTGGGAGGAGACCCAACGCACACTGCCATCCGGATGCACCACCCGATGCTCCAGGGAAAACGCCCCACCGTCCCGCGCCGCGAGCTCGATGGCGGACCGCAGCATGGACTTGTCCTCCGGATGCACGCGCGCGAGCACGTCTTCAAAGGTCACGCTGCCACTATCGGGCAGACCAAAGATGGTGCGCCACTTCGCGGAGCCCTCCAACTCATCCACACCCGGCTTCCGGCTCCACAGGCCGATGTTTCCTGAGTCTGCCGCAAGGGTGAAGTCCGCATGCATCTCCCGCGCACGCTTCCGTGCAGCCAGCAGCATGGCAATCATCCCGGTCTGCAGGGCTATCACCCCCACGAAGATGAGGAAGGAACTGCGATGCGTCTCCCACAGGCCCGGCTTGCGGAAGAGGACCGTGCTGCCTGCGGGTAGGGCCGACTCAGAGATGCCCCACCGCTTCAGCTCGCGTGCGTCATAGACAGGTGCCCCCAGGGGGAAATGCTGCCACGGCAGGCTGGATGGGGGCACTCCGGCCAGCAGCTTCATCGCCACCTTCGCCCCTTCTACGGCCACCCGCTTCTGGGGCACCAGCCTGCCTCCGAGCGTGCCGCGCCCCAATTGCAGATCATTGAAGGAAAACACCGGTGCATTGGCAGACTCATGCATGGCATCCAGCCCTGTCTCCTCCACGAGCGGCACACCGGCGGCATCGCGCATCATCATGCCCACCAGCACCACCGAGTCCGGAGGCAGTGCGCTCACCGTGCTGCGCATCTGCTTCAGCGACTGATCATTCATCCAGTGGAAAGTCGCCCTGTTGGAGTAGGCAGCATCCCACTCCCGCTTCATCACCGTCGTCCAGAAGCGGCCAATCGGTGAGGCATCCTGCGCCACGTAGATGTGCCGCGTCTTGGGCAGCACCTCGAAGATATTGCCAGCCAGGTAATTGATGTTCACATCCGGCCCCACGGAGACCACATCCGGGTCATCCTTCATCATCTCCACACGGCGCTTTTCCGCATCCAGCAGGAGCATGGGTGAATGCGGAAAGAGCGTGCTGCGATGCCTCCGGCAGAACATGACTGCCGGGCTGCCAATGGGCACGACGAGGTCCGGCATCTGCTCCTCAAACACGGCACGCAGGAAATCGAGCAGCGGCTTTTCATTCTCCTCCCCATCGAACCTGGCCATCTCCAGCGAGGCATCGACGAACTCGATGGCATTTGGATTGTCCCGTGCCAGCTCCGTCCGGAAGATGCTGGCCACCTCCCCATTGGGCGAGTAGTCCCGCCCGAAGGAATGCATGATGAGCACATGCTGCGGCCCCTCCGCCATGAGGACAGAAGTCAGCAACGGGAGCAGAAATAGCAAAACCCGACGCACCATGCGGAACCATATGTGCTCGACTTGGCATGCACAGGCAAGGATTTGTCGATAAAGAAACGACTTTATTTCAATTCACAAAGTCCTCAGCAGGGACCTTTTGCGAGGCGTTTGCCCGTCCGGATGGAGGCGGCCCCTGTCTCATGAGAGGATGTTCAGGGAAAGCTTGGCGCAAGCGTCCGCCTATAGCGACTCTCCCATGTACGCCCCCTCCCCGGTTACCCATGCCCAAGCCACGGCAGGATGTGCGCGCCAGCCACCGCGCGCTGGAAGTTTGTCGATCTGGCGCGGGCAATGCAGGGATGAAGTACGGGGCGAGGATAGACTTCTCTCATTGTCGCTTTTCCCCCCCCCCCTCCCCCCCCCCCCCCCCCACGGAAATCTGGACAGAATGGCATGCATCCGGCACCTTCTTACGTACCTTTCTCTGAATGTCTGACGCCCCCCGGACTCGTCGATGCGCGTGCCCCAGCCGCGCAGGGTTGCTTGGCTCTCCGTGGCGTGCACGACACGACAGGCGGAGGAGCAAGGATGAGAGCGTAAGCAAGATGCGGAGCGTCATCGGCATGGGCAGCATCGCGCTGGGGGTACTCGGGCTGGCCCTGGCGCAGCCGGCGGTCGGGCAGTCTGCACCCCCGGCCCCACCTGACTCCCCTGCCCCCTCCTACATTCTTCCGACCGAGCCTGCGGATTCCCCCTCCCAGCCTTCCGTTACCCCTACCTCCACCCAGCCATCCAACTCCACCCCCAAACCCTGGGCGGAGAAGGACACACGGCTGGCGACGGAGTACCTGAATCTCCTCGTGGAGAAGCCGGAGTACGGGCGCGTGCTGGAGCTGCTCTGGGACCTGTACGAGAAGCACCAGTCCACGGCCTTCCTGCTGGAGAGCATCGCCACGCAGGCGAAGGTGCAGTCGCACCCGAATGTGCTGCTGGTGCACGCGCATCTGCTGCGCAAGGCGGGCAAGTTCTCCGAAGCCACGACGCGCTATGACGAAGTGCTGAAGCAGGAACCTGCCAATGCCATCGCCCTGCGGGCCCGCGTGGATCTCGCCCAGGGAGCGGGCGAGCATCTCGCGGCACTGGAGTTCATCCGAAAGCTGGCTGCGACGTATCCGGAAAAGGACCCCGCGCGCGCCGTGCTGATGCTGGAGGAGGGCCGCATCGCACTCGCAGCGGACCGGCGCGAGCAGGCCGCTGCGGCGTGGGAGAAGGTGGCGGCCCTGCAGCCGGACCAGGCGGGCATCACCCGTGAGGCTGCGCAACTCATGCTCGGTGCAGGTTTCCTGGAGAAGGCAGTGACGCTCTACCGCAAGCTCGCGGAGTCCAGCGACCCGGCAAAGCGTCTGGATGCACTCTATGATCTCTCGCGCCTGGAGGAGCAGGCAGACCAGTTCGACGATGCTGCGGCCTCGCTGCACCAGGGCCTGGCTCTCCTGCATTTCAAGGACTGGCGCTACGGACAGTTTTTCCAACGCCTCGTAAGGCTCCATGAGCGCTTCAACCAGCTTGACTCGCTGAAGACGGACCTCATCAAGGCCGCGCAAGAGGAGCCGGTGCGTGAGCAGGCGCTGAGTGATGTGGCGCGCTTCTCCAGCCTCGTCGTGGATCTGGGCGAGCGTGTGAAGTGGCTGCGCGCTCTGGTGCAGGCCTTCCCAAACTCCACAGAGTATCGCTGGGATCTCGTGCGCGCTCTTTTCGAAAGCGAGGAGCACATGGAGGCTGCAAAGCTGCTGGATGAATCCCTGAAAGGTGACCACACCGACCCTGCTGCGCTGGTGCTGATGCGTTGTGAAGCACACCTCCAAGCGAAGGAGCAGGCAAAGGCCGAACAGCGTCTGAAGGACCTGCTGGAGAAACAAGGCGGTTCTCCAGAGGTCGAGAAGCTGGTGCTGCAATTCGCCCAGCAGCGCTCGCTGGATAGCGTGGTCGAGCTGGTGCTGCGCGCTCGCGTGCGTCGTGATCCGGAGAAGACAGAGCCGGTCTTTGAGCTCGCCTCATTTCTTGTGAAACGTCAGCGGGACAAGGAGGCGGTGGAGGTGTTTGAAACGTGGCGGAGCCTGCCTGGTGCTTCGGCAGAGGAGCAGCATCGCCGACTCCGAGCCATCGCCTCTTTCTTCAGTGCATCGGGGAAAATGGAGCAGGCGGAATCCTTTGCCGTGCGGGCCACCCAAGGGGACGCAGGTCCGGCGGACTTCCTCGCGCTGGCAGACATCCTCTCCCAGCGCAGTGCCACGGAGGAGGCGCTTACTCTACTGGAGAAAGCATGGACGCTCAGCACCTCGCACGAGCAGCGGCTGGAGGTGGATGAGCGCATCCTTGCCATGCTCTCCGGAGACCAGGCGCTGCGGCCGCTCGCGCAGGCGCAGCCCACGCCGGAGTTCCGCCTGCCGGCCATCTTCACGGGTGAGGGATTCGGCTCGGACGCTCCTCCACCTCAGCCCAAGGCGAGTGTGCCGCAGGCGGTGCTGGACTTTGCCCTGGGTCAGGCGACGGGCGTGTATGCCGCCGAGCTGCAAGACGTGCCACGGGCCAGCCACCATGCGTGGAGCCTCGCGTGGCTGGAGTCGACACTCCACCCGCTCATGCCTCCACGCGCGCCGATGACGGCGGAGCGAGTCTTCCGCGCGGCCTGGTGGGCCTTCCGTGCAGACCAGATCCAGCTCGCATACGACCTCATCAGCCTGATTCATTTCAACAAGGGGCACCAGTGGGTGACGGTACCGGTGGAAGTGGAGAAGCTGCTGCTCGATCTCGCCACCACGGACAAGAACACCGCGCTCTCCATCCGCCAGCTCAAGCTGCTCTCCACGCTGGATCCTGAGAACCGCACGAACTACCTGCTGCGTCTCGCCGAGCAGGAGGGGAATCGCCCTTCCTTCACCGACTTCCGCCCCATGGCGCCGCCGCGTGATCCGGATGTGAGTTTCGCGAACCTCGGCCGATTCATCGAGACGCGCACACACGCGCAGGTGCTGCGCTCGAATCGCTCCACGCTGGAAGGCGGCAATCCGCGAGGACCCGCGGAGGCCATCCGCATCCTTGAAGGACTCATCCGCGAGGAGCCGCGCAATGAAGCGGTGCTCTCCTCTCTCTCGCAGTACTACCTGGAGACAGGCCGGCGTGATGAAGCCATGGGCCTGTGGCAGAAGGCGGCGAAGGATTCGCGAGGCGGCGCGACGCCGCTGCTGGAGCGTTATGCGGAGATCCTCATCGCCCAGCGCCAGCACAAGGAATATGTGGAGACGCAGATGCAGCTCCTGGAGAGGGAGGCGGATGTGAAGCGCCGCCGTGATCTCTTCTCCCGCGCGCTGGAGCGTCTGCTCTGGGCGGATGTGGTGCAGGGCAGCCTGCCAGATGGCGAAGTGACGAAGCGCCTGGATCTGCTGCTCACCGCGCTGCAGGAGCGCTCGCGTCATGCGCCCTTCGAAGGCTTCTGGCATGAGGCACTCGCCGCTGTGCATGAGAAGCAGGGCGATGCCACCAAGGCCTTTGCCGAGATGAAGCAGGCGTACTATGCAGCGCCGGACACCCCCTTCTCCCTGGAGCAGCTCCGCACCGCCGCACTGAATGCAGGCGACCTGCGCAACGCGATCTACTTCCAGAAACAAATCGCCGCCACCGCACCCCAGGCGCGGGAGACCGCCGAGTGGCGCGAACTCGTTTCCCTGCTGGAGCAGGACTTCCGCATGACGGAGGCAGATCAGGCACGCCGCCGCCTGGAACTGCACTCACTCCAGGATCCCGCGTCGTTGGAAGAACTGGCGCAGCACTATGAAGAGAGCGGCCAGGCAGAGGCGGCACGGCGTGTGCATGAGCAGCTCGCCCGCGTGCGCCCGTGGGATGTGAAGAATCTCCTGCGTCTCGCCCTGCAACAGATGGACATGGGGGATGACACTTCCGCCCAGCAGACACTGCTGCAACTCCTGCATCACTCCAAGGCACCCGCCGCCATGGCAGGCATGCAGGTGGAGCGCCTCCCATGGCCGCTGCTGGATGAACGCAAGGCGCAATCCATCGTGCCCATCACGCTGCTGAACTCGCTGGACAATGCCCCGGGGCTGGACCAGCCCGAGCGTGATCGCTTGCGCACCTTCCTGGGCCTGCCGCGTGGGGAGTTTGCCTTGATCCCTGAAGAGCCTGCCCAGGTGCGCCTGCGTGCGCTGGAGGAGCTGATGCACCTGCGCCGCAAGGCCGACCCGAAGGCCACGACGGAGGAACTGCTGCGCGATACCGGTGAGAAGTCCGACATCGAGCTCGCGTGGACCTATCGCTATGCAGAGGCGGGTGAATCTTTCCGTGCCCTGGTGAAGGCACGCTTGGGAAATGCGAATACGCTGGAAGCTCAATTCCTCCAGGTGTGGCTGGGCATGCGCTCGCAAGGCATGGCAGAGGTGCTCGCGTGGGCTTCCTTCCCCAAGGGCAGCGAGGTGGAGCGGAAGCAACGCCGCGGCGTGCTGCAGGCCGTGTGCCACATGCTGGCGGAGGACAATACCTTTGTACTTCCTGTGGATTCGGCACGCCAGATTGGCGAGTCACGACTGTACAGCAATGCTGAGCTCATCGACATCGCGCGGAAGCTGGAGTCACGCCAGCGCTATGAGCCCGCGTACGCTCTGCGCAATCTCGCCATGCAGAATGAGAGCCGTGGCAATCTGGGCGCCAGCCACTGGAACCTCTCCCAGGTGGCTGAGCTCATGGGGCGTGCGGACTTGCAGTACCATCATCTGCTGCAGGCATGGCAGGCCCCCATCATGGCGGGAGAACCGCAGGCACTGGACCTCTTCATCAACAGCGCCGCTCATCTGGTGCGGCTCGCGCCCTCCGCCGCCGAGCGGGAGCGCGTGCTGAAGGAGAGCTGGCAGCGTCTGCACGAGCTGCCTCCCTCCGGACTTGGCGCGCTGCGTGAGGTGCGTCTGCTGGGGCTCGCCGGAGCCGAGGGTGCCGCAGGGCAGAAGCTGGAGGAATTTCTCTCACATGACTTCCTCTGTCTGCGCCCCTTTGCCGAGCCGCTCATGCGGGCGCCATCCGGCTCGGTGATGCCGGGACCGCGCATCGATGAAGTGAACCACATGCGCAGCTACTGGGACAACGCCCGCGAACTGGGTGATCTGCTGCGGCAGGAAGGTCTCTCCCAGGCCGTGCTGGATTCCGAGCACATGGTCAGCGAACGCCTCGGCGGCATCGCCAACGGCCCGAAGTCAAATTTTGAATACAGTGCATGGAAAAACCAATCCCTGCTACGCCAGCTCCGCCCCGCGAGTCATCGTGAGCGTGTGCGGCTGGTGCGTGAGTATCTGGAGGGGGATGACTCTGTGGATGCGCTCACAGAGCTGGGAACCTTCCTCGACCTGAATGGCCTGCCACGCGTGTGCATCGAGGTGTATCGACGCCTGCCTGACCGCTCGCCGCAGAATCTGGAATACTGCGAGCAGCTCCTGCGTGCGTGTGAGAACTCCTGGGAGTGCGCGGCGGGCATCCCGTACATCGAAAAACTTTTCGCCGCCGACTTGCAAAGCCGTCCGCTGAATCTGCCGGAGAATTTCCTGGAGGCGAAGCACGCGAAATTCCTCGCACGCCTGCAGGACACCCTGCAGCTGAAGCTGCGTGCCTTCCGCGGAGTGACCACGCCGCGCCCCACCGGCCCGCGTGAGCCAGTGCAGGTGCCTTACCTCAAGGAGCTGGCCACGCTGCTGGAGCGTCGGGACGATATCCCCGGTGCGCTCGCGGCATGGGAAGAGCTGGCAGACCTCTGGCCGCAGGAGGTGGAAGCGCATCTGCACCGCGCCCGCCTGCTGCTCGCCCAGGGGAACATGCCCCGCGCACTCGATGCCGTACGCAAGGTGGACCTCTCCAACCTCTACAGCGATGCCACACGCGATACGCTGAAGCTGCGCGCGGAGATGGTGGCCGAAGCCGGTCTGTGGGATGAGATGCGCGAGCTCATGAATCTGGTCACACGTGGGTCCAACTCCGGCGGCCCCTCAGACGTGGGCATGGTGGCTCGCATGCGCCTGCAACCCACCCAGGCGCTCCACACCGGCAGCGTGCTGGAGCTGAGCCGCGTACTCGCAGCGCACAAGCGTACCGTGGAAGCACAGAGCCTCCTGCTGCGTGCAGAGCGCGCGATCAAGGAACCCGCTGAGCGCTTCCGCCTGCGGCTGGAGCAGCTCAAGCTGGAGGCCGCTTCGCCGGACTGGGACCCGGTGCGCCAACCCACACGCGTGACTGCCGTGCTGCGCATGGACTCGCCGGATGTGCTGGTGCTGCGCGATTGGGTCCGCTTCATGACGAAGGAAGCCCAGGGCCCGCGAGCCGCCTCCTGGGTGAAAGCCATCACGGCACTGCCCCCGGGCACCATCGGCTCACTGGGACTCGCCACGCTCGCACAGCGGCTGGAGGAGAAGGACGTCCCACGCATCGCAGAACCCTGGCGGGGGAAGGCGGACATCGTGGCCGCTGTTTCCCAGAAGCTCGCCGTGGAGACGCTGCTGAAGCAGAATCGCCCCACCTGGGCGCTCGCCGTGGCCACCATGGGCGACTCGCTGCGCGATGCCCCGGTATTCAGCGCGGTGTATCAGGCCATGGGAGACAAGCATGCGCTGCAGGAGTTCTTCTCCAAGCTGGTGTGCATGACTTACCCCGGTGGCACGGACACCATCGGCCACATGGAGGCCCTGGATGCCTGCGGCCGCACCGATCTGGCGCTCGCCCTTGCCGCCACCGCCATGGATCGCAGCTGCAGCCGGGGCGAATTCCACCCGGAGCTGGCGCTGGCCTACGCCGGTCTGCTGACCCGACTGGGCCAGTACGAACAGGCGGAAACCCTCCTGCTGAAGGAGCACGAAGGCATGGACGAGGAACTCGCCGACGCCCTCGCCACCCTGTACCGAGCGTGGAACAAGCTTGACCGTCTGCCCGCTGAGCTGGCAAAATTCCAGCTCCCGGATGGATTGCTGCAGGAGACCTTGTTCTTGGGCAGGAATCCGCCAGGGAAAACATCCCCCGCTCCCTGAGCCTCCCCCCACCCTGCCCTGCTCCTGCGAATGACCCATCGTGCCCCCCGCCTGACTTCCCTGCTCTGTGCCCGCGTCTGCCATCTGGGAGGCATGCCCTTCGCGCTCTTGATTACCCTTTGCGTCGCCCTCGGCCCCGGTCTCTCCTCCTGCAGCAGCAACTCCAAGCCGAAGAAGAACTCGCCCGCTGCCGCGAACTACGCGGACATGAAACTGGAGCAGCGCATCACCTACCAGATTCGCAACCGCGACAAGGTGCAGACCGGTCTCGCTAAGAAGGCTTATAACGCCGGCAAGGAAGTGGAGAGCGGCAACTTCAAGACGAAGGAATTCGCTGGCAGCAAGATGTTCCACAACAAGAAGTTCAAGACGGACACCTACGCCCAGGCGGACAAGAAGAGCGGCTTCCTCAACAAGATGTTCCAGGGCCATGACAAGGAAAACGCCATGGCCGATGACCAGTTCAAATCCCCCCTCAACCGCTACGGCGACAAGAAACCCTGGGACTACGACAAACGCTCCAAGGCCGAAGGCGATGTCTTCACCACCCGCTCCGAGCCTGAAGCTCTCAAGAAGCAGGAAAAAAACATCCGCCCCCTCATCCTCGAAGACAGTCAGAACTCCGGGTACACGGAGTTCGATATCCAGAAGCTGCTGAAGAAGGATTGAGTAACCGCACAAGAATAAGAACAGCTAGCCGACCGAAGAATCGGTCAACTGTTCGCAATAATCATCCAAAAAAATTGAGCGTTTGCCTCAATGGATCACTCCTGCATGGCGACCCCATGTTCCTTCAAAAACTCCAATACCTTGGGCCGATCATACGGGGATAAAACCAACTCGCGGTTGTTCACTCGCGAAACAATTTTAAACTTACACGGATCGCCCATGCGGCGGTTGGGCACAATTGCGAGAATGGTGAAAGGAAAAAAAAGTTCCCCTCCCAGGCTCCATGAAGTTGCGCCAATCCCGTCTGGGTAGAACCGGAGGTCGGTGTACCCATTGCCCACGAACCCAATGCCAAATTGGCCAAGCTCCATCTTTTGAAGGCAGGTTGGTGGAATCTCACGAAAGACTCCACCAGCCCGGCGAGCAACGCCCTTAATCGGATTATCCAGAAGAAACAGAATGAGGATGATAGATCCGATTAGGAATACAGCAAATATCGCAAAATAGGTCACAAGTCCTTAGTATAGCACAACGGGCCAACGCACGCCTTGAACGTACCAGCGCTTTGCCACTCCATTGAGTAACCACTGCTCACCGGCTTGAAGTCTTGCATCCAGCACCTCTGTTCATTGCACTTTATCATGTATGACAGAGTCGTGGATGTCCACGTTCCTTCCAAGCTGAGCTCGCCCAAGGTATATTCCCACTCACCGATCCAACTCTTTTTCTTGGCGGTTGCTTCTGCCCCTCCCCAGGCCGAAAACTGCAACGTGAGAGGTATGGGCGCACCCCATTCCTTTTCGTTGGTGCACGGATTAGGGCCGACCTCAATTCCACCCGAACCAGAGACAATTCCCGTCCCCTTGAGACCGAGGAACCCTCCGATCTTCCAACCACCTCCTACAGGTATCTCTGGGATATGATACCCCCCTTTGACTTCAATTTTTCCGGTGAAATTGATGCTCCAAGTACCTGTCCTTACGTCCTTTTTCTTTTTACCACTGCAACAGTAGTTACAGATTTCCCCTTTGAAACTCGCTTTGAATCCCGCTTCAAGGGTAAGCGTTATGCCCCACCCTATGCCCTTGCTGAGAAATGGGGGCGACGAAATTTTGAATTGAGGCAAGCTGACCTCAAACGTTTGACAATCGCACTTTTTCGGATCGTACCAAGCCAATCCCAGCACGTCTACTTCGTTCACCGGATCGTTCCCAACCATGCCGTAGAGGTTGAAGCCGCCCTGTTCTTCAATCGGGTCTCTGTTGAGCCACCTTCCGAGTTCAGAAGAGTAATACCGATAACCAAAGTAGCTTAGCCCGGTCTCCCTATCACGGACCTTGCATGAGAATTGGCATTGGAAATCATTGACCATCGGTCCGCTGGACTCATTCACCCTTCCGAAAGCATCGTACTTGTACTGTGCAACAATAGCTCCCGCGCCATCCAGATACTCACTGACATTTCCATTGCCATCCATCACTGGGTAGTAGTCCTGGCTTGAGGAAACCTCATTCACCATCAACAAACCTCCCACTCCACCCGCCGCTTTGGAATTCAGCGAAAGATCCTTGCCCCAAACATAGGACGAGAGAAGGGTAACGCCACCCGTGGCACTGAACTCACCAAGAAGGTTCCACCCGTCATAGACGAACCACACATCGGTCACGCCTTGAATGGCGGCCGCCGTGGTCTTCTTGTGAATGCGCCGCCCCACATAATCGTACTCATAACTCGCAACCAGCACGTTGTCAGCGCTCCGGCGGACCTCGGTCAGACGGTTTTCGCCATCCCACACATAACGGAACACACCATTCGGCGAGATCTGTCCTGCGTCCGTCAGAAGGTTTCCGTCGTCATCATAGGTCGGCAGAGTACTTGAAGGCGTGATTTCTATGTATTGATTTACAGCGTTTGTCTCATACTCCGCCGGACCTGTAGAGGACCCTCCGGTGATCCTGTTACCTGCGGAGTCGTAGGTATAGGAGCGGTTGAGAGTGGTCGAAACCGAGTGCGTTTCCGATGCAACCTGTGCCAGCTTGTCGTAAGTCCAACTCAAAGAATCTCCATTGGAAAAGGCATCGCCGGAGCGAGCCACACTGGAGCGCAATCCCCTTGCGTTCACTGTGTAGTCAAATCGTGAGATCAGCGAGCTGTCATGACGCGCATTCTCCTTGATATCCAGAACGTCTCTAAGGGGCTCCCAGGCATTCGTAACGACGTGCGCCGGTCCCTCTACGGAGTTCGTCAGGCGAGGACTGGCGGGCTCATAGTTGTAAGTGAACGTGCGCGCTGTCAGGCCAGGAGTCGTTCGTGAGACCGTTTCAAGCCGGGCTGCGGCGGCATCGTATGTATAGGAGACTTGGTGCTCAATTGTTCCACTGGCTGTTTTCAAACGGGTATGGCTGGCTCTTCCCAATGAATCCGAGAGATGTTCTACCCAGCGCTCTGAATCGTAGACGGGATATTTTTCCCCTTGGAGTTCAAGTGTCGCCGCGTTGTATTCGAGATCATACTCACGCAATGACGCTCCCGCACCTTGTCTGACCAGCTCCACGCGCCCAAGCCGATCATACTCGTAATCGAGTGCTGGCGTGAATCCGTCTGAATAAGACACCGTGTCAAGCTGTTCAAATGCAGTGTAAAGATAGGTCGTCACGACGTTCCTGGCCGAAGTGCGTTTCCAGAGGCGGCCATTTTTATGATAAGTGTACAGAGTGCTTTTCCCGTCAGCGGACTCCTTTTCCGTGGGCAACCCGGTCGCGTCGTCATAAACCCAAGTGGTTGTGTCCGGGGTTAGGTTCGTCATCGGCCAAGAAGCCAGCCCCAGCCACCCACCATCCTCCACGGCCCTGCGGTAGGTTTTCATTGACGTACGTTGTCCATAGGCATCGTACTCGAAAGTGATCGGCAAGGTCGATTCCCCCCATGTAGTAGCCACCTGCCCTCGAGCTGTGTATGTCCGCCGTTTGACGCCGGCAGACGTTGTCACGGCCGCAATATTGGGTGCTCCAAAGGTTCCTTGAGCCACAAAGGTAAGCGAGGTGGTGTTCCCCGCTGGATCTGTTGCTGACTGCACCAGAGAGGAATTGGGTGCATATTGGATAACGGACTCTGCTCCAGCATGGCGTGGCTCCTTCGTCCCCACCATTCGTCCTAGCGCATCCCACCTGGTAAATGTGGAACCGTTGGCTCCCGGTTGTCTCACCTCTACAGTCCGGTCCCAGTGACGCACCTCCTTGAGGAGATCGCTGCTTCCCGGACTGGAAGCCTCCAGAATGGCGATGCCGGTATTCGGGTCATAGGTGGCTACCTGATCGAGCTGGTTGCCTCGAATGTCGATATATCGTGTTCTCGACACTTCCAATCCGGTGAAGCCGGCGATCAACTGTCTGGACGTTGCGGTCCGGACCCACGTCGCGGCGTGCAGGCCACTATTGGGATACACGAACTGGTCCGACACGTGCCACAAGAACATCTGGCCTTCCACTTCTTCCAGTACCATTGAACCAAGGAGTTGGCCCACTCGATCACTGGATGAGATAACATCGATGGAATTGGCATTCGGCCGGATCGTGATTGCCTGGTAGTCAAGCACGCCGAGGGAATCATATTGACTAAGCTCAACAGGTCCGGATGTCCCCTCTCCTGTAGAGCTGGAAGCGCGCAGAACACGATCCGTTCCACCATCGTACACATAGGTGTACACCACCGTTCCACCTCCAAACGCAGGTTTTGCGACCCGAACAACTCTGCCCAACATGTCCGTGTCCGTTTGAACCCATCGCGGCCCTTCGTTCACGGCAGTGTATTCCGTCTTGGTAATCCCCCCTGCAAGGCGTACCTGATATTTGCAAAACATTGCGACAGTGGCATTCCCTGACACTTCTTTCATCTTTCCATCACGGTACTTGACAGTCTTCACGATGGCGCCTGAAGGCAGCGTAGTAGTGGTTTCAGTCCCAGCAGCGTTGTAGGCATAGGTGGTGGTGTAGCCAGCCTCGTCCGTTTCTGACTGGACACGCTGACGCATGTCACGCGTAGTCGTCTTCACGAGAGAGAGTCCTCCTGAGGATACAGTTCTGGTGGTATTCTTGTGCCAGGGCATGGAATGCGAAGAGGAGCAAGTGGCGCTTCCGGACATTCCCAAGGTCGAAGTAACCGTCTCCGGCTGCGCAGGATAAGTAACTCCGGCGGTCAGCGGGCTCGTTTGGGCAGCATGCGCCAAACGTGTGACGGTAGTTTGGCTGCCAAATGCGTCATAGCCGTAGGTCACGGTAACGCCAGTCTCATCCGTATGCGATGCCTTGCGAGGTCCCGCCCAATAGCTCGTGCTAAGCACACGACCGCGGTTGCTCAGGAGGTCTGTTTCCACTGACTGGAACAACTGGCCTTCCGCATGGTATGCATGCGAGATCCGGCGATAGTCCACGAACGCAGTATCCAACCAAACGCCAAGAGTTTCAGAACGATCTCTACCCAGTCCATCCACCGCCGTTTTGGTCCGCTGGGTTTTCCCAGGGACCGGTTGTCCGTCCCCGGTCAAGGGTCCCATCACCGTGGTCGTGAAGATGGGGTCGTGAGGTTGGGTTGTATCCAGCTCATATTCGTACCGCGTCATGGTCCCATCGGCATTGCGCACTTCGAGCACACGTCCCACGTCCAGCGCAGGGTCCTGAGGCCCGTAGTAGGTCGTCACCTTCCGACGATTGCCCACCGCTCCATAGAGGGCACCGGCATGAGCTGCTTGTTCTTCGATCTGTGTATAGCGATCTCCGTTTGCACCATCTGTATAATCTGCCAGGAAACTGCGAGACAGAATCAACCCTCCTACCGACCTTGTCATCGTACGGGGTCGTTCATCTCCAGGACGCACCACATCCTCTGGAATGAGAGGCTCGTAACCGTAGATGTCGACCTGTACCTGCCCAGTGACATTGTCCAACCATGGCAATTCACGCCGGCTCATTCTTCCATGGTCGTCATATTCATAACGGAAGATATTCCCCTCGGCAGTCTTCTGGAGGATCAGCCTTTTGTAGCTGGGTTGCCTCGGATCGGTGCCGTACTGCTCAAGACGGCCGATGGTTTCTATCTGGGCAGTGGCGCTCGACTTCTCCTGTATGTCGCCATTCACCCAGGCTCCCCAGCTAGTTTGGGTTTGTGTCATCGTACTCCGGTAGAGTTCATTGTTGCTGCCATCCTTATAGATGCGCGTGATCTTGCGCGCCTTGCCGCCCGAATGGTCGGGAAGGTCTTCGAAGACGCGTGTCTGCGTCACAATCGGAGTGCCTGCGCCATCCTTGGTCGTGAGCGTCCAGTCCTCCGTAGTGGTGGCGTAGTCGTATTGATTGATGGTGGTCAATGTCGTGCTGGCATTGGAGGCATTCCGCGAGAACTCTTCCGTCTTGGCACTCAGAGAGTTGGCGCTTAGTGCGGTGATCGTCACCTTTCGGCTGGGCTTCTTTCCAACGACAGAATAAAGGGCCGGAGTTCCCGTTTTCGCTCCATACTGACCAGGCATGTAGGTGCTGACGGAGTAGTTGATGAGGCTGGGTGGACTGGTCGGCACCACATCCAAGAGACCGGCCTCGGTGCGAACCTGCCGGATGACGCCGTTGACTTGAATAATCTCTACCCTGCCGGTATCAGGAAGAGCCAAGACACGGCCTGTACGTGTGGTGTGCTGAACCGGCTGACCACCGGGAAGCGCGTAGACAATGATACCTCCCGCAGCACGGTACTGCCGTATCTGCACTGCTGCTCCCGGATCGCCAGTGACCTGCCCCATGGCGTCCAACAGCTCGATACGCGCCTCAGAGTCGCCCTGCTGGCCGCTCGGAACACCGATCGTCTTGCCCTGAGGAATCTCAAACGTGATGGTCAAGCCAGACGCCTGCTCAATATCACAACGCAGCGCGATACCCTCCGCGGGTGATGCCTGGAAGCTCGTGACCTGCATCGTGGCGAGACTGTGGTAGCGCAGGCGGCTGATGGCCGCCATGCTAACCGGGGAAGCCCCGCTATCAGGCTTGGTAACATAAAGCCAAAGCTTACCCCCTTCCATCCCAGGTTCGAAGGGAAAGGCGCTCAGAGGGAATTCCATATCGATGCTTCCAAGCTTCTCATTCTTTTTGCAGCAGTCCTCGTTGGAGTTTGCACTGCTGCCCTGAGGTGCAGCTGGAGAGTCGGAACCTGGGTTCTGGTCGAGCTTCGAATTCCCCGGCGGATGGGCAGGCGGCGAATTGACGGCAGGATTCGAGGAGCCGCTGGCCTCTTGTCCAAACAAGGAAGCAGATGATGCCAGCCACCCGCAGAGCCAGATGCCGAACATGGTCATCTGAGCGGGGGAACCGAGACGCGACAATGCAGACCGGAATCGGGTGCGTGAGCGAGTTCTGGAGGGGAGGTTTCTCATTGGTGCAAAGTCGAATTGTAAATTTTGGGGGGCGGGCCAGCTTCAGCGCTGGCCGTTCTCTGCCTTGATGCGCAGGCCAAGCATCTTCAGCGCCTCATCTGTGGCGGGCTTCAGAAGCGGGTTCTCGCTGAGCTTTGACAAGACCTTCGTCGTCAGGTCCGGATTGCCCACGAAGCCCGCTGCCGAAATTGCGGCCATGCGCAACTGGAGTTCCCTCTGAGGATCAGCTGCTATTTTGAGTGCTTCTTCCGGCAGCTGAGGAGCACCGAGCATGACCCCCGCACGCATTGCTGAAACGCGAACCGCAGGGTGGCTTTTCTTGTTCCGGAGAATTTTCAGAATCTCGCTGGAAACCTCTTGGCTCGTGACAGTGGCCACCTGTCGTCCGGCCGCGTCGGGTGACTCTGGAACGTCCAGGGAAGTGAGTGGTTTGCCATCCAGTCCACTCGATGCTCTCGGTGGCAGAAACAACCTGGCCAAGGCCAGGAGAGCGCTACCAGCCATTTCGCGTTCGGGCTGCTTGATGGCCTGCCACAAGGCCTTCTCGATGGCTTCTCTTTGTGGAAGGCGGGGTTCGCGCCACCACACATAGACCATTTGCTGCAGCGCATAGTCTCTGATGAGCGGCGCCGCTGTCGTGGAGGACGCCACACGTACCAGGGTCTCACCCAATGGCTCCGGCAGGGGTCGCTGTCTAAACAGGAGATTGACCAGTTCATTGAAAATGGCTGCTGCGTCTCCTTCCTGATAGGAGGCTGGCAGGGGCTTTCCCAAGATGCCGAGAATCTCTGCAATTTCATTCTGGGTCGGGGCATGGCGTTCGTCCAGATTGAGGAGCAGAATGGGAACATCCGATGGGACCTGACCCTGCTGAATCAACCTGAGTACCGGAGCAACCTCCGTGATGGGACCACCTTTCGGGACCTCCTGCGAGCGAAGGGGTTCTTGGCCAGCTACTACAGCGACCACTCCTGATGCCAGAAGACAGGCGGTCGCTGACGGACACATACGGAATAACCGTCGCAAATCAGCGATAGCCATCCTGGTTCTAAGGTGCAAATGCATCAGCTGGTTCATGAGGGAACTCCCTTGTATCAATCCAGATAGAGGTAGTGCCTCTGGCAAATCGGGCCAATGGCATGGATAAGCGCGGTGGCTATGCCATTGGCGTCAAAAGCGCCCGGACCAAATTCGCGGATGGAGCTGCCGGTATCGAAGCTTGCCCCTGAGTACCAAATCTCGATCCGAACACGTAGATTTGGCGGGATCGGTCCTTCAATCACATAACTCGCCCGAATGATCTTGGTCATGCTGTCCAAGTTTCCAATCACCACACCCCCTCCCGTGGCCTGGGCATTGGTAAAGCGGAAGATACCAATGGTTGTCTTCGCAATGACCGGCCCATTGACGGAGAGACGCGCCAGGATGGTACGATTTCCGGGAACGAAGCTCTTGACTCCATACTTCACGCCCGACGACACGGCTTTTGGAGCCAGCTCCACAAGCGAATCAGACTGCAAGTACACCTGTTCCGCGACGGATGGCAGAATCCAATCGCGCGGCACCCCCGAGGACACATAGAAGGGCGTGGTGAAATCGGAACCCACGCCGAGCACCTGCACTGTCATCGCGACTGGTGCACCGCCTCCGACCTCAGCGGTCACCTGGAAACTGCCGGCCGTATCAAACTGGTGGACCAAGGCCGATCCTGCGGTCGTAGTTCCGACTTGCACCGAGTCCACTTTGATCACGACTGGCGTGGTGGGGTTAGTCCCGGAGTCGAAGCCGGTCAGCCGCAGCTTGTCCCCACGGCGGATCTTTATCATATTACCGGCGAGGATATTGGTGACACTCCAGGAGATGGAGCGCGCCTCTTGGAGGGCACCTCCTTCAAAGGAGAAGTTCGTAGTGGTGGGAGTGCCGTCTGGTGCGAGCGGAACATTGATGTACCAGCCGGCACCCAAGCCTTTTTCTGCGGTCAGAGCACCCGTGCCCGCCGCGGATGCCGTGAACGAATCATGGTACAACGTCCTACCTTCGACGAACGCCGGACTCACATGCGACTGGGTTGGAGCGATGATTGTGTTGCGCGCCTGCAACGCAGCAATCTCTGAGGTCCCACCTTGATTGCCCTCGACATCCCAGAGTAATTTCACCGTCCCAATGACCGCCGCTGTATCATGGCGCGTGCCATTGACCACCACCCGCGCAACGTGTGTTCCCGCGCGGAGAAATGGCAACCGATGGTTCACGGTCGCACCCGAGTAATCCGTAGTCTCAAGGTGCCCATCAAACCAGAACTCCAGCGGAATTGGTGACCATCCCGTTGTTTGGGTGTGGGCCTCCAACCGGTAGAACCCCGCACGGTTCACGGTGAAGTGGTACTCCATCCAGCCCCGACGCTCTCCAAGCGAGACGCCCCCGTCCTGAACGACAAGTCCCGAGCTGGAACTGTCAGGCGTTTCAGCAATGATTTCATCGGAAGAAGATCCGTCCCCGTGTGAACCGGAATCTGCAACCAATGGGTTTGTTCCATAGAGGTACTCCAATCCTGTGACGTTGCCATCTCCATCAGGATTCGATTCAGGATCGCCAGCGGTGGTGGAACCGAAGTACTTTTGCTCCCACCAATCGGGAAGGAGATCCGAGTCGCTATCCTTCCATTCGTCACCGCCAACATCACCGAAGGAATTCTGTGGTCGGCCTTCCCCATGAATATCTGAAACGGGCAGGACGACGGTGCCAGCCAAACGATTGACGGCGGGCGACAGATGTGTCGCATAGCCATCAGGCGTCAAGTACGGCATGGAACTGATATTCCCGCTACCAGTGCCAGTCCACTTAGAGATGATGCTGTTCTCCACTACCAGCGAAGCTGGCGACTGCATGGAAATGGCAGGCTCTGAACCGGCCGACCAGATGATGGATCCGGCGACGTCCAACGCGTCATAAGCAGCCACCGGAACGCTGGTGTACTCGTCCGAAGGCACATAGATAGTACTACTTTGTATGGTTGTCGGACCGAAAGCACTCAAGACATTCGCCTGGCCATCCGTGACGAAAATACAATTTCTCACCACGGTGGAACCGTTTACGGAAATACCGCCTGCCGTGGTCCGCACATGCAGGCCCGACAGCTCGATACGCCTTCCAGAATTTGGCACGTCAATTCGCATACGTTCAGCATGGATGACAAATCCATCGACGAAGATGGAGTTGTCCGAGTCGATGGTGAAATTGGACGCACGAATCGTGGAGCCAAGCGCAGCCGGGGAAATGAGCAGCAGGTGCCCTTGGTCTGCACTGGGTCGGAGAACGAAGTTTGCAATGTCGGCTGTGCCAGCCGGCACCTGGAGAATGACATGGCGCGCTGACACCGTGTCCAACCGATCCTGGGCAGTTGCCAGATCGGCAATTACTGCATCCGGGCCGGGCATGCTTGAAGCATTTCTGGGATTGGTGCTTTTGGCCGCCTCAAAGATGTTGGGATAACGATCATTATCGGCGTCTTCAAGTCCATCCCCGGCATCGAGGGGATCCAGATCATATTGCACTTCAAAGCTGTCGCCCATCTCGTCTCCATCGGTGTCTGCGTTCATGGGGTCTGAACCCACAAAGACAACTTCTTGGCCGTCCGGCAGACCGTCGTTGTCGGTGTCTGCATCCGTGGGATCCGAACTGTACACGTATTCTTGGAGGGCCGAAGCCCCGTCACTGTCGAGGTCACTGTTCCTCACCCCAGCAGTGGTGCTTCCGAAGTACTGCAGCTCCCACCAATCAGGTAAATCGTCGCCATCCGTATCCTTCCACTCGTCGGCACCGATATCAGCTCCTGAACCTTCAGGCCTGTTCTCGGAATCCAAGTCAAGGGGGGGAATATGCAATCCGGCCAATGCTGGCGTGATCGCATTTATCAACGCAGCGTTACCCCCGGAGCTGTATGCAAGACGACCGTCCTTGCGAAGGATCGGTGACACACTCAGATTCCCCGTGCCCGGGAATCCACCACGGACGGCGGAATATTGAATGACAATGCCCTCCCCTGGTCCCGGAGGAAAGTCCGAGCCATACACCACCTCAGGGATCTCTTCCGGCTGGCCATCAACCAATCGGGTCAGCACAGGTCCCGAAAGGATGCTTTGACTCACCTCAACGAAGCTGGTGGGATTGGCTACAATGGTTGTCGCAGCCGAGGCGAACAATGCAGCAGGTTCCAGAGTATTCTGACTCACCGTGCAATGAATCAGCCGGACCTCGTTTGTTCCCGCGACGTAGATTCCCCCAGTGGGCTGGCTGCCCGCATGATTCCCAACCACAATGGTGTTTTCGATCAACACCTTGGCATTCCCCCAAATGTAGATCCCTGAGTTCTGATGTCCCTTGACCTGGCAATTCCTCAAGATGATTTCATTTGGCGCGTGCATCGACACTCCAGTTTGAGGCGAACCAGCAGAAACCAATCCATCGATGACAGCATCGCCATAGAGTATCACCTGACCGGAGCCACCGTTTGCCGGATTGTGTTTGAGCACAGCTCCGCCGATTTGCGGTGAAATGACCAGAACAGCTTTCCATGTGTCGCTGTAAGTTCCGGCAGGTAAATACAATGCTCCCTTGTCATACGTCCCTGGATTGAGCCGCAGGATCGGATAGGCGTGATTGAGATTGCTGGTCACACTGCTGAAGCTGTCTGCCGGAGTCACCACCACCACTTCACTGCCATCAGGATAACTGGCAGCATTGGAGGCACTGGTGCCATGGGCCGCCTCAAACACGTTGGGATAGCGGTCGCCATCCTTGTCTGCCAGGCGGTCCGCCGCTGAGTCCTGATCCAGCCCGTGCGCCACCTCATACCCATCCTTCATCCCATCATTGTCATGGTCAGGATTCAGCGCGTTGGCCACCGACTCCGCATCATCCAGCAGTCCATCTCCATCGGTATCCCCCAAGCTGGGGTCCGAGCCACGCTCAAACTCCTGCAGGGAGGTCAACCCATCGCCATCATCGTTGGCTCCAGGTGAGGTTCCCGTTCCGCCAAAATACTTCTGCTCCCACCAGTCCGGCAATCCGTCCGCATCGGTGTCCTTCCACTCGTCCGCTCCCATGTCGGCATTGGCTCCTTGGGGACGCGCTTCACCATCCATGTCGTAGCCCGGCATGTAGACTCCCGACGTGGGAACCGCGTTGATCAGAGCGGCGTTACTGCCCCCACCCGTGTTCAGATGCCCGTCAAACCTCAACGATGCAACCGTGTTCACGTTGCCGGTGCCCGTGTATCCATCGCGCACAGCAGAACGCTGAATGACGATGCCTTCCCCGGGCTCTGGCGGGCTATAGCTGTCGAACACCACTTCAGGCACGGTCTGGGACACACCCTCCACCGTCCTCGTAATCACCGGCCCGGCCAGAATGCTCTGGCTCACTTCAACCAGAGCACCATATCCACAGACAATCCCCGTGGCGTAGTTGGACCATTCGTAGTCGGGCTGCACCGTATTGGCGCTGATGGTGCAGTGTACTACGCGCACGTGGCTGCCACCCAAAACATTGATGCCACCGGTCAGCTCACCCGTGCCGCGATTGCCCATGACTATCATGTTCTCCAGCCAAACGTCTCCCACGCCAACTACTACGACTCCAGTACGCTCGTGGCCAGTCACCCGGCAGTCCTTCAAGCGTACTTCCGTGGGCGAGTCAATGCGGACACCAGTGTCGGGAGAATCAGCACAAACCAATCCATCGATGACACCACCTCCATACATCTCCACCCGACCCGAGCCATCGTTTGCGGGATTATGTTTGAGTACAGCTCCGCCAATCTGTGGCGAGATGACCAGGACCGCCTTCCAGTCAGTGCCATAACCCGAATTGAGCAGATACAGCGAATCTTTATCATACGTTCCTGGGTCAAGTCGCAGGATCGGATAGGCATGATTGAGATTGCTGGTCACGTCGTCGAAACTGTCCGCCGGAGTCACCACCACCACTTCACTGCCATCAGGATAACTGGCAGCATTGGAGGCACTGGTGCCATGGGCCGCCTCAAACACGTTGGGATAGCGGTCGCCATCCTTGTCTGCCAGGCGGTCCGCCGCTGAGTCCTGATCCAGCCCGTGCGCCACCTCATACCCATCCTTCATCCCATCATTGTCATGGTCAGGATTCAGCGCGTTGGCCACCGACTCCGCATCATCCAGCAGTCCATCTCCATCAGTATCCCCCAAGCTGGGGTCCGAGCCACGCTCAAACTCCTGCAGGGACGTCAACCCATCGCCATCACCGTTGGCTCCAGGTGAGGTTCCCGTTCCGCCAAAATACTTCTGCTCCCACCAATCCGGCAATCCGTCTGCATCAGTGTCCTTCCACTCGTCCGCTCCCATGTCGGCATTGGCTCCTTGGGGACGCGCTTCACCATCCATATCGTAGCCCGGCATGTAGACTCCCGACGTGGGAACCGCATTGATCAGAGCGGCGTTGCTGCCCCCACCTGTGTTCAGATGCCCATCAAACCTCAACGATGCAACCGTGTTCACGTTGCCGGTGCCCGTGTATCCACCGCGCACAGCAGAACGCTGAATGACGAAGCCTTCCCCGGGCTCTGGCGGGCTATAGCTGTCAAACACCACTTCAGGCACCGTCTGGGACACACCCCCCACCGTCCTGGTGATCACTGGCCCCGCCAAAATGCTCTGGCTCACTTCGACCAGGGAATCATATCCACAGACAATCCCCGTGGCGTAGTTGGACCATTCGTAGTCAGGTTGCACCACATTGCCGCCGATGGTGCAGTGCACTACGCGCACGTGGCTGCCACCGAAAACTTCAACACCTCCGGTAGGGGCTTGCGTTCCTCGGTTACCCATGACCACCGTGTTCTCCAGCCAGGCATCGCCAAAGCCATTCACCACGACCCCAGTGCCTTCATGGCCCGTCACGTAGCAATTTTTGAAACGCGCTTCCGTGGCCACGGTGATTTCGACGCCATTGAAGGGAGAATCAGCACAGACCAATCCGTCAATGACGCTATCGCTGTACACGATCACCTGGCCTGACCCGACGCCGTTCACAGGATTGTGTTTGAGCACTGCACCGCCAATCTCCGGCGAGATTACAAGAACAGCCTTCCACCGCTCAACAAAACTCCCAGAGTATAGGTACAATGGATCTTTGTCATATGTTCCGGGTTCGAGAACAAGGATCGGATAGGGTTCATTGAGAGCCTCAATCACGTCGTCGAAGCTGTCTGCCGGAGTCATTGTCACCACTTCACTGCCATCAGGATAACTGGCAGCATTGGAGGCACTGGTGCCATGGGCCGCCTCAAACACGTTGGGATAGCGGTCGCCATCCTTGTCTGCCAGGCGGTCCGCCGCTGAGTCCTGATCCAGCCCGTGCGCCACCTCATACCCATCCTTCATCCCATCATTGTCATGGTCAGGATTCAGCGCGTTGGCCACCGACTCCGCATCATCCAGCAGTCCATCTCCATCAGTATCCCCCAAGCTGGGGTCCGAGCCACGCTCAAACTCCTGCAGGGACGTCAATCCATCGCCATCATCGTTGGCTCCAGGTGAGGTTCCCGTTCCGCCAAAATACTTCTGCTCCCACCAGTCCGGCAATCCGTCCGCATCAGTGTCCTTCCACTCGTCCGCTCCCATGTCGGCATTGGCTCCTTGGGGACGCGCTTCACCATCCATGTCCAACCGGGGGAACTCAGTGCCTTCCAATATCTGAGGCACTGCATTGATCAGAGTTTCATTGCCAGCCACCCGAAGGAAATGGCCATCCTTCCTCAGCACGGGCGCCACATTCACATTTCCCACCATCCCCCCCAGAGAGGTTCCTCCCCGGACGTCCGACCAGTTGATCACCAGTGTCGGCGCCTCTTCAGGCGCGTAGAAATCAGTAGCTACTTCAGGTATGGGATCACCATTGTAATCATTTGCCGGGATGCCATAGAAAATGGACCCATAGGCCTCAACATAGCTCAGGTCGCGGGCCAAAAGCCCAGTAGCCTTTGTGTATGTCCCACCGGAATTCTCCACCACGGTGCAATGGTTGATCCAGACGGCCACCTTGTTGTACACCCCAATCCCGCCTGCATCAGCCCAACCGGGAGCGTTGTTCCCGCGGATGACACAATTGGTCAAATCCACGACTCCCCTGGGTGCATCCTCTTCATACTGGGTGTGGCCAGAGATTCTGACCCCCATTCCGGTATGATTCGAGAAGGTACAGCCAGAAAGCAGAACAGGCAGGGCCTGCACGGTCCGATTTATCTCAATGCCATTTTCATCCGAATTCTCGAACCGAAGCCCCTGCAGGATCACCGCGCGATCCGTGTAGACCGAGGCGGATTTACTGAGCGTCACATCGTCACCAGGAGCCGCCACAATCATCATGCCACGTGCCCAGGTCGTGACATTGCCACTCAGATACAGCTCCTCATCGTAGTTCCCTTCAGCCAGCTGGACGATGGGCAGATCCACATCTGAAGAAGCGGCCTGCTTCAGCAGCCCTTCCAGCGTATCGGAAGAAGTGCCAACCACCGTTGCTACAGGCTTTGATGACGCATCATCAGCCCGGGTGTTGTGGTGGAATTCGACCAAGTTCGAGAAGCCATCGTGGTCAGAATCCCGTCCGGCGTCGACACGCGAAGCAGTGTTCAGCCCCATCATTTCTTCATAGAAATCGGACATTCCGTCCCCGTCCTGATCAACGGATTCATCAACCGCGAAGCGCAAAGCATCTGTCGAGAAGACCTGTCCTGTAGAGTCCGTGATGAGAGCCCAAACCCCGTGCTTGCCGTGCCAGAAAGGATTTGAGGTCACAAACTGAGCGCTTATCTCTGAGGACTGTCCCACCTCAACTTCGTCGAGGAAATAACTCACTTCATAAGTTCTCCCCGGCACCGGATTGTTGATAGCGCAGCCCAGCGACAACCTGCCTCCGGGAGGCACAATTTGACCATTGCCAATTCCCAGAACGGAAACAGTCGGACGCGGCCTTACTTTGATGCGGATAGGATATTTCTGAAGACCCGAAGTGTCTGGTGTCGACACATGGACTGCGGCGTCATAGAAACCACCATCCAATTGACGTGCATCCACGTGCAGTTGCGCCTGGCTTGTGCCCTGCCCTTCCACGCTTCCCGACATCGGGCTCATGGTCACGAGAGTGCGATCCCTGTCGAAACGCACCGCAGTACCGGAAGCAACAGTGGACGAATCTGAAACCTCGGCACCCTCATCACAGGTGGCATTCTGGATGCCAGGAGCGGCAGAATTTGGAGGAATCGACTTATACACACATCTGATTTCGCCAGTGTCGAACAGGATGATCTGGAACGTATGCTCCGGCCCCGAAGAAGATGTTCTCATCCGATCATACTGGATGATGACTTGTGTTCCGGTCTTTTTGACAAACACACCGCCGCCATACTCAAGGTTGTAGCTATCGAAGTGTCCTTTGATCAGGTTTGCCGGAGCCGATGTGCTTGGCAAACTGTAGCCAGCGTATCCAGTAGAAGGTTCTGAGAGCGTGATGTATCCATTCTTCCAGATATGGATGCTGCCATGCTCCTGGTCGAAGAAGGGGAATTGGAAGTCGAGTTCAACGACTTCCATTTTCCCGTTGAGATCCTTGGGTGCAGCCATTCTCTGACCGCTGTAACGAATATCTTGCCAGGCATAAATTGGCCCGCTGGTCTCACCACTTACCTTCGGAGCATAGCTCCCATCCTGGGCGCCCAGGTGAATGACACTGCCCTCGAGTGAGGCAGTATAGTTCATTGGAGCCTCCTCGGGATTGACAATATCGAGAGCGGCGTTCACGGATTCACCGGCCAGAACTTCAATCTCGCGCAGGGGAGCCACAAAGCTGGTTGCTTGGAGCGGATCCGTTCCATGCATATGCTCGGCACCATCGGTCATCCCGTCTCCATCAGTGTCGTCGTCCAAGGCGTTGGTGCCATCTTCGTACTCCTCCCCATTGGAGCGACCGTCAGAATCTGGGTCATCCAATGCGCCAGAGCCCAAGTTTGAGAAATGGAACAGCTCCCACCAGTCGGGAAGACCGTCGGAATCACTGTCATAGGGCACGTGAATAGTGAGAGGCGAGGAGCGTGCGGTTTGGTGCCCCAAGGGATCGGTGCCGATCGCTCTCAGTTCAAATTCGCCCCAAGTCCAGGGAGTGAAGTTGAATGTATACGGGGGTGTCGTATCAGTGCCCACCAAGACACCATGATGGTAGAGAGACACCGATTGGATCGGAGTGTCTCCAGGGGAGCCATCAACGGTCACCGGCTGGGTCTGGCCAAGCGCTACGATTTCCGGGTTGGACCAGGGGCTCGTGATACTGAGCTGGGCGGGCGTATAGAACATATTCAGCCCACGAATTTCGCCCGGCGTATAAGCCTCTCCACGCCACGGCAAACCTTCACCAAGATGTCCAAAAATGTTGGTCCCGAACGCAACGATGTTACCATCTTCCTTCAGACCCAAGGTGAAATAGTCACCTCCTACGATTTGCTCAATTCTCTGGGAGATGTTGTCGCTGCCCTGATGACCAAAAGAAACGTCTCCGCCTTGGATCCAGGTATCACCATTGGCCAGCAACGCCATCGACTGCGTTGCGGATGCCGCAATTCCGACAGCGTTGAAAATCCCGGCAACCTGGGTCGGAAAATATACTTGCGTGGGGGTTGGGAAGCCCAACCGCCCATTGGAGTTTGAGCCCCAAACCCAAAGGGTCCCATCGGCCTTCACAGCCAAACTGTGCGTGGGACCGCACGCGATTGCGACCACGTCCGAAAGGGTGGTGATCTGCCTGGGAACGCGGACCGTGGAAATAGGTGTGTGCCCCAACTGTCCATTGGAATTGTACCCCCAAGACCAAACCGTGCCGTCGCTCTTTAACGCCATGGAATGAGCAAGACCGGCGGACACCGCCACGACCCCGCTCAATCCCGGCACCAATTGGGGAGTCATGCGTGACGTGCTCGTGCCGTCACCCACTTCACCGAAGATGTTTCTCCCCCATGCATACACGGTGCCGTCTGTTCTCAATGCGAGGCCATGTTGTCCTCCCGAAGCCACCTGAATGATACCGCCGAGCCCGGTAATCTGCACTGGTGCCGTGTCTCCGATAGGCGCACTGTTACCTAGCTGTCCCTGCCTGTTGCTTCCCCATCCCCATACAGTACCATCGGCCTTCACGGCGTATGATGTGTTCAGGGATGCCGCTATGGAGACCGTGTCGCTCCCCAAAGCCGTAATCTGGATCGGATCCGGTCTGCTCAGTACCGTGCCATTTCCCAACTGCAGGAGATCGTTACTTCCCCAACTCCATACGGTACCGTCTGATTTCAGCGCCAGCCCGAAATTACGACCGGCAGCAATCTGAGTCACTGAAATAACGCCGCTGAACTGAACAGGCGTGGTGGAAAAAAGGGAGCTATCGTCCCCAAGCTCGCCATAGGCATTTCCTCCCCAAGTGTGAATTTTTCCATCAGAAGTCACTGCGGCCGAGTGGGCGTATCCAGCAGCGATACACACCACATTGCTGAGCCCGTTCACCGGCACCGGCAATGTTGCGGCGGTAGCTGTTCCGTTCCCAAGGCGTCCATTGTAGTTTTGTCCCCAACTCCAAACGGTTCCGTCCCCCTTCAATATCATAGTCCCATACTGCGTAGCATCGACCGCGATGGCACCTGTCAATCCCGGCACCTGTAGAATCTGGCCATTCTGCGGAATATTATTGCCGATTCCCAGTTGCCCCAGATAATTGTCTCCCCAAACCCAAACAGTGCCATCCGATTTAATCGCAACGGCATGCGAGGAATTGCTTGCGTCGCCGCATGCAATGGCTGTGACATTTGTCAGCACGGGCATCTGGACAGGAACCTGCGACGAGATACGGACTCCATTGGAGTCAATGGCATTCGTTCCCCATGCCCACACCGTGCCATCAGCGTGCAAAGCCATGGAGTCAAACCGTCCTGCAGCAATCGACACGAACCCCGCCAGATTGGGAATCTCGACCGGTACATTGCTAGCGTTGGCGCTTCCGTTCCCCAGTTGACCGTAGGTATTCTCGCCCCAGCACCATATCGATCCATCGGATTTAATGGCTATGGAGTGATATGCACCTGCCACCACCTCCACCACGTCGGCCAGCCCGCTCACTTGCACCGGATAATCCGAATCCGTATTGGTGCCGTCGCCAAGTTGGCCGTTGGCATTCTTTCCCCACGCCCAAACTGTACCGTCAGATCTAAGTGCAATGTTGTGATGGTGGCCAGCAGCCACAGCAGTCACGTCCCACAGCGAGGAGACCTGCACTGGTGCGCTGTCAAAGGAAGGCCTTACAGCTTCTCCCGTCCAATAGCTATTTGCAGTATACGCGAAGTAACTGGCCACCCCTTTCAGGCTACCCCACGTCCACACCGTTCCATCTGGCCTGACGACCACCGTCTGGTGCAACCCTGAAGCAATTCGCCGTTTTGCTTGTGCAATAGTGAGGGTTGGTTTGTCCAAGTTGTCGAGTGGGTCCGTGCTTTTCGCGAACTCAATGCTATCAGAGAAACCATCTCCGTCGGTGTCCCAAGCACTAGGAGAGGTCTTGAGAGACAGTTCCTGTGCATTTGTCAGCCCATCACCATCTGAGTCGCCACCCGACGATTGAGCGAGCGCGGCGAAATGCTTTTGCTCCCACCAGTCTGGAAGGTTGTCCGAGTCGCTGTCATAGGGAGTGACGAGAGTGATTTTGGCAGCGAAGTCTGAAGACACACCGGCGCTATCCACTCCTACAGCAGTGAGTTCGAAACTACCCCAAGTCCATGGGGTGAAAGTGAACGTGTACGGAGCTGAATTGTCCGAGCCAACAAGCATGCCATGGTAGAAAAATGACACTCCAGCCGGTGTTGCGCCTGCCGAGGTGATGTCCGCCGTTACAGTTTGCGTCGTACCGAGGGGCACCGAGGTGTTGTTCGCGGGACTTGCGATTGTGATGGTTGTGGCTGCAACGCTGGCATAGATCCCTGGAACTGCCGAGGGAGCGAGGGCAGCAGGATTCGTAGGCCCGCTCACTCCGAAAACCCCAAACTCGTTTGAGCCCCACGCGATGAGAGTCCCTGACTCCTTGATGGCGAGATTGGCAACACCGTCGGCTGCTACCTGCACCAGGTGATTCATGCTGCCGTCGCCCAACTGCTGGTGAGCGGTGTGCCCCTTGATCCACAAGCTACCGTCCTCCTTCAGCGCAAATGAGTGCACTCCCCCGGCACCTATGTTCACGACACCGCTCAATCCTGGAACCGCAAGTGGAGTCGAACGTGGAGTGGTGGTGCCGTCGTCGAGTTGTCCATGGCTATTGTCTCCCCAAATGTAGACCGTGCCATCCTCTTTGAGAGCCATGCTGTGCCACGTTCCCGTGGCTATGGCGACAATATCAGTCAACCCGCTCACCTGAACCGGCGCATTTCTTTGGGTGGTCGTCCCATCCCCCAGTTGGCCGCTCGCATTGTACCCCCATGCCCACACGGTGCCGTCGGACTTCAGGGCAAGAGAGTGATTGCCGCTATCTGCAGCGATGGCCACCACGTTAGTGAGTCCAGTCACCTGGACAGGAGCGAGTCTCTGCGTCGTCGAGCTATCTCCCACCTGGCCATACCCATTGTAACCCCACCCCCACACCGTTCCGTCCGACCTGAGGGCCAAGGCATGGTCTGCACCAGCTTCAATCGCAATGAGGTTCGTCAATCCACTGACTTGCGTCGGAACCAGCTTGTTCACTCCGGTCCCATCACCAAGTTGTCCGTTGATATTGTAGCCCCAACCCCAAGCGGTGCCATCGTTCTTTACAGCCAGTGAGAACCAGTAGCCACCAGCCAGGGCCTTGACATTGCTGAAGCTAGGAAGCACTGCGGGAATCGATCGGGAGATAGTCGAGTTGATCCCAAGTTGCCCATATTCGTTGGATCCCCACGTCCATACAGTCCCGTCCGACTTAAGTGCCATGGCATGGAACGTTCCCAATTCCGCCTGCGTCACGTCTTGGATGCCAGGCACCTCCACCGGCTTCACGCTATGGAGAGCATTGCTGTCACCCAATTGGAAATTGTTGCGATGCCCCCATATAAACACCACACCCTGATCATCGATTCCAGCAGCATGATCCCACCCCAGAGCCATGGCTGTCGTCCCACTTATATTCTCCACCGTCACAGGAGTTCCCCTGTTGATTTTCGTCCCGTCGCCGACTTGCCCATATTGATTCTGCCCCCAAGCCAACAACGTTCCGTTTACAAGAAGCACCTGCGAGCACGACCGGTCGGCTTCCACCTCGGCCGCCTCTTCGGTGATGCTAGTGATCTGCACCGGTGTGTGCCGCTCCGTATTCGAGCCATCGCCCAACTGGCCAGCCCAGTTGGCTCCCCAAGCCCACACCGTGCCATCATCTTTGACAGCCAATGAATGCTGGCTCCAACCATCACCCCCACCGGCGGCAATGGAGATCACATCATTCAGTCCGCTCACCTGCACAGGCGTGGTACTATCGGTCGTAGAACCGTCTCCCAAAGCTCCCCTCATGTTTGAGCCCCACGCCCACACGGAGCCATCGGATTTCAATGCCATGGTGTGCATGGCCCCTGCTGTAACCTGAACCACGCCGGTCAGGCTGCTCACCTGCACAGGGCTGCTGCTGCTGGTAGTGGTGCCGTTTCCAAGTTGTCCATATCCATTGGCACCCCACGTCCACGCTGTGCCATTTTGCGCGACCGCGACCGCGTGCTGCGTACTGGCGTAAATCCCCGAAATCAGCGGAAGGCCAGTCACCTGGGCGGGTGTCGCAGAGGGCCCGTTCCAACTCCATACTGTACCGTCGGATTTCAGCGCGAGTGTGAAATAGTCGCCGGCAGCCACGCTGATAACATTGCTCAACCCTACTATCTGGACCGGAGCAGGAGCGGGGTAGCCCCATTGCCAGACAGTGCCGTCATCCCGTACCAGTACCGTGTACAGGTATCCGGAGGAGATTCTTTTGTTTATCGTGGTCTGCGCGTGGGCAGGAGCGGCCAGACATTGCAAGCTGAGTCCCACAATCAGGAACACGACAAGCCGCGACAGGGGTAAAATGCGCAAGTTCATTACGAAATTGAGGGACGTGACGGAGATCTGGCGGCCTGCTGGCCTGCGTTTGGCCATTTTTCAGTTTTCGCCAAATCCGGTTTTTGGGGGGGAGCGCGCTGTGTTTATCAAGGCACGCCACGCATGGCAAGAATCAAAATGCGAATTTTCCGTACACTTGCATAAAATGTTGTTTACCATAAATAAGGGACCTATGGATAACGCGCCGCCATAAACGATCGCTCATCCAACAGATGCTCCTACAGCAAACAAGAATAACCCACGATCACGTGTTGCAGGATTCGAGGGATTCTTCCGCAAAAGTCCAAAAAACTGCAATGGGAAGCAATTCAATACGGGTATAGAAATTCCGACCTACTCACAAGGTTACAGTTATTTATATGATGGGGAAGAATGATCGATGAGGGTTTATTTTGCTCCTCATTGCAATCTCAAGCCTCATCCAGAGCGAGGACACACCATCTCCGTTGCTATTTCCAGCCTCCCTCTCCCTTGAGCTCCACAGTAACCAAGGTGAAAGGGCTTCTGCAGTCCCTCTTGATGAGGCCCGACGATCTTTCCAAACCGCGTCAATCGCAATCCGGTTTGCGTCCGATTCACTTTCTCCAATTCATACCCGCGTCCGGCATGTGCTGCACGGGACGTTTGTAGATGTAGGTGAAGATGGGAATGGGATGTATCACACCATCGGTGACGCCATCTCCTACCGCAAGGCGGACCGGCTCCAGCGCGTACTCGCCGCCTTCCACATCCTCGAGGATATCCAGCTTCTTCCTTCCAGGTTCGTCCACTTCCCAGATTTCACCGAGGATGCTCACGCCACCCTGTGCCACAGCGATCATGCCAGGAAAGCCGCCGCAATCATACATGCGATACACGGGTTCCGTGCATGCCTCTGCGATGAATTGCTGCCCGGCAATCCAGGCGTGGTTGCTCAGGCCGCGCTTGAGGGTGCCGTAGACGAAGATGCGCATGAGGTGGTGTGGTGGCAGATGCCCTGGCTCACAGCTCACTTCATGCCACTGCGGCGGGTGCAGATGGCGAAGACTGTCCGGGAATGGGCTCACCAAGGTCACGGCGATGTTCCATCCATGAGGCGGCACCGTATCGTGTCTTGGCAAGTTGCGTAGCCTCCGAGAGCACCATGGACTCGACCTCAGCTTGTGGCGCATCAGTCACGCTTTCCGCGAGGGCATGAGCTAAGCGGGTACCGAAGTCCGGCGGCAGCTTCACATTCTGCACGCTGGCCTGGTGCAGGAAGCCCATGCGACTGCGGCGCTGGGCGGCGCCGGCAATCTTGTCCGGACCACGCACCACGTCATACATGGCGGGCTCCACAAAGCAGACGCCGCGGCCTTCGCTCGTGCTCACAGGCTGAAGTTCGCACCCTTCCTCACCGATGCCCTGCAATGCCTCGATGAGCGCTACGTGGATGAGGCGATATGTCTCGACCGGGCGCAGCTCGCAGAAGGGATGATCACGCGGGACGATGAGGGTGTAGGTCCAGTCGCCATCGTGAATCACGACTCCCCCACCCGTCCAACGACGCACCACAGGGAACGGAGGCAGCGTTGCGGCGAGTGCCACGGGGTCCTGCGAGAACCCGATGCTCACGCTTGGCTCGCTCCAGGAGTAGCAGCGCAACCAGGGCTCCTTCGCCTGACGCAGCAGTACCTCATCGATGGCCATGTTCAGCGGCCCCGCGTGAGGGACGGTATCATGCCAGAGATGGAGATGAGTGAGCTTCATGGATGCAGAGGTGATACGCCTCTGTCACTGCTGGAGTACGACGTCCACCTGAAAATCGCCAACCTCAAAAGGTCCGCACGAGCCACCAGGTGAGAAGGGCGTATGCCAGCAGCCCCGCGGCACCTGCAAGGTGCTCATGTCTGTAGAGCGGCCAGACCTGTCCAAAGGTGCATACCCATACCATCACCGCGCCGGTGTACTGGCAGATGGCCCACAGCAACCGCAGGAATCCCTCGCCAAGCACTTCGAGCAGAAAGCGAAAAATGACCTCGACGCAGCCTCCTGCTATCTCATCCAGCGGCATAATTGTCTCTTTCCTACGAGGCCTTGGGGACCGGGACAGCCTCCACCTTGGCAGCCGGCGGCCTTTCGTGCTGCACATCGCTCCCGCCGAAGCTGTACGTCAGCCCGGCAATCAACGCCACATGGAACATCAAACCGATGAAGCCAGACCAATGCTCGTGGCTGTCCATCAACCATACCTGCCCAAAGGTCACCAGCCACACGAGGAATGAACCAGTGAGCTGGAACCATGTCCACACGTCACCCGAGGTAAAGATATCTCCAAGGTCTCCAAAGTCGAAATCCAGTGGCATGATGTTTTTTCTATCTGCAAACGGAACCTGCACAGTGGACAGACGGAGAAATACGACGTTCAAAAAATTCGTGCACGAGCAACGTTGAACATCCGGGCCTGCAATGCGTCATGATGCCAGGATATCACTGAGCACCCTTCTGCGCAGGAGCGGCGGCCTTCCCATCTCCTCCCGCATTCACCTTTTGCTCAGGACCGGATCCCCAGAAGAATACCGCCACCACCACCAGAACGGCAACGTGCAGCATGATACCGAACAGACCCGCCCAGTGCGGATGATCATCCGCCAGCCAAACCTTTCCAAAGGTCACCACCCACACCAGACACGAGCCGCTCAGCGAGAACCAGCCCCAGCATTCGGCAAGTCCTCCCACAAGCTCCAGGATCTCCAGCGCCATCGTACGGTGTGAGATGGTGTCCTTGAGGAAGCGAAGGTTACTTCAGCAGCTCCTTCACCTTGGGCTCAATGGCCTCAGCCCAGATTTCGTATCCCTTCGGTGAGAGGTGCAGGAGGTCGGGCATTATTTCCTTGGTGAGAGTGCCGTCAGTCGCGAGGAACTTGGATCCGATGTCCATGTAGAACACGGTCTTGTCATCGGCGAAGGTCTTGATGATGGCGTTGGTTTCCTCGTTCTGCTTGCGCCACTTGTCTTCGGGCGTTGCACCACGGGGGAAGATGGCGAGCACCAGAATCTTGGCCTGCGGAGCCTTGGCCTTGAGCTTTTCTAGGATGAGCTTCACGCCTTCCGCGGTGTTCTTCGCAGGACTCTGGTAGCCGTCGGGCTTCTGGTGGCCGGTGTTGTTGGTGCCAATCATGAGTACGATGGCCTTGGGCTTGAGCCCGTCGAAGTTGCCATTCTCCAGGCGCCACAGCACGTTCTCCGTGCGATCGCCGCCGATGCCGAAATTCGCCGCATTGAGCGGAGCCCAGGTCTTTTCCCACGCAGCTTTGCCAGCACCTTCCCAGCCTTGCGTGATGGAGTCACCGAGGAACACAAGCTCCGCCTTTCCTTCCTTGGAGACGGCGTTGAACTTTTCATGCCGGGCCTGGGGTCCAGGCTCAGGACGCTGGAGAGGCGTGGTGGCGAGATTGGGAGTCTCGGCATGGGCCGAGGCGGACAACAACAATGCGAGAAGAGCGGCGGTGCGTTTCATCGAGCCGGATAGTGGGCAGGTGATCCGGAAATGCAATGGCATTTCATTCGCCATGCGTCAGATGTTGTCAGCGCATGCTCAGAGGAGCAGACACATCAAAAGATGGGAGTCTGCGACAGACGAGGCAGGCTCCCGCCGTCTTGGATCCCGACATCCCATCGCACACCAGGTTCCCGCGCATGACCGCACCTTCCGCCTCTTCCCCGGCTCCAAGTGCCGCCCCCTCCTCCGGACGCCTCGCCTCGCTGGATGGCTATCGCGGCTTCATCATGGTGCTCATGGCTTCCGGGTCTCTCGGGATTCCTGAAGTGGCGAAGAACCTCCCCGACAGTGGCTGGGCCACGGTGGCTCCTTGGTTTGACCATGTGGCCTGGGCTGGTGGTGTGCTGTGGGACATGATCCAGCCAGCCTTCATGTTCATGGTGGGAGTGGCAGCGGCATTCTCCACAGCGAAGCGGCTGGAACGCGGAGATTCATGGGGTGCCATCCTGCGCCATGCCGCAGTACGAGCACTCGTCCTGGTGTTGCTTGGCGTGCTGCTCGCTTCGAACTGGAGCAAGCTCACAAACTGGAGCTTCACGAACGTGCTGGCCCAGATTGGCCTTGGGTATTTTTTCCTGATTCTTCTCACGCGTGTTTCTACAAGGTGGCAAATCTGCATCGGGGCAGGTCTGTTGATCATCTATTGGGCCCTGTTCGCTTGCTGGCCAGCATCTCCCCCTCCTGCGGCCAGCACCATCAAGTGGATGCAGCCCCATGATGTGCTCTCCGGATTCTTCGCAAAATGGAATCCTCACGTGAACGCAGCCGCTACCTTTGACCGCTGGTTTCTCAATCTCTTTCCGCGAACCGAACCTTATGTGTATGGAGGCGGCGGATACCAGACGCTGAACTTCGTGCCGTCCCTGGTGACGATGCTTCTGGGATTGATCTGCGGCGAGCGGCTGCGTCGCAAGGACAGCTCCAGGACAAAGCTGCGCGTGCTGGTGGTCGCCGGCGTAGCATTGATGGCAGCCGGATTGGTGGCAGGCATCTTCGTATGTCCCATCGTGAAGCGCATCTGGACGCCATCATGGACTCTGTGGAGCGGCGGCATTGTGATCCTGATGCTGGCAGCCTTCTATGCGGTCATGGACATCAAGGGTTGGAAGCGCTGGGCCATGCCTCTCACGGTGGTGGGCATGAATTCCATCACGGTGTACCTGCTGTTCCAACTCAGCGGAGGGTGGATCCGCGAAACCCTGGCGCGGCATCTCGGTGCGGACTGGTTCACCGGGCCGTACGGCCCCATGATGAGCCGGCTTGGCGTATTGGCGGTGATCTGGTTGCTCTGCTGGTGGCTATGGCGGCAGAAGGTTTTCCTGCGCATTTGAATTGATGTGCCTGAGAGAGAGGCCGCAAGAGAACGCAAGGAACGCAAAAGGTTGGTGCTGGAGGGCGGTGAACGATGAGGGCAACGGCAGACATGTGGGCAGGCTTGCGCCCAGAAGCGTTCAGGCTTACCGATACGCATGGCTGCTTCGTTCCTTACCCGCATGCGCGTGCTGCGACTGGCGATGATCACACTCGTTGCAGCATGCCTTTCCCAGTGCGCCACGCAGAAGGTCAGCGATGAAGGCAGCTACACCCTGGGTGAAAAGAAGGCAGGCGAAGATCCCCTGTCCTTGCATGGAGAAATGGAAGTGTCCGTGGGCTATGCGACGGGAGACTTTCCCGATGCGCGACGCGCGATGGGTGGACCCGCGAGGTGGTAGCCGGTGCGACAGTGAGCGGTGCGCCGGTAGGACAGTGGGATTGCGAGAGCGTCTGGCGTGCATTTAGTGGAATCGCAAAGCAGCGAAAGTAGCAGAGCAACCACGGTCATGTGAATCACAGGCCCTGCAGGTCTTGAAATGTTGGTCCGGCAGATTGGAGTTGCTGCTGTCGGGTCAGAAGACCCAACGCCCACTGTCAGGCCGGAAGGCCTAACCTCCTTGAGTTGCTTTGCTGCTTTGCGATTTTTGATACCGCAGCGTCACATCAACACCGTTCGTAGCCACGCCCCCGTCCCATTCTTCTCTGCGTCCTCTCTGTTCTTTTGTGGTCATTCCTTCCGAGGTGGAATCCCTCCACCGTCGCACCACTTACTGTCCTTCCGTCGTGCCGGACATCCCCATCATGCCCCCTTCACGCAGGGCGCGGTGCGCCATGGCAGAGAAGCACAAGGGGCCTTGTGGCTCGTGAAGCTGGGGGTGCTCGCGCAGGGCGGTGAGCCACTCCTCACGCAGGTACTCCGCCAGCACATCCAGCGGCGGCACATGGAAAAGGTTTGCCACGGAGGCCCAGACCATGGCGAGATGCGGATCGATGGGCTCCTGGGTGAGAGCCTGGCGCATGCGGCCGAGAACACCGGGATACTTCGCGCCATGCGTGGCCTTCAGCAAAAGCTCTCCGGCTGCGGCGCTCGACTCACGAACGTCTTCCGGCAACGTGGCGCCGAGTTCCTTTCCCGCGTCCAGTAATCCTTCGAGGTCCTCCGCGTGGGCCGCCTTCCAGGCTCGCAATAATCCGGGTGCGAGCGCGGGGTACCAGACTTGAACAGCAAAGTCCTGCCAGTCCGCCAGTACCCCTTCGCGGTTCGTGGCCACGGTCCGGAAGACGATGGACTCCCGGCGGGCGCGGATGCTCTGGAAGATCCAGCGGATCCATGCGAGACTCTCCTCGTGCTCAATGCGCGATTCCTCCGAGTGCAGCGTGAGTTCGAGGCCCAGAGGATTGGGCTTCGGATCAGGCCGGGGAAATCTTGCAATCACAGACACCGGGGTACTCTACTGGACTCCCCGCCACGTAAAACCGAAAAGTCCCCCACCCCTGCATGTCGCTTGACAATCCCAACGTCACCTACCTGTGCCAGCGCTGTGGCAACTGCTGCCGATGGCCTGGAGATGTGATCGTGACAGACACAGAGGTGGATGCCATTGCCTCCTTCATGAGCATGGAAGTTTCTGATTTCATCCAGCAGTACACGCGTCTCAGTGCGAACCGCAGGCACCTTTCGCTGATCGACAAGGAGGATGGCTCCTGCTTCTTCCTCGAAGGCAAGAACAGCTGCCGCCTGCAGGATGTGAAGCCGGTCCAGTGCAAGGGCTTTCCAAACCAATGGAGGTTCGAAGGATGGCGTGAAGTATGTGAAGCGATTGAGATGCCATCGCCAAGCCAGTCCCCCTCATGACTTATACCTTCCCTACCTGGGTGCCGTTGCTGGCCATCGCTGTTGCCGTCATTGCCGCTGTTGTGGGATTCATCTTCTACCGTCTGCGCCTGCCTACCAGGCTGGTGTTGATCGCCTCCGCAATCGCGTTGATCGCCGGAGGCATTTTCGCCCCCATGCTGGCCATGGACAAAGTGATTCTGGATGACGAAAAACTCGAACAGACTACCGGCTTCTGGTTCTCCCCCACGGTGAAGGGGTTCCGCCTCGCGGAAGTGGAACAGGTGACCATCGGTACAAAGCGTGATAGGAAAAACCGCGTGGTAGAAGTCTGGTTCGTGCAGAAAAAGGATGGCTCCGCCGCGGAAATCGACCCCGGAGATTTGAGGGAGAACAACGGCCCGGATATCGTCAAACGGCTGCGGGAAAAGGGAATCCGTATCCGCTGAGATCAGCGCCAGATCCGGAGCCCACCCAGCGGGAACTCAGACCAGCGACACTCGCTGCGCATGTCGTTGTCCACAGGCGACCTTTGCGCGTTTCCGATGTCCCTAAAAACAAAAACTGGCGGATCCGAAGATCCGCCAGTGGTGTGATATCAAAGATCTGCGTCTATCAGCCTCGCTTACTTGCTTGCAGCGACCAGCTCTTCCACGCGCTTCTTGGAAGCGTCGGAAAGCTTGGAAACATCCAGGGGAAGCGAGCGGCCATCAGCCAGCTTGAAAGTGGCTTCCGTTCCGTTCACCGACACCAGAGTCATCTGCACGGCTCTGCCCTCAGCATTGGTCCAGCTTTCAGCCTTCGGGTCCTTGATGGCCACGGGACCAGCAGGGGCGGCACCGGGAGCAGTAGCTGCCGGAGTCGCTGGTGCAGCAGGCTTGGCACCGGTGGGGGTAAGCGTGATCTTGGAGCCAGAGGGGTTCTTGTTCGCGTCTTCCATCTTCTTGCCGAACTCCTTGAAGGCCTTTTCATCAGCCGCCATGATCTGCTCCGCGCTCATCACCCCGAGGGGGACGGTGGCATCTGAATTCATGACCACCAGCCGGGGCAAAGCCTTGCCCGCTTCCGCACTGCTGAGCGCTTCGAGAGACTCAGGGGTGAAGCGGCTCTTGGCCTCGACCATGAGGCGGGAGGTCACCATCACCATCGTGGCATCCTTTTCAATGCCCCAGTAGGCCTTGAGGATCGCATTCTTTTCCGCGGCCTCTTCAGTGCGATCGTTCTGGACGATCATCGCGATGGGTTTCTTCCGCTTGGTGGCTTCTGCCTTGGCATCAGCGAAGGTGTAGACGCCATAGCGGCCCTTTCCGTCGCCCGGGATCGCTGGGAGCTTTTCATCATCCTTCGCGGCCTGGACTCCGCAGGTGGCAGCCAGGAGAAGCAGGGTGGTGGCGTATGCGTATTTCATGATCATCAGAATCGTGCGTGGTGGTGAATTGGGTTGAGGGAATGATGGTACGCCGCCTAGCTGAAAAGCTTGCCAAGATCCCCCAGCTTGCCGCCCAGCAGGGCCTGGATGCCCTGCTGAAGGACATCGCCACCCACAGGCTGACCATCTGGAGTGAGTTTGTCAACGAGTCCTGGCAGCACCTGGGCAATTCCATGCGCCGCCGTTGCAGCGTCCGTGCCCGCCTGGGCTGCCACGTCCTGCACGTTCCCCTTGCCAAGGATCTGCGCGATCTGGTCGGGGGAAATGGGCAGATTTGTCCCTTTGCCCACCCAGGAGGCGATGAGGTCTCCGAAGCCCTTTTGTTGAAACTTCGCCATCAAGCCGTCCAGCCCGCCAAACTTCTCCAGCAGCGCGATGCCGAGTTGGACCCAGTTCACCTCCGTAGCGCTAGCGCCCGCCCCGGTCGTGCCCCCGAGCGCCCTGTTCATCACTTCTTTTCCAAGGTCATCAAGCAGTCCCATGGTCGGATGTGGTTGTTGAGACTCGATCCTGACAAAAATGCTCAGGCACCGCAATCCTATTCTTGGGAGCTGCCATTGGGCCCGTTCCTATCCGGCATCACGTGTGGCGCAGGACCTCAAGCGGCGGATGATTCGATACACCGCGGCTGAGAGCGAGGCCGCCGAGGATGGAGACCATGGTCGTGATGAAGAAGGCCGTGATGAGAAGACTCACATCGGGGTAGGGCGGCGTTTTGAAGACGTACGTGGCGAGGGCGGCGCTGGCCCCTGCAGCCAGCAGCGTGCCAGTGAGCGCGGAGAGAAGACCGAGCGTGGCGTATTCGATGGTGAGGATGATGCGCACCTGCCTCGCAGACGCGCCAAGTGTGCGCAGCAGGACGCTTTCGCGCAGGCGGACATCCCGACCATTGAGCAGGGTGCCAATAAGAATGGGCAGCGCCGCAATGAGGGTGAAGCTGCCTAGTAGAGTGACGACGAGCGAGATCTGCGAGAGCATGCTGCGGACAGTCTCCAGGATCTGAGCGAGGTCGATGCACGAGACATTGCCGAACTCCGCCGCCAGCGCCTTCTGCAAATTCCCTGAGGCGGCAGCGTCCGGTGCATGCGTGGTGACCACATGGAAACCTGGTGCGCCCTCCAGAGCACCGGGCGGGAAAATCATGAAGAAGTTCAGGTTGAACCGGCCCCAATCAACCTTGCGCAAGCTGGTGACACGCGCCTCCAAAGAGACCCCCTGCACATCCAGCGTCATGGTGTCGCCAACATTCACGAGCATGTCCTTTGCGATTTTCTCCTCAAGAGAAAGTGGGATGGGCCCACCAGGATCGGGGATGGTCTTGTGCCACTCGCCCGCCGTGATGGATTCACTGGAGTTGAGATAATCCCGATAAGTGGAGCGGAATTCGCGATTGGCGATCCACCGGGGCAGGCCCTTCACCTTGCCAACGGGCACACCGCGGATGGCCTGGACGCGCATGGTGACCATGGGCGCGCCTTCCAGCACGGGAAGGTTGTGCCTTTTCACCAAGGAGGTGACGCCATCGACCTGATCAGCCTGGATGTCGACCAGGTAGAGGTTGGGATTCTCACTGGAGTGCGTGAGATCGAGACGCTGCTGGAGAGAATTCCCCGCGAGGAGAATGGTGAGCAGAAGGAAGGTGCCGAGACCAAGCGAGAGCAGGAAGAGCAGCGTCTGATTGCCCGGACGATGGAGATTCGAAATGCCCTGCCGCAGCAGGTAGGCCCAGCGCGGCCGGACGATGCGGCGCGCACTCTCCATGAGCACTACGGCGACACCCACAGTGAGAGCGAAGGCACAGGCGAGTCCCAAAACGAGCGCCATGGCGCGCGGCCAGTCCGGGTCATTGGTGAGGGCAAGCACCACCAGCAAGGCGGTAACAAACAGATACACCGGGACCACGCGGAGGCTGTTTCCGGGAAGCGTGGCTCCGCTGCGCAACGTAGCAGCGGGTGAGACACGGCGGATTTTCAGCAAAGGAATGAGTGCGAACCCACAGCACACCGCAAAGCCAGCTAGGGTGGTGCGAAGGACAATCCCCCACTCGGGCACCGGGTCGATGCTAACGGGAAGGCTGTCACCGAACCAACGCAGCACTCCAATTTGCAGGACAATGCCAATGCCCGCGCCAAGGATGGCACCCAGAAATCCCAGGGCCATGGTCTGGGCGATGTAGACAGCGGCAGCCAGCTGGCGCGGAGCCCCGAGACAGCGAAGGATGGCGATGGTGGGGACGCGGCGGCTGATGTGCGATTGCACAGCACCTGCCACACCGAGTGCGCCGAGCGCCAGTGACGCCAGCGCGAGCAGCCCGAGGTATCGCTGAAAAAGGTCGAGTGCGTCACCAAGGGTTTCGCGACGATCTTCAGGCGTCTCGAGCCGCCAGGCCCTGTCCGGGAAATCTCGCTGAATGGTCTCCTTCAGTTCCTTCGAGGGCGGTGCCTTGGGAATTTCCAGGTGGAGGAGCTGGGTGACCATGCTGTTACCCCCGGTGAGACCGCTCTGGCGAACGTCGGAAAGACGGACATACGCCTCAGGAGCGAAGGCGCTGAAGCGGCTGGTACGCGGCGGTGCCTTGTGAATGACTCCAAGTATTTTCAGACGGAGGCTGCCGAGTTCGACTTCGTCGCCCACCGCTGCCTTGAACTGCTCAAGCAAAGAGGGATCCAGCAGAACGCCGGGCTCATGAGGCAGTCGCTGCCACGCTTCCTCGGGCAGCGTTTCGATTTTTCCATAGAATGGAAACTCTCCGTCCAGGGCGCGAATGTAAATGAGCCGCGCTGCGCCCCCCGGGAAGGTCATCATTGAAGGAAAGGCGACCTCTCTCGTGGTGCGGGTGGCGCGCTTCGAGAGCCTGGCCGCGTCTTCGTCTGTGATGGGACGCCGCGAGGACACCTGGAGGTCGGAGCCGAGGAGTTCCTTCGCCTGCGACTCGATGCCAGTTTCCACGCTGGCCTTCAGCGAGTGAATCGCCACGAGAGCTGCGATGCCGGATACGATGGCCAGCGAGAAGATGAGCAGGCGAAGCCGCTGCGTCCGGCTGTCGCGCCAGGCCATGCGCCAGGTCCACGGATGAATCAGAGCCCCCAGGAGGCTGGATGGAAGCGGACGGGGATCAGACGGCATTTTGTGCCTCCGCGATGACGGTTCCGCCGCTCATCTTGATCACGCGCCGGGCCTTCGCGGCCAGACCGGGATCATGAGTGACCAGGACGAGTGCGGTGCCCGACTCGCGATTCAGACGGAGCAACATCTCCACGATGGGCTCGCTGGTCGCGGCATCAAGATTGCCAGTCGGCTCATCGGCGAAGAGGATCTTGGGACGGTGAATGAACGCGCGAGCCAGGGCCACGCGCTGTTGCTCACCCCCGGAAAGCTGGGTGGGGTAATGGTCCAGCCGGTCGCCCAGCCCCACTTCCCTCAGCAGGGCTTCAGCATCTTTTTGACGCCCCACTTCCCCGCGCAGCTCGAGCGGGACCAGGACATTCTCCACTGCGGTGAGCGTGGGGATGAGCTGGAAGCTCTGGAAGACGAAGCCAACCAGTTTGTTGCGCAGGGCAGCACGGGCATCTTGGGAGAGATGTTCGAGGGCATGACCGTCGAGTTTCATGGAGCCCGCGGTCGCATCATCCAGCCCGGCGCAGAGCCCCAGCAGGGTGGTCTTGCCACTGCCGGAGGGACCGGTGACGGCGAGGGTGTCCCCTGCATCCAGCGTGAGATGGATGTCGCGCAGGACGGTCAGCTCATGGCGGGCAGTACGGTGGACTTTGGTCAGCCCACGGATCTCCAGGATGGGTGGTTTGACAGCCGTGGGTGGTGCTTCTACGCTTTGGGATGACATGGATGAGATGGCTGATGCTTGGACTGCTGATGTCAGGACTCGGCGCGAGCGCTTCGCTTTCACCCGCGCATGCCTCGGACGGAGATAAGAAGAGAATCGTTGTCCTTGGGGACAGCATTACTGCTGGCTTCGGACTGGAGCGTCATGAGGCATATCCGGCATTGTTGCAAAAGAAGGTGGATGAGTCAGGGCTTGCCTTTGAAGTGACGAATGCCGGGGTGAGTGGTGACACGACTGCGGGTGGATTGAGAAGAATTGATTGGGCGCTCGGTCAGAAGGGTGCGGACGTACTGGTGATCGCGTTGGGCGGCAATGATGGCCTACGCGGGATATCCCCGGAGCAGACGGAAAAGAATCTCACTGGCATCATCGAGAAGGCGCGGCTGAAAAATCCCGCTCTGAAAATCCTCATCGCAGGCATGCAGATGCCGGACAATATGGGGCCGAAGTATGTCGAGGCCTTCAAGGCAGTATTCCCGAAGGTCGCGGATGCGCAGAAGATTGAGCTCCTGCCCTTCCTGCTGGAAGGCGTGGGTGGAGATGAAAAACTGAACCAGGCCGACCAGATTCACCCAACCGCGGAAGGGCAGCAGAAGATCGCGGATTTGGTCTGGGTGAAGCTCAAGGGAATGCTCTAAGGTCCCATTCCACCGTCTGGGGGAAGAGGCATCCAACGACAAAGCTCTTCGGGGGGCTGACTGGCAGCCTTGCACCCAAATATTTCTATTTTGCAATTTTAGGCAAAGCGGGGCGTTGTAGATGCGATACCCTAGCGAGGTCCGGCCGTACCCGGGCCTGCTGCCTAACCACCCACCCCGCAGTCTGCCTGGTTATGAAAACGCGTTCCTTCCTCACTCTGCTCCTGGTCGGATGCACCACGCTCGCTGCACTGGGCGCGGAGTCGAAACTGAAGCGTGCTGACTTGAGCGGGTTCCCCTTCTGGTCTTCTCCCAAGCGAGGCTTTGTCCCTCCTTTCATTCCCGGGCTGAACGCCACCTTGCAGCTCACGGATGCCCAAGCGGAACAAATCGCGAAGGCGCAAAGCGATATGGGCAACGATGAATCGGTGAAGGCGGCACGCAGCCTCTCCAAATCCGACACCAGTGTGACTGCGGAACAGCGCGAGAAGGCGCGCGCTACCATGGATGCAGCGACGGCACGCATGCGCGAGCAGATTGCCACGATCCTCACGCCGGAGCAGAAAACGCTCATCGAAAAGATCAATGCCGTTTACGCAGCCGCATCAGAGGAGACAGGTATCGTGTACGCGGACAAGTTCGCTTCCATCAAAGCAGATCCCGAAGCGCGGAAGCGCATCCAGGAGGAGAAGAATCAGGACATGGAGGAGCAGTTCTTGAGCAAGCTGGATGGCATTCTCAACGAGAGCCAGAAGGCTGCACTGGCACAGGCCGCGGAGGCGGAGATTCAGCGCAATGCGAAAGCTGCCGCCACCAAGAAAACCGCGAAATAGACGCCTGCGAATCACTCGCGGGGCCTGAAGAAAGGCAACCCATGAGAACATCGCCCCTCACCCGCTATTCCCTCTGCCTCGCGGGCATGGCGTTGGGAATGACGACTGCGGTTGCACAGGAGACAGTGGAAATCGGGGCGACTCCCGTGAAGGAGCCAAGCTTTCGCAGACACATCATTCCCCTGCTGAGTCGAGCTGGGTGCAGTTCGCGCGAGTGTCATGGCTCCTTCGCCGGGCAAGGTGGATTCCAGCTTTCGCTCTTTGGCTATGACTTCGAGGCAGACCTCAGGCAACTCACTCAAGATACCGACGGCGGCGAGGGTGAGGTGCGTGTGAATCTACAGGAGCCTGCAAAGAGTCTCCTGGTGATGAAACCCACCGTGCAGATGAAGCACAAAGGGAAGGAACGCTTCAAGAAGGACTCCTGGGAACACCAGATGCTGGTGCAGTGGATTGCCAGCGGAGCGGAGGATGATCCTGCGGAGACTGGCGAGTTTGAGCGGCTGGCAGTCTCTCCGCGCGAAATCGTCTTTGCCAAAGCAGGCGAGAAGACCCAGCTCAAGGTGATTGCGTACTGGAAGAATGGCAGGATTGAGGATGTCACGCGGCTCACACGGTTTCGCTCGAACGACGATGCCGTGGCCAGCATCTCTGAGACAGGACTCGTGGAGAGCAAAACCCGCGGTGACACGCATGTGGTCGCGTTCTACGACAACGGTGTCACCCCCATTCCAGTGATGCTTCCGGTGAGCGAGCTTGTGGATACGAAGTATCCGGTGGTGCCTGCACCCACGAAGGTGGATGAACTCGTGGTCACCAAGCTTCGCAAGCTCGGCATCGTGCCCTCGGAGCTTTGTACGGACGCGGAGTTCCTCCGTCGGGTGAGCCTGGATGTGGCGGGTACATTGCCGACTCCTGCAGAGGTGACCGCTTTTCTCGCGGACAAGTCACCGGATAAACGTACGCAGAAGATTGACGCCCTGCTCAACTCGCCCGGTCACGCAGCGTGGTGGGCCACCCAGTTGTGTGATTTCACCGGCAACAGTGCACGGCAGATTTTTTCCGAGAACGTGACCGACCTGAATGGCGAGTTCGCCCGCCAATGGTGGGAATGGATCTACCGCCGGGTGAAACAGAATGAGCCGTACGACAAGATCGTCGCAGGCATCGTCCTTGCCACCAGCCGCAGCTCTCCCACGCAATCCTACAAGGACTATGCGCTGGAGATGGCCTCCTACCTGCGTAGCGAGAACCGCGCTGACTTCGCGCTACGCGAGACCATGCCCTACTTCTGGGCACGCAAGAATGTGCAGAAGCCCGAGGACCGCGCCTTGGCCTTTGCCCACGCGTTCCTCGGGGTGCGCATCGAGTGCGCGCAGTGCCACAAGCATCCCTTCGACCAGTGGACGAAGGCGGACTACGTGCAGTTCCAGGCGTTCTTTGAGCCGGTGCGGTATGACAGCGACATCCGGCGCGACAATGAGGTGAACTTCGTGACAGCCACCAAGGAACTCCGCGCCGCTGCGGGTGGTGGCAATATGATGCAGGCACGTGACGCCCAGAGCACGGAGATTCGCCGGCGCATTGATGCCGGTGAAGTCTTCCCCATTCACGAGGTGTACATCACGACGCGGTCTCCGCGCAGCACCATCGCAAGGCCGAATGCGCAGGCGTATTCCGGACGCGTGCTGACACCGAAGCTTCTCGGTGGAGACCAGGTGCTCATCAAAGAGTACTCGGATCCTCGCGAGCCCCTGGTGCAGTGGTTGCGGGCAAAGGACAATCCCTTCTTTGCACGTGCCTTCGTGAATCGGGTGTGGGCGGCTTATTTCCATCGCGGGCTGGTGGATCCGGCGGACGATATCAATCTCGCCAATCCCCCGGTGAATGCCGAGTTGATGGAGCACCTGGCAGAGGGATTCGTAGCGTCTGGTTACGACATGAAGAAACTCCATCGTGCCATCCTCACGAGCGACACCTATCAGCGGAGCTGGAAGCCAAATGCCACCAATGAGCTCGACGAGAAAAACTTCAGCCGCTTTGTGGTACGCCGTCTTCCCGCGGAAGTGCTGCTGGATGCCATGACCATGGCGACGACCGCGAATTCACGCCAACAGGCGTTGCTGATTGAGGTCGCCGAGCGCCAAATCGGCCCCAATATCGCGGCGTTCGGCCTCGGCGATGTCATTGGGAACCGCAATCTCGCGGACTATGCGCTCACCACCTTTGGCAAGCCCATGCGTGAGACGAACTGCGACTGTGAACGCACGACGACACCGACCCTGCTTCAGTCCCTCTACACACGGAATGACCCCGATCTGCTCGCACGCATTGAGGGACAACAGGGAAGCACGCCCTCATGGATTGCGGAACTGCGGTCAGCGAATCCATCCGTGAGCCCGGCGGCAGACAAGCTGGACGGCATCATCAGCGAAGTGTTTCTACGCACCGTCAGCCGTCCCCCAACCGCAGCGGAGATGCACCAAGCACGGACCGATATCGCGGCGGCTTCGGATCCCCTCGATGGCGTGCGTGACCTCCTGTGGGTGATGCTGAATACCCGCGAGTTCACGGTGAATCACTGATCTCCAAACCCCACTCCAAACCATCACCAGCGATGAACTTCCTGAACTCATCTGGAATCCAGCGGCGTGATTTTCTACAAGTCGGCGCACTTGCCGGCATCGGGCTGGGCCTGCCTCAGTACCTCGCCATGGGTGGTGACAATGCCGTGCAGGCCACGGCCAGGGCGAAGGCCGCCATCTTCGTACGCCTCGGCGGTGGACCGAGCCACATGGACACTTTTGACCTGAAGCCGGATGCCCCGGACACGCATCGGGGTGAGTTCAAGGAAATCGCCACCGCAGTGCCCGGCATCCGCATTTGCGAGCACCTGCCGAAGCTGGCCCAGTGCGCGGACAAGTATGTGATCTTGCGCGGGGTGAGCCACAATCTCGCGGCGCATGAGCTCGGTGTGCAGTTCCTCGGCACCGGCAACCGTCCCATACCAGCGCTGCGCTACCCCGGCTATGGCGCGGTCGTCTCGAAGGAACTCACGGCACCCGCAGACCTGCCACCCTTTGTCGCCATTCCCACGGACAGCGGGTACACCACGGGCTACCTGGGTGTGGAGCACGGCCCCTTTGAGACCGGCCCCGTCCCCCAAGCTGGGAAGCCCCTCCGTGTGCGCGGCCTCACCCTGGGCAATGGCGTGACGCTCGCCGATGTGGATCGCCGACAGGACATGCTCAAGCGCTATGACGCTGCCTTCGGCGACTTTGCCCAGAAGGACAAGCTGCTCTCGGGCATGGACCAATTCAGCCAGCGGGCCTATGCCATGATGCGCTCAGACAAGACGCGCGATGCCTTTGATTTGAGCAAGGAGTCCGCCTCGATCACCAGCCTCTTTGGCACCGATGCCTTTTCGCAAAGCTGCCTGCTGGCAACGCGGCTCATCGGTGCCGGGGTGCGCTTCGTCACGGTCAATCTCGATGGCTGGGACACACACAGTGACAACTTCCGGGTGCTCAAGTCCCAGAAGCTTCCCTCGCTGGACGCGGGGCTCAGCGGGCTCTTCCTCACGCTGCATGCCAGGGGCCTTCTGGAGTCCACGGTGGTGTTTGTCACCGGTGAGTTCGGTCGCACCCCCACCATCAATCCGCGCGCTGGCCGCGATCACTGGCCGCGTGCCATGTGCTGCCTTTTCGCGGGCGGCGGCCTCCAGGGGGGGCGGGTCCTCGGCGGGTCGGATTCCAAGGGAGAAGGTCCCAAGGACACGCCAATCTCGCCAGAGGATGTGGCGGCGACCTTCTACCAATCGCTCGGCATCGACCCGAAGAAGGAATACCAGACCCCGACTGGTCGTCCCGTGATGCTGGTACGCAATGGGACACCCATCAAGGACCTGCTCGGCTGAAGGCATTCTCCACCACTTTTCTTTTCTAAAGTGGTGGAGCATAGCGGATTCGAACCGCTGACCTTCTCAATGCCATTGAGACGCTCTACCAACTGAGCTAATGCCCCGCTCAAAAACGAGACGGAGAGACTACGCAGGGCGACCAAAGTGACAAGTGTTTTCTTTCCTTTAATCACCACAAATCGGGTTCGGTCTCCGGAGCAGCCCATCACCGGGTTCCTTGATTGACGGCCACGCCGCACTCAGCTCTGGAGAGGAGGCGCACTGGCGGATGAGCGTGGCAGGTCCTGCAACTTCGCCCGTGATGAAAGTCCCGCAGCATCCGCCGCCCACCGGCTCAACGTGGCAACGCCCTCCAGCAACGCGGAAACGAGGACGCCCACCCCCATGGCAAGAAGGATGAAGGGGAAGAGAAAGACGGTGCTGAACAAAAGTGCCGCACAGCGATATCGCATGGGCAACAGGGAAGTGAAACGACGCAGGATGACGAAGGGCTTGCGGGAGGTCTTCGATTTCATCTGGGGGAAGCGAGGGGTATTTTCTCTCTTCCAGGGAGAATGGATGCACAAGAGCGCGCAGTGCCAGGGTCTGCCATGGACGCACGGAATTCGCGCCAGGCGGTGACTCCGGTTGGGTAGGGATGCAGGACTTTCTGCGAGGGTGACAGCAGGGCTCGCTCTGAGGCACCTCCGTCGGGCACAGTGGGCTGGAAAACCCACCGGCCAATGTCCGGTCAGGAGGCCTGACTTCCTGTAGTTTTTGCGCCCATCCCCTCAAGCCAAAAGAAAGCTGGAGCGTCTGACCTTTCTCAGGCCACGACGCTCCAGCTTTGAAGAAGACTCGATGAAGCTTGGACTTGGGATATCAACGCTCGATCCAGGCGACCATGGCGCTTTCTTCATCCGGACCCGTGGCGATGACAGCGGTGAGGTATTCGCTGTCCACGGCGACGGGATAGATGAGCGTGCCGTGATCAATCTTGCGGCGGGCATCCTTGCGATAGGGGGACTGGATGGCCCAGATGCTGCCGTCATCCATCTTGTAGCGCCAGCCATCATGAATCACATCGACCACACGATAGGAGCGACCCATCTGCGGCGGGCGCACGCCCCAGGGTGGAGGATTGCCAAAGTCAGGCAGGAAAGGCTTCCTCTTGCCCAGACGCACGTCCCACACGCTGTAGCCGTCTTCCGTGGAGCGGTAGACATTGAAGGCTGTCGAAGTCTTCGAGTAGGTGGAGATGGGCACCGTACGGGTGGGCACGATGTTGGTATTCAGGTCCGGGCTCTGGCAGGAGCAGACGGCCATGGTGACCACGGCCGCTGGCAGCACATGACGGACATGGGAGACGAGGGATGCGAGCAAGGCCTTCATATGGTGTGATATAATATACGTTAAGGGTTGGGTCTTTGCGTGTCGAGGGTTCCGGAGGAAGAAAGGAAAAAAATAAATGTCCTCATAAACGGAGCCCGGTGGTGACTATCGGGCAGGCATAAAGGTCAATACCTGTGGAAAGTCTGGCGGGGGGTTCATGGGAAAAACCATGCGCACCTTGAGAATCGTCACCCTCTCCCTTCGATACAGGGAAAAGCCGCCTCTCATCATGCGATGTCAGACGTACTTCTATTCGCGGCGGCGAATCGTTCGTTGCACCCTGAATCACCAACCTGCCCCAGTCCTATGAAGCTTACCCTGACTTTTCTCTCCACTCTGCTCCTCACTGTCGGCCTGACGCACGCAGAGGACAAGAAACCCACCGGCGTGCCTGCGACCTACCCTCTCACCAAGTGTGTGGTCTCTGATGAACCGCTCGGCGAAATGGGCAAGCCTGTGAAGGTGAGCCACGGCGGCACCGATGTGTATCTCTGCTGCAAGAGCTGCATCGAAGACTTCGAGAAGGAACCCGCGAAGTTCGTGGAGAAGGTGAAGAAGGCGGAGAAGAAATAGGCGAGTTTGACGTGAGAACGTCTACATCCTGGCGCCCTTTCTCACGCAGTTCCTGAAAACGTGCCTGCCATGTCGCATGTTGGGCAAAACACTTGGAATGCTGGAGCAAGCTCCAGCACTCCAAGCACCCCGTATGCTCATGCACTGTTGCTCCGATGGGAGAGGCGGGGTGGGAAACCCACCGATCAGTCCGGTCAGGAAACCCGACTTCCTGAGGTTTCTTTGCGTTCTTTTGCGGCCATTCCCTCAGGAGGGAAAAAAGCACGCAGCATAGTCACTCCTCCTGCAGGGTCACTGAAACCGCCCCTTGCAGTTCGGGAAAGAACAACCGCCCCTCCTGCAAGGTGGCGCCATGGGGCAATGGACGGGCGTCAGATGCTTTCCATGAGGCCGGCACCTGCAAGGTGACACCCTTGATGGCTACCGGAGCATTGATGGAAAGGTGAATCTGTTTCTCCGCTCGCTGGGCGACATCGATCTTCATCTGGCTGCGCGCACTCCACCAGTCGCCAAGCTGGCCAATAGTGCCAATCCACGCCATCGGTTTCAAGCGGGGCAGGATGAGGTCCACGAAGCGGTGCTTGTGGCTGATGACATCCGGGTGGCTGAGCACCACGAAGGTGCCCCCATATTGAGCGAGTTGGTTCGCAAGGTCCATGGCACCCTGCACACGCTGATCCATCAGGGGCAAGTGCTCATCTTCCACCGCCACGGGAAACTCGATCACTCCAGTCGAAGCGGCGTATTCGCGATTGTAGTTCTTCCGGTATGGGAGGTAGGTCATGACGTTCCCTGCAGTGACAGAGGAACTGTACCGATAACCGGAGGCCTCAAGCGCCTGTGGGAGACTGGGAGGGCACGCGAGGTAGCCGGGACGGAAGGAATGCACCTGGGCGCCGGTAATGCTCTCCAGCAGGTACTTGCTCACGCGCATCTCTCCGAGGATGGAGGCATTGCGCGTGTCTCCCTTCCCCTTCACGCGCGGCTGATAGTCCGGATAGGCTTCCGTGCCCGTGCCTGGAGGAAGGCTCGCGAAGACATCTGTGTGAGCCACGGAGTGACTGGCGATCTCCATACCGCTCTGCTGCAGGCCGCGGAGAAGGCCCACCGTTTCATCATTGAAGAAGCCGCTGTCATTGAAGTCACGGTAGTACTTCGCCTGGATAAAAAAGGTGGCAGGCACCCCATGCTTCACGAGCAGATCGCGGTAGGCGATCATGTTCGTCATGGACTTCACGTAGTCGATGTCAAAGGAGAGTACGGCGGAGATGCTTTTCCCTTCCGGCACGGTGCCCACGGTCACCGCGAGCGGTTCACGCTTCCGGTAGAGGTGCTGGATGAGACGCAGCCACACATCCACGGAGGGCTCGTAGGCATTCACATAGCTCCGCGAGGCGTCGTCATCACGGTCGTTCTGGGCTTTCAGGATGAAGAAACCGAGGTCAAAGCCCAGCGCCATGGCCAGTCCACCACCGGGATGTTCTTTGGCAATCCATGCAGCCTTGCCATCCTGAAAGGTGGCCAGCACCTGTGCTGGCTCCGTGTAGTACTGGGTGCCTATCCAGGACTGCGGCCGCTCTGGATTGCCCAGGCGCACCGTGCGCTCGCTTTCATCCCGCAGCCAGTTGGTGAGCGCATGGTCGGCGGAGAGTTTCACCTCATAGTGGGCGCGGGCCTCCTGCACCTCCGTGTAGCCGAAGAGGTCCTTCAGGTCAGTTCCCAGTACCTGGGTGGCGAGCACGCAACCTCCGTCTTTGACATGCTGGCGCAGCGCCTCCTGCTTCTCGCGATCAAGCAGCTTGCCCGAGATCATCGGGTAGACCAGTACCACCCGATGCTTCACAGCTCGGGCGGCATCATCGGTGATCACAAAGGGGATGCCCATGGTCTCCAGCGCGTGCTGGATACCGGTCCAGGCAGAGTTCGGGTCTGTGAGCAAGACGGCCAACCTGCTGGGCTCACCCTCGCGACATTCCTGCCAGGCAGTCTCCGGCTTCTGGGGTGCCAGCGCACTCGTCCCAGTGGGTCCGCTCAGGCCCTTCAGCGCATGGTAGGTATCGCGTGGCAGTAAGAAAAAACCCGCCACCGCCATGGCAAGCAGCAGTAGGGGCAGGAGGGTGGCGAGAGAAAGAGGGCGTTTGCGTTGCATGAACAAAGACTCAGGCACCCGGCAAAAACGTGAAAAACGCTGCCCCCACCGGCACGGTCATTGCGTTCTTCCATCATCTCAACCAAGGAACCTTCCAATAAATGTAGAACACCTAGCCATTTCTTCAGGAGAAAATCAGCAACTCCAGCGCATACCTGTTGGCCTCGCTGTTTTTTGTGCAAAGATTGAAGGGTCCTTCAGATGCGAAGCCCCCAAAGCGCGTCAATACCGTTATGATTCCTGCGATGCCCCCCACTTTCAGAATCCGCGAAGACGTGGCCCGTGCCACGGCCGCGTTTCTTGTGCAGGCGAAGTCCCAGCAGGCGGAAACCTTCTCCGGCAGCCTCAGCCGTTCCATTCTCGAATCTCCCACGACCTCCCGCTGGTCCGCAGGCCCGGGGCATCATGTCATCGTCTGGGAGAGTCGCACTGCGCACCAGATCATTGATGACCTCCTTCTGCTCAAGGAGCAGTCAGGCGGCTCGGTCTCGCTGCATGGACTCACGCTTTCTTACGTGATCCTGGAGTGGGATAATCTTATCCTGAACGCCGAACGCATCCGCGCCTAAAGCAGCGAAGGAAGGCGATGGTGGTCGATGCCTCCTGCAACAGGGAGCATGAGCGTATGTGAGATTCCGTACACGCGGTCATTTCACCTCCAGCAGTACGTCCGCTTCCGGGGGCAGACTCGAAAGTACCGCAAACCCCTCTGCCCCCATGACCGAACTGGACTCTCTTGCCCTCAAGCTGGCCACCGTGCATGCCACTGATCTCATCCAGGGAGAAGCGCTCTCCGTGGACGGAAGACCGTGGTTCGACGCCTCGGCCGCCGCCTGCGAAGGAAACATGCGCGCGATTGAAGCACTGCGCTTCCTGGAACTCGCTGGCTTGCTTGAGAATCACCCCACCAACCCGGACCTTGTACGCACCACCGGCAAGCCGGGCAAACCCAAGCCCCTGGTCTACGACGCGATCGCGGCCTGACACCTTGCGTTTTTCCAGTGACTGGAGAACGGCCGGCGGGTAAGATGCCCGCCTCTTCTGCTTTGGCATGCAAGCGGGAGGATGCGGCATCTACGCCCCAGTCCGGCCATGAACAAAAGCTCCGCGAACGGCTCTCTCTCACCGTGGTGGTGGCTGGGGTTGGTCGCGCTGGCGCCGCTTCTGTATCTGCTCAGCGTACCTGCGGTCCTCTGGTGTACCGGCGTGAACGTGCACCCCCAGGATCTCAGGTACCACAAAAAGAAGCCGCAATGGATCAAGGACTACTGCGCTCCCTACATCCGTGCCCTGAACAGCAATACCCAATTCAAGAAGCCACTCGAGCACTACATGACCCTGTGGGGTTACAAACGCAATCCCATCCTCCTGCGGTCCGAGGTATTCCTGGAGAAAGCCAGGGAATCACTGCGCAAGTCCAGGGAGGAACGTGAGAAAATACGCGCCCAGATGGATCGGCTGCAGGAACTGATGGAGCAGCGCAAAAAGAAGCTGCCAGGGAGCGTCCCCACGGCCCCCGTTCCCGTGATTCCAGAAAGCAAGCGCCGCGACTACGAGAGCTTGTTGCGGAAGTCCTCGTAACCGAAGCGGCGCACCACGCGGAGTTCATCCGTGACAGGATCGTAGGTATCGATGTCCGGGTGCGGCACACCATTGAAGGTCGTGGTCTTCACCATGGTGTAGTGCGCCATGTCCGTGAAGACCAGCTTGCGACCGGGCTCCAGTGGCTCGGCGAAGGAGTACTCATTGATCACATCTCCCGCAAGGCAGGAAGTGCCGCCGAGCTTGTAGGTGTGCGCAAGTTCACCAGGCTGGCCGCTGCCGATGATCATGGGACGGTAGGGCATCTCCAGCGTGTCCGGCATGTGGCAGGTGGCGGACACATCAAGGATGGCAGTCTGCGCACCGGGTTCACCCACGAGATCCAGCACGGAAGCAACGAGGTAGCCCGTGTTCAGCGCGATGGCTTCGCCCGGTTCCAGATAGACTTCCACGTCATGACGCTCGCGGAACTCACGGACGAGGCGGATGAGGCGCTCCACGTCATAGCCCGGCTTCGTGATGTGGTGGCCGCCGCCCATGTTCACCCACTTCACCTGCTTGAGGAATTTCGGGAATCGCTCCTCCACGGCTCTGATGACGAGTTCCAGCGCATCCGACCCCTGCTCACAGAGGGCATGGAAATGGAGACCTTCCAGACCTTCGAGGTCGCCATCCTTGATCTCCACGGCGCGAGTGCCGAGGCGGCAGCCGGGCGAGCAGGGATCATACAACGCGACTTCCACGGTGGACTTCTCCGGGTTCACACGGAGACCCGGGCTGGGAGCATCCCTCCCCGCCGCCTCAATCATCGGGCGGAATTTTTTCCACTGCTGCACGGAGTTGAAGCTGATATGGCACGCGATGGGGATGATCTGCTTCATCTCCTCCTCCTTGAAGGCCGGGCAGTACACGTGCACCTCCTTGCCGAACTCATGATGCGCCAGCAATGCCTCATGCAGACCACTCGCACAGCAGCCGCTGAGGTACTGCCGCACCAGCGGGAAGGTGGAGAACATGGAGAAGCCTTTCAGCGCCAGCAGCACCTTGCATCCGGCTTCGAGCTGCACATGGGCGAGCAGTTCGAGGTTCTTTTTCAGCAGGGCTAGATCCACCACATAGGCGGGGGTCTGGATGCGGGCGGGGGCGAATGAGAGCATGGGGTGGGTACGTTTGCTGGACATCCGACGGGGTCAAGAAACAACGGCAACACAGCGATGCGAATCTTTAGCCCCGAATGCGTTTTCTCTTCATTCCGGCTGGAAGGATTGACGCTTTGCGCCGTGTTCCTGTAATACTTGTCATGATGCTTCCTCCCCTCACCCGCCCTGCTGCTGCTCTGGCGTTCTGCCTTGGGCTCGGATGGTGTGCTATTTCTCCCCATGTCCATGGTCAAGCGCAACCGGCAGCACAGTCACGCACGTGGACGGATGCCCAAGGCCGCACCATGCAGGCCACCCTCGCTGGCATCGAAGGGGACCAGGCGCTCTTCCTCATGTCCGGTGGGCAGACCATCAAGTTTCCCATCTCGAAGCTTTCTCCTGCGGACCAGGATTTCCTCAAGAAGAATACGGCAGCCACCCCAGCTCCTGCGCCCGCCCCCGGTGGCAGTGTGCCCGCGACTCCCACTGGGGTGACACCGCGACTTCCCATCGAGAAGCGCGTGTGGCCCAAGGAAGTGGAAGTGCCGGCACGCTCGATTGAAATTGCCGTGGTCACGGAGAAACCCGAGGACAAGAACTGCGTGTACCAGTCTGAGGCCTTCTCCTTCCACTCAGAGGAGAAGCTCGCGGGCAGTGTGATGAAGGAAATCGCTCGCACCTTTGAGGCAACGCGGACGCTGCTGCAAGCCCTGCCGTGGGCCATCGATCCGAAGCCGCCCGTGGATGTAGGCCGTTTCCAGGCGAGGTTCTATGCCTCGCGCCAGAGCTACATTGCCGATGGTGGGCCAGAGAACTCCGGCGGCGTGTACATGTCGCGTGATCGCACCTTCCGCATTCCCTTCCAGAGCCTGGGTCTCAAGCTGCTGGGCAAGACCTGGGCGAAGGATGATGGCTACTCAAACGACACCATCATCCATGAAATCACGCACCAGCTGATGCATGACTACCTCGCCTTCCTGCCCACGTGGGTGATCGAAGGCACTGCGGAGTACACGGAAATGCTGCCGTACAAGGCAGGCCGCTTCCGTGCGGCGGCACATGAGAGCGGCTTCAAGGAATACCTACAGCACGCGGAGCAACGCGGCGTGACGCTGGCAGACATCAATGTGCCCGGTCACCTGATGATGAAAGGAAGGGACTGGCAGATGCAGGCACAAAGCGGTGGCATCTCGCAGTTCCGCCTGTACTTCGCCTCGTGTGTCATGGTCTACTATTTCTGCCACCTGGATGGCGATGGCAAAGGCACCCGCTTCCTGAAGTACCTCGACAAAATCGCCGAAGCCCGAGAAGCGTGGAATGCCTTCTTCGCGAATCCGCTGGTGAAAGTGAACAAGGAAACTGGCAGCTACCAGTGGCCCTCGGGCAAGGTCACCCCTCCCGCCTTCAAGCAGGATGAAGAGTACGGCTTTGAGCAAATGCAAATCCTCCTGGACGGCCGCACGGCGGAGCAGCTGGAGGCAGAGATGAAGGCGGGGTTCAAGAAGATTGGAGTGAAGTGGTAAGGGGCACAGTCGGGAGAGCGTCCACCAGCCATGCCCCCGGTCCACGAAACGCTCATTGCGGTGTGCAATATCGCTCGCGACTTTCCGACCTCGTCACTGAAAGCGCTCATCGACCGATCCGGCTACCGCATGCACCGGCAGGAGATTACCAAGGATGCCATTGAGGAGCACGTGCGTGCAAACCAGCAATTGATAGATGAATGGCTCAGGTACTCTGAAGACAAGCGCACCAGTGGGGGATGGTATCTGGACGTTAGAGGCCCATTTGTCGTTGGTGCCTTGCGAACTGGCGAACGAAAGCAGTTCGATGACCGTGCTGAGGCATGCGCTGCTTTTATCAAGAACGAAGTCGAAACGTGGGCATCTGTCGACGACGCCCGGAAGACTGCGACCGGAGATTGACTTCCGTGCGATGCGGATGAAACGGGAGTTGAGGTGCAATTCGAAGGTCTTACTCATCAATTGAAGCTGCCGGACTTGTGGCAGCATGCCGCGGTGAATCACCTGCGTGCGGGGAAGGATGTGATTGTGAGTGCCCCCACGGGCGCTGGGAAGACTTTCATCTTCGAGCTGCTGGTGCAGGCGCAGCATTTCAAGCGGCAGATGGTGTACACGGTGCCAACGCGGGCGCTGGCGAATGACAAGTTCGCCGAGTGGACGGATGCGGGATGGAAGGTGGGCTTGGCGACGGGTGACCTCTCGGTCAATGTGCACGCACCTGTGCTAGTGGCCACGTTGGAAACACAGATTGAGCGGCTGCTCACGGGTGAAGGTCCGGCGCTGCTGGTGATGGATGAGTACCAGATGATCGCAGATGTCTCGCGCGGCAGCCACTATGAGGGCGCCATCGTGCTCACACCGCCGGATACGCAACTGCTGCTGCTCAGTGGAAGCGTGGCGAATCCGGGTGACCTTGCGGAATGGATGCAAAGGCTCGGCCGCCAGGTGGAGGTCGTGGCCACGCACGAGCGGCCGGTACCCCTGGATGAAGTACCTGTGGAAACTCTGCCGCAGCGCCGCAACATCGAAGGCTGGTGGCCACGTCTCGCGGCTGCGGCGTTGGCAGGTGATCTGGCACCGCTGCTTATCTTCGCACCACGCCGTCGTGATTCGGAAAGCATGGCGAAGAAGATTGCCGATGCCCTGCCTCCGGGTGAACCATTGCACCTCACGATGGAGCAGCGGGCCCTCGCAGGAAAAGAAATCGCCGCACTGCTGGAGAAGCGGGTGGCCTATCACCACAGTGGGCTCGCCTATGGCGTGCGCGCAGGCCTGGTGGAGCCACTGGCCAAGGCAGGACAGCTTCGCGTGATTGTCAGTACCATGGGACTCGCCGCTGGCATCAATTTCAGCGTGCGCAGTGTGCACGTGTCTTCCACCCAGTTCCATGATGGCCTTACGGAACAGCAGCTTACCGCGGATGATTTGCTGCAGATGTTTGGCCGTGCGGGCCGTCGCGGGCTGGATGAGCGCGGTTATGTGATCACCTCGCGCGACAGTCCTTCACTCATGGATGCACGTCCGGCCACATTACGGCGTAGCAGCAAACTTTCCTGGCCACTCTTCCTGCGGGTGATGCGTCGTGCGGCTCTGGATGGACGTGAGCCTTTCCAAGCCGCGAAGGAGTTCGCACAGCGGCTTTTTGCGAAGACACCACCGGAACTCGGCCTGGAGGAGTCCGCTGGACTTCCACTCAGCGGCAAATCAGCGGACTCGCTCTTTGGCCTGAAGGGCACCCGCAAGGAACTGCGCAACAGCGCGGGCGTGTGGGAAGAATGGAAGGCCAACAGGATCACGCAGGTTTCGCTGGGTGAGGCGATGCGCTCCGTGGAAGTATTCCATGGCCCTGTCCTTGCTGATTCACGATACGTTCAAGGGCTCGCGAATGGCTTGGGCCGCGTGTTCAAGTTGGCGAAACACGACGGCTCACAGCTTTATGGCAAGGAGATGGCCCTGGGCAAAGTTGAGCATGTTCCAGCCGGATCGCCGGATGCCGCTGCGGATGTGAGCACGGAGACTCTCCGCATCACGCCTACGCATCACCTGCGCAAGCTGCTGAAGATTCCGCGCCACATCGAAGTACTCACGATTGAGAAGGTGCAGAATGTCGCCATCCCGAAGCTGCTGCCGCACTTCGAAGGCGCGAGTTTCCTTGCAGTGGTGGAGAAGGAGGGGCTGCTCTATGCGCAGTTCGACTTCGCACCGCTGCTGGTGGACGCCACCCAGGACGCGAGTGGGAAATGGATTGCGAATGCCGAGGTGCGCACTGTCGAACGGGCCACTGATACAGGTCTCACCGGCACTGGCACCGAGGGTGTACAGAACGCGCGCCCCGGCACACCGGTGCATGCGTGGCGCTCACTCGGTCTGGTGGAAAGTGATGGTGCGCCCACGCGACGCGGCATCATCTTCAGCTTCTTCCAGCATGGTGAAGGGTTGGCCATCGCTGCAGCACTGGAAGATGAGAGCTATCCCATCGCCGAGCTCATCCTACACACCGCCAACCTGCGCAGTGATGTGCACTTTGACCTGCCGGAAGGTGGCAGCAGCGAACGCCTCGCTGCGGTCTGTCGCGCGACCTATGGCTTCGTGAATCACCATGGCTACCTCGAAGCGGGATTGCCGCTGGGCTATGGCGAAGGCACGGCGGAACTGCTGGGATTGATCGCGGGTGTGTCCGCCACAACGACCGCAAATTCGAACACGAAAACCAAGGGAGGCGGACGCGAAGTGGCTGAGGGGGACCTGAGCCGCGCTTACATCGAATGGCTCAGCCTGCTGCGCCACATCACGCGTGCACCCGCGCATGACTGGACGAGATGGACGGAACTGCGGCAAGCAGCGGGCGTGGAACTGGAGAAGCACCTCATCGCCTCTCACGCCACGTTGCGTCCCAAGCTGCCGGCACTCACGCCGAAGCAAAAGCATGACCGGCCACGGCACTATCTGCTGCGGGAGCGTTGAGCCAGCCGTGTCAAGCAGTGTGCTCCGCTTTCAGGAAGGCAATCGTACTGGCACGTTTAACGATCCGGGCTGTGAAAGTCCCCTCCGGCTTGCTCTTGATGAAGCTGAAAGGATTCTGCTTCCCGACTCCATGATAGCTGTCGATGTGGTTCTGCTTGATCAAACCGCCGACATCTGCCGCGAAGAAATAGCCGTCGTGCTTGACCTTTTTGCCATCCGGCAGTGTGATTTGAACTCCACGGGCCTCCTCCACGTACAGCGCAGTGCCGAGTGGAATCCGGGTGCGATCCACAGCCCAGCTCCGGAAGGGTACGAGGACAAACCCATTGCTGCCCTCCCCAAAGGGACCCTTGGACTTCCTCCAGCGAACGCGTTCCGTACCAGCAATGACGGCATCACCGACATTGGGAAAGTACACGCCACATTGGATCTCCTGGGTGTCCCCCTTGGATTCGTAGTTCAGGGTCATGGTTGAACCATCCGGCTGGGACACAATGATGGTTCCCTCCATGGCTCCAAGACACCAGTCCTTCTGTGACACGGGTGCACCGAGCTGGACTCCATTCTTGGTGCGCAGCGGCACCCCTCCGGACGAGAGCCCCTTCGCGGGGTGCACATAGTAGTAGGTTCCCCACAGCGTGTCACTCGCGCCCAGGTCGGCGTTTCCCGGCGCGGGCAGTTCGAACTTCAATGTCATGGGATGAATCAGCGTTGGAGTGGAGTTGCAGCCTGGCTGTCGGATTTATCCCGCAGCGGCCAGCCCTACCAGGCTATCACCCACTGAAATTTAGTCAACTTATCGAATAATTTTTCGACAACAAGTCAAACACGTTTACATCTGTAAACATTTGCGTTGACACTTGTAAACAAATCACGCCATGATTCGGCATGGCTGTGAAAAAATCCTCTGCCTCACCCCGGACACCCGAGGCGCCTGCCTCGATTTCCATTTCCTCGGCTGAGTGGTCTGTGATGGAACTGCTCTGGGAGAAGTCACCCCAAGGCTCGCCGGATATCTGCGAGGCACTCACCGGGAGCGAGGGGTGGAAGCGGGCCACAAGCATGACCTTGCTGCGTCGTCTCATCGACAAGGGCGCCATTTCTGTGGAAGGTGGAGCGAAGCGCTGGCTCTACTCCCCGGCTGTAGACCGCGAACGCTGCATCGCCCAGGAGACACGTGGATTCCTGGACCGGCTGTTTCAGGGGGCATTGCTGCCCATGGTGGCCCACTGCCTGGAGCACCAGAAGCTTTCCAAACGGGAACTGTCCGAACTTCGGGCCATGCTGGATGAGGCCACGGAAAAGAAGGGACGCCAGCCCTGATACTCTCCACCACCCTGCCAAACGTATTTACCGCCCACGGTCATGACACCGATTTTCGAAAGCATCTTCCTGACGGTTCTCAGTGTATCGAGCAAAGCCGCCATGATGGTGGTGGTCATCGGATTCCTCTGCCTCCTCCTGCGACGCTGGATATCCGCGGGATGGCGGCATGGACTATGGCTGCTGGTGTTTCTCAGGCTGGCAATGCCGGACGTGGGCGAATTCAGGTGGACGCTGCCCTCTTGGAAGGAAGAGACACGGAGCACCGCGCCACCGCTCCTTGAATCACCGAATCCGATAGCTCCCCTACCCTTGCGCACAGATGACTCACGCGCACATGATGGTTTCTCTCAGCAAATGATATCTCCCATCCCACCGGATGCGCCAACGAACTCGCCTTCCGCACCCCATCCAGCCTTGCCGCCATCCGTAGCGCAGAGCGTACCGGTCGCGAGGCCTCAAGAGGAAGCCGTCCCCTGGATGCTCATCGCTGCCGGTCTCTGGCTGACAGGTGCAATCGCCTGGTGGATTTGCCTGGTGGCGGGATGGCTGCGGTTCCGACGCCGGGTATTGCGGCCCTCGACACCTGCTTCTGAAGGTCTCACTCACCTGCTGGCGGAAACCCTCGTGCAGGCAGGCATCAAGAGCCGGGTGCAGCTTCGCATGACGGACAAGCTGCACACACCTGCCATCTGTGGACTGTGGCGCCCGGTGATTCTGTTGCCAGAGGAGGCGGCATCCACCTTGCCTGAGGAAAAGCTTCGCCTGCTGCTATTGCACGAGCTTGGCCACACGCGCCGCATGGATGTGATGGTGCAGGTGCTCGCCTCGCTGCTGCTGGGATTACACTGGTTCAATCCCCTCCTCTGGTATGCGCACCGCCAGCTTCGTGCCGAAGCGGAGGAGGCGACGGATGCATGGGTGCTGGAGCGCTCCGGCAGTGGCGAAACGCGGCGCTATGGTGAGGTGCTCATCGACCTCGCAGCGCGCTGCTCATGGATGGGCTGGCTGTTTTTCCTCGCTCCCTCGGTCATCGGTGCAGCGGAGAGTGGCAGCAGCCTGCGCACGCGCATCCGCGCGATTTCCAGCTATCGCCGGGCCTCACGATGGTCCGTGCTGGCAGGCGTCGGGTGTGCAGGTGTGATGATTGCCACAGGAATGACTCAAGCGCCCCAACACGAGATCACCGCATCGGAAAAAGACAAAGACACAAACATTGCCGAGGTGCCGAAGGACAAAGCTACGGAAACGAAGGAAACCCCCATCACTCGCAAAGCCACTCCGGAGAATCTGGCCACGCCCGGATTCTTCATCGCTGAGGAAAACAAGGTGGTGCTAAAGGCCGGCAACACCTTCCCCGTGCCGGAACCGCGCAAGGACATGGCGAAGGATGAGATTGGCGGAGTGGTCGTGGATGAAGATGGCAAACTCGTGGCGGGTGCCAAGGTGTACGCTCGCATCCTGAGAAGGCCCTCAGGTCTCAAGAACCCTGAGGCGGTGACCTCGGACGCGGAGGGCCGCTGGCGCATGAAAGGGATACCCGCAGGCATGGAGGTTTCAGGCGCATCAGGCGTGCGCGGCACGGGACCAGAGATCAAGGTAACGGTATCCCATCCTGACTATGTCTCGCTGGACCTTTACTATCGCATTCCATCGCCCGGCCCACACATAGCGGACTTTCGCCAGGGCAAGGCGGTGCTCATCATGGAGAAGGGACTCGTGATGAAAGGCCGCGTAACGGACACCAACGGCAAACCCGTGGCGAATGCGAAGGTGCGTCGTGGTTTTCAGGAACGCAACGTCGATGACCCCACGACGATGACGAATGCGGAGGGCTACTATGAGCTGAAACATGCCCGCACCGGGGACTGCCGCATGCGCATCGAGGCCAAGGATTGCGCCGTATGGATGAAGCGTGTGAACATCGAGCAAAGCGGCACATGGGACTTCAAGCTCGACCCTGCGAAAAAGCTGACGGTGCGCGTTGTGGACGGAAAGGGGCAGCCGATTCCTGAAGCTTATGTGGTGTATCAGGGCACCACGCATGAGGACCACGGCGGAGGCAGCATCGCGTGGGGCACGGTGAATGACGAAGGCAAGTACACCTGGGCCTGGACACCGCCGCGCGATGTCACTGCCAGTATCTCCCACGAGTCCTACCAGGACAAAAAGGTTCCAGTGAAGGAACAGGAGACCGAGGTCACGGTCACGCTTCAGGCACGGCACCAGATCACACTCCGAATCTTGGACGCCTCCACAGGCCAACTGATACCCAACTGCACGGTGGAGCGCGGCCAGGCCTTCCCCCGCAGGCGTGATGATATGGAGATGCAGACCGCATGGCCTCCCAATCCGCCGCTGAAGGCAGACGCGCATGGCATGCTGGAAGATACCCTTCGCGAAGAAGGGGAACTCGTGCTCTACCGCATCAGCGCAGAAGGGTACACACCATTCATCACCCGCGTGCTGAGCGCCAAGGACCACAAGGTGGTCGAGGAAGTGAAGCTGCGGCCCGTGAAATCTCTCGCGGTGCAAATCCTGCAACCTGATGGACGCCCTGCGGCAGGCGCCTTTGTCTACGCACTTCTGAGGACACGAGGCTTCGTGATCGAAGATTTGAGTGTTCGCGTTCATCCCAACCTCACCAGCTCGACCGACGCTCCGCTCGAAGCCAGTGTCGAGGCAGACCCAAATGGCGTCTGTGCCCTGCCCTCCTGCACAGATGACACCTCGCTCCTCGTGGTGCATGAGTCCGGATTCGCCACTGCGCTCTGGACGGAAGCCCCTCGCGGCACAGGATGGAAACTGGAACCCTGGGCCCGTGCGGAAGGAACGGTCCGTGACGACGGCAAGCCCGTGGCGGGTGTGGAGTATGAATACCAAGGCAGCATGGCGCTGCCCGGGCAGCATTACGTGAGTGTCAGGTTCCGAGGCAAATCTGATGCGCAGGGCCAGATTGTCATGCCTCGGGTCTTCCCGGCCAAGCAGGCTCACTTCGCCGAAATCATTGCGCGAAGCAACGACCGCGTCGGAGACTACGAAATGAAGGTGACACGCGCTGGTGAGACCACCCATTTCGATCTCACGCCCAAAGGGGAAAAATCATGGACTGTGGTGGGGCGCTTCGTCACAGAAAGTGGCCCCATGCGTGATGGGCGCACACCGCGCTCGTTCCTTGTGGACAAGGAACGAACCGCTGCGCCGAGTGCAAGCACCTTCAAGATGGCAAACGTTCGCAGCGATGGAACCTTTGAACTGGGTCCTCTCACTTCTGGAGAATATCGCATCCAACTTTGGGACAAGGACAAGCCCAACTTCACGGTGAAGTCGCCATTGCTGAATCTGCCCGAGGTGCCACGTGGTGCGACGCTCGCCCAAAGACGGCGCGACATCGGCGATGTGGTGCTGGTGGACCATGCCTCTGCTACTACCAAACTCCAGACACCGGAAGGCCGTGCCCGTTTTCGTGTCACAGTGACCGATGCGGAAGGCAAACCGTTGCAAGGTGCCAGCATCAGGCCGGTGGCCTATCGGGTGAAGGAAAACTCCGGCACGAGGATGATGATGAAAAATGCCGTACCGGATCTCCCCGAAGAGGCGGTGCTCACGGATGCCAGCGGTGTCGCTGAAATCGCATGTGCTGCCAAGGCAAAGGACGGCGCCACTCTCACGGAGTTGCAGCTCTTTGTCCTCTGCGAGGGACATGTGGGGAACTACGCATTCTTCTCCAGGGCGAATGTGAACTCCACCACGTCCCTGCTCAAAGCGGGCACGGTCATCGCAAAGATCACGAGGCAGGGGAAGCCTGTGGAAAGCGACCGTGTGTACATCACCAGCAGCAAGGAGAGCACCGATGCCGACAAGGGATTCACCCATGAAGGTGCAGGGACCTACAAGAACACCTCTGTGCGTGCAGGTCCGCTGCTGGTACAGGCCTTGTGGAAGTCTGACGAGGGCAGCCTGCTTTACAGCAAGCCGATGGAATTGCAGGTGGCCCTCGACAAGCCAGCCGCTTGCACCCTGGAGCTTGAGCCAGGTCAGCGGCTCAAGGGCCGCCTTGATTCGCAACTTCCCCGTCCCGTGAAGAACGCACGCATCAGCGTGTGCGTGGTGAATCACTTGAAGCAAAATGAAAATGCTCTCGTTTCGATGCAGGACTGGCAGGAAGTGCGTGAGGATGGCACCTTCGAATTCACCTCGCTGCCACCCGGACAGATTCGCGTAGTCGTGCTGGCAGAGGGGTGGATGCATTCCTATGAATCCGATTCGTGGAGCATCGTGCGCCCCCTGGCGCTCACCATGCCTGTGCCAGACGAAGTCATCATTCCTATGACACGAACCGCCTCCTGCGAGGTGACAGTGCTGGGAAAGGACGGCCAGCCACTCCCCAATGTGATGGTAACCGCCTCGCCCGCTCTCAACTGGGACAGCCGGGCCAATGGCTTGCTGGACATCCACGGCCCGCGTCTGGAGCAGGTCTTGAGTTCACCGCTCAAAGCCATTCCAGATTGGGAAGCCTACCTGAAGACATGGCGCTCCTATGGCGTCGTCACCGATGCCGCAGGGCGTGCCACCATCACGAATCTACCCTCCGGTTCGCAGCACCTCAGCGTCATTTCCAGGGCGCGGAAGTTCGGAGATGATTTCAACGCACTCGCAGAAGGGCAAAGCGATGAAATCAAAGTGGGCCATACAGGGAAGGTGATCCTGCGAGTTCAGAAGTGAGAGCATCACTTCAGCTTCTCAAGAAGGAAGTCACGGGCCAGACCATTCTTCTTCAAATACTCACCAACGCGGGCAGCGCCCTCGCGCTTGGTGGGATCCTCAAGGGCTTGGACCACGAGCTGGCTCGCTGAGTTGACCAAGGCTCCGGCAATCTCGTCCGTCTTTGCGTACTTGGAGGCCTTCAGGATGGCGCTTACCGCACCGAGTCTGGGATCTTCGCGGGCCGTCAGCGCCACCACCATTTGATTTTCCGGAGACATCCCGGGAAACATATCCCAGAGACGGGTCGTCATTGCAGCATCGCCGATGCTTACAATGGTCTGGGCCAGCACATACTTGGGTGTCCGGAGGAGTTCGGATGCGTTGCCGTGACTGGGCTCCGCATTGGGAGGGACGAAGATGGAGGACAGTCGCCAGAAGTCGGTCCAGATCTCTTCTGCCACCCAGGTCTGCGGGCTCCGCGAGAGCAGTCTCAGGGCGTGACTCCAGTATATCCCCTCCTTCTTCGCCGCAGTGTAAGCACGGAAAAGCAGGCGTAGCGCGGCAGGGTCATCCGCCTTGATGAGGGGTTCGAACCTGGCCAGATCTCCCCGCTTCAGTGCTTGGACCAGTTCGTCGTCTTTCAGCCTGGTGAAGTCCGCGATTTCCACCGGGGGCGTTGAGGCATCCGAAGTGTGCAAGGCGGCCGGCTTCCTCCTTGAATCTGGTCCGAGCGCAACAAAACCTGAGTGCCCCCAAGAGTCATCAAAACTTCCGGGCTTCCATTCGCACTCATTGCGAAGCACCGTGCGGTAGAGTGCATCACCCTCTTGCGGTTCCTCCGTGATTTCAAACTTGAAGACCACTCTCTTTTTCCGCAGGAACTCGAGTACACGGATGGAGCTGAATCGGACCTCGTCGAAGTTCAAACCCGTCGTGGTTCCCAAGGTGGCCAAGTCCGTCAGCTGCCACTTCCCTTCCTTCAGACTGTAGCCCCAATATTCCGTCCCACCGGGGGCATTTCCCCTCCACAGGGCAATCTTGTCTCCGTCGAAGTACCCAGCACTCAAGGTCCAGTGCATGTCGGGTGTGGAGTTCCGTACTGACCGGTCCAGCACCACGCGAGTTCCTCCATCGGGCTCCCAGTACAGGATTGACTGGGCCTGCCGGACCGTACCGCCATTGATTTTCAAAGAGATTTCGTCGGCTGCCGCTGCCGTCCTACCGGGCACAGCCAGCACGACAGACAGGAGCATCGCGATGAGAAAAGATTGAGACCACATGGCGAGGGAGTCTTGGGTGATCTGTTCTACCAGAAGTCTCCACCACTACCCAGTGCATTTTCTGGGAGGGCGATCTTGGCTCTTGGTCAATCGTTCATGCGACACCATCCAATCAAAAGCATGCTTGTTATTTTTCACCGGCTGCGATGGAATGCGTGGCATGAAAATACCCTGCTCAATCTCACGCGCGGAATGGGTGACCGGCTCCCTTGCGGTCGTGGTGCTTGGATTGACGCTCTCCGCCTCTCCGGGAGATTCACTCTCGCTCAAGCAGAAGCAAACGAAGGCCATCTCGAACTGCCGGCAAATCATCACAGCCGTGCGCATCTACTCGGCGGACCACGCTGGAGAACATCCGACAGGCAGCACTGCAAACGAGGCTTTCCGAGCCTTATTTCGAGAAACCATTGTTGAAGTCGAGGATATCTTTGGCTGCCCGGACAGCATGTTCAAGCCGGATGGCGTCATCGGAAAAGCACCGGACTTTGCCGATGCCGTGAAGCCCGGAGAAAACCACTGGGCGATGACGGCGGATCTCACCGACTCGTCTTCCAACAGCATCCCCCTCGTCTATGAGAACCCCGTAAAAGCAGCATGGCCGGCCAAGTGGATCACCCCCGCCGAGGAAGCCAAATCCAAGGGCGCCGCATGGATCGATGGAACCGTCATTGTAGGATTGAATGACAGCTCGGTGCGGTTGATGAAACTACTCCCGGGCAAGGGCTCTCCAATGGGCCTGGAACTTGATCCGAAGACAGGAAAGGACATCTTCGATCCCAGCGCGCCTCAGACCATTCTGGATGTGGAGCTTGCCAAAAAAGGGCCATAACAGTCCCTCCCCCCTCTCCGGCACCGGCCACGCTGTCATGGACAAGGCAGCTTCCGTGGCTATAGGGCTAAGGCAGTCACGACCACGCGAGAGGCTCTTGCCGAGCCACCTGCTCTGGTCATCCATTTTGCATTTTTCATTTCACACTTTTCATTCCCCCCTCCCATCCCATGCCGACCCTCTCCCTCGCCGATGCCAAAGCCGCCCTCCGTGCCATCCTTCTCAAGAAGTCCGTGATGCGCGGAGACTTCACGTTGGCGAGTGGCGCCAAGAGCGACCTGTATGTGGACTGCCGTCTCACGACACTCGATGCCGAGGGCGCGAATCACGTGGGTCAGGTGATGCATGCGCTGCTGCGTGAAACAGAGCAGGCTCTGGGCGCGGCCCCCGTGGGCGTGGGCGGCCTCACCATGGGCGCAGACCCCATCTCGCTGGCCACGGCGATGTACTCCCACCTCGCCGGTGATGCGAAGCCCATCCAGGCCTTCAGCGTACGCAAGGAAGCCAAGGGCCACGGCCGCAAGAAGCAGGTGGAAGGCAACTTCAAGGAAGGCGACTCCGTGGTGGTCGTGGATGACGTCATCACCACCGGCGGATCCACGCTGAAAGCGATTGATGCCATCGAAGCGGAAGGTGGGAAGATCGCCTTCGTGCTCGTGCTGCTGGATCGTGAAGAAGGCGGACGTGCGAATATTGAAGCCCGCGGGTACAAGGTGGCCTCGGCGTTTACGAGGACGACGGTGCTGGGGTAGTTCGGTGGGACGGCGTGGTGGAAGATTGGAATGATGGTATAGTCATTCCAATCTTGGAGCAGTACCAGGCTGTAGCATGGTGTGATATCATCGAGAAGGTGATACACGCGGATGATCCGGAGACTGTGACGCGAAGCGTCCCTGGACTGCGTGCAGCCTGCTGCCGCTTTCCTGAAGTGCAGCCTGCTGCACACTCCACCGCGACGTAGTCGCCAAGATTTTCGAGGCATGTCACACTACGAGCGAGTGTCACCATCGCCACAGCAGGCTGTGGACTCTGGAAAGCGGCAGCAGGCTGCACGCAGTCCAAGGCCTTCGGCACAGCTTCCTCATCTTCTCACGGTCAGGTGCAGAGTGAGTCGCCGCTCCTTGGGAGGCTCGCGCCTCCATGACGGGACTAAGGCTAGTCCCGCTCCCTGCGAGCTGGCGCAGCTTTCACGTACCACTCCCACCGTCGCACCGTTTACCGCTCACCGTCGAACCGTTTACCCCAGCTTCGCCCGCAGCAGCTCACCCAGAATCTTCGGGTTCGCTTTGCCGCCGCTGGCTTTCATGATTTGGCCGGTCATCCAGTTGAGGACTTTGTCATTGCCGGCTTTGAACTCTTCCACCTTGGCGGGATTGGCGGCGATGACGTCGTCGCAGAGTTTCTCCAAAGCTCCGGTATCGCTCACCTGCTCAAAGCCTTTTTCCTTGATGACTACGGCGGCGGTTTTGCCGGTGGCGAACATCTCGGCGAAGACTTCCTTCGCCTGATTGTTGCTGATGCTGCCGGTCTCCACTGCAGAGACGAGCTCGCTCAAAGCCTGCGGAGTGATGGGTGACTGCTCGAGGGTGACACCGTTGGCATTGAGCACACCAAGGAGTTCGTTGATGACCCAGTTGGCAATCTTCTTCGCGGGCACCTTGGATCCGGCAGCGGCCACGGCCTGCTCGAACCATGCAGCGAGGGATTGCTCGCTGGCGAGCACATTCGCATCATACGCGCTCACGGCGTAGTCCTTCACGAAGCGGTCACACTTCTCGTGCGGCAGCTCGGGCACGCGCTTCTTCGCCTCGGCGAGCAAGGGAGCCGTGCGGATGGGAAGCAGGTCGGGACAGGGGAAGTAGCGGTAGTCATGCGCGTCTTCCTTCGTGCGCATGAGCTGGGTCTCACCGCGGTCGTCATCCCAGCGGCGGGTGCTTTGGATGAGCTTCTCGCCACGGTCCAATGCCTCGGTCTGACGCTCAATCTCAGCGTGAATGGCGCGGCGCACGGCGCTCACGGAGTTCAGGTTCTTGAGCTCAATCTTCGCGCCGTATTCCTTCTGGCCCTCGGGACGCAGGCTGATGTTCACGTCACAGCGCATCTGACCCTTCTCCATGTCGGCATCACTCACGCCGCCGTAGAGCAGGATCTGGCGCAGGCTGCTGAGGTAGGCGAAGGCCTCCTCCGCGCTGTCGATGTCCGGGTCGCTCACGATTTCCATGAGCGGGGTGCCCGCGCGGTTGAAGTCCAATAGGGTGCCAGCACCGGTGTGCGTGCTCTTGCCCACGTCCTCCTCCAGGTGGATGCGGGTGAGCTTCACCACCTTGCCGGGGTTCTTGATGTTCTTCTGCGCGTCCTTTGGGTAGGCGAACTCATACAGCGGCACGCCGCCACCGATGCACAGCGGCAGGTCGAACTGCGTGAGCTGGTAGTTCTTCGGCATGTCCGGGTAGAAGTAGTTCTTGCGGTCCCACTTCGAAATTTCCGGGGTGCTGCAGCCGAGCATCTGGCCTGTGATGAGCGTCTTCTCAATCGCCTCAAGGTTCAGCACCGGCAGCGCCCCCGGCAGGCCCAGGCAGGTGGGGCAGGTGTGCGTGTTCGGGTCCGCGCCGTATTCCGCAGGGCACGCGCAGAACATCTTGCTCCGCGTGTTGATCTGCGCGTGGACTTCGAGGCCGATGGTGGTGATGTACTTGGGCATGAAAAGGGCGGGGCGGGCGGGGCGATGCGGAGTCTATTTGAGTGGCTGAATCTGGGGCGGGGGTCAAGTGATTCGGTGCGACGGTGAGAGGTGTAGCTCGAAGGAGGTTAGGCGTCCCGCCTGACAGTGGGCGTTAGGCCTCTGGCCTGACCGACATGAGGTCATGACCCGGGACGAAGACGGCGGAATCAGTCGAAGCTTCGTTTTCTATCAGGATTGCTTGAGAAGGTTCCTCTCAATCGAATTTCTCCACCCACTTCTCCTTCGCCCGTGATATCCAAAAGGACGCGCCCCTCAGGGAGTACCTCAATGACGCGCACCACTACATTCTCAATACCAGCATGCGAGTAGTAGTAGATGTTCGTCAGCCACCGCCCCGCCACGTCATCATAGGCACCAGTATGGCGCACAATATTTGGATTCAATTCCACCTCATTCCTCTTCGTTGAATCGAAGTTGAGCTCAATCCAGGGTTCAGGATTGGAATCATCTGGCGAAATCTTCCTGGGTGCCCGCGCATAGATGCACAGGCAGTGTTTGCCACCCTTCTCGTAGACATTGTAGTCTGCCACCGATACTGCATAGCGGTGAATTTCGTTTTCGTCGTCCAGGACCCAAAGCTCATCTGGAAGTGTCTGAGAGAGATCCATGGCCGTTGTTTGTGTCACTCAATGTGGTCTTGCGCCGGCTGATTTTCTTCTTCGTTTCCGCACCTTCACAGACTGTGCACCACTGAACGTCAGGCCAGAAGGCCTAACGCCCACTGTCAGGCGGGGACGCCTAACCTCCGAGATCACTTCTCCCAAATCAAATGCTCCAGTCTTAACCGCTCGGCGCGCTGGGCAGCTTCATCGGAGCGTTCGCCGCCAATCTTGGCGAGACGGTCGGCCAAGCGCGCAGCGGCTTCCCATTGCTTCTGAGCTTCGAGGAGCTCGATGGCCATGAATCCAGCTCGGAAGATCCACACCCGGTCCTGCAGTGAGAGTTGCATGGCAGCGTGCGGGGAGAGGCCGCCTTCAAGCACATCAAAGCACGCCTCTAGCGCAGCGGAGCGGCGGCCAGCCTGCTGATGGCACTGGGCAAGCAGGATGCCGGCCCGCTGGCGCCAGGCGCGCGTGGCATTCTTGTCCTCCACCACGGAGCGGAAGACGGCGGCGGCGTCATCGAGATTCTTCGGGTCCTTGCGCGCAAGCAGCACGAGGAGTTCCCCCTTTTCCATGATGAGGTCGAAGCGCGCATCGCCTTCCGGCGCGGGCTTGCTGCTCAGGAGGGCATCGATGACACTCATCGCTTCATCCTCCTTGCCCTGGCGGCGCTTGGCCACAGCCTGCTGTCGGCGCGCCTCGGAGGCGAGCGGGCTCTCACGCGCCACGAGCTCTGCCCACAGACCAATGGCTCTCTCCAGGCCAGCCGGCGTGAGCTGGGCCATGGCGGCCTTTCCCGCGAAGAAGATGGCGACATCCGCATACGGCGAATCCGCGTGCTCCTCCGCGAGGGTTTCAAACTCGGCGACCGCGCGGGCATATTCCTCCCGTCGATAGTAGGCCTGCGCGACCTTCATGCGCACTTCATCCCGCCAGTCCGACTCGGTCCACTGCGAGAGGAAACTCGCTCCGGAGGCGGTGACACCTTCCAGATTTCCCGCAGCCTCATGCCACCACACGCGGATGTAGGCGAGGCGTTCGCGCCACTTGTCTTCCAGCGCAGGGATTTGCTCGGCAGCGTCCAGGGCAGCGCCGGCGGCCTTCGTGCGCGCGGGCAGGTCCAGCATGGCGAGTTCCGCCTGTGCCACGTGCGCCTCCACGGCGCGGGGATGACTTGGATACGCCTGAAGAAATTCCTCCAGTGCCTTGTCCGCATTGGGATCACGCTTCGCAGCGAGGCCGAGGGCACGCTCCACGAGGAGCTTCGGCGCCTGGTCCTCCGCGACCGCCTGGGAGGAGGGCTGCAATGGCAGGCCGCCGGGGGGCACAGCCACGGGCTGCTGGAGCTGGGTCAGGCAGTAGCGGAATTTCTCCTCATTCTTCCCCAGCACGGCGGACATGCCCGCATTGTAGATGGCCAGGCGTAGCAGCAGGGTATCCGTGGTCTCCGCGGCAGAGCGCAGGAAGTGGTCGCCTGCGCCTGGATACTCGCTGCGGGCAAAACGGACCATGCCCAGCAGGTAGTCCACGATATCCGGACCGGCATTCCCATAGTGGCTGCGCCAGAGGTCCACCACACGGTCATCCGCACGGGCGGCGCCATACAAGGCCATGAGCGAGCGCAGGGCATCTCCCTGCCGGGCGTGATTTGGGTGCAGGACGCGGAAGCTCTCAAAGAAGCCGATGGCCTCCTCCCCGCGTCCATGCTCCAGCAGCCACTGTCCCGTGTGATAGAGCGCGAGCGCCTGCCGCTCAGGCGGAGTGGGGTCCGCGGCCCAGGCGAGCAAATACTTCAAAACGGTGTCATCATCCTCGTCCGGCACCAGCGCGCGAAACATGGCGAAGGCCTGTTCCAGATAGTCGCTCGGGGTGCCGCGATCAATGAAGGCGCGGAGGCGCTTTCCCGCGATGATGGTGCGGCCCTGCATGGCATAGGCCTCGGCGAGACGCACGAAGGAGGCATCATGCAGGCGCAATGGAAGCGGCTGCCCTGCATCCAGAAAGCGGCGCAGGACAATCTCCGCCTGCTTCCCCTCCCCTTCCTCCAGGAGGGCACAGGCGCGGACGAATTCAGACTCATTCGTGCCACGCTCCGGCCCCAGACGGCGCAGCACGATGTCCGCCCGCCCGGACATGGCCTCGGACTCATTGCTCAAATCATACGCCACCTCCGCGAGCACGCCGTAGGGGTCATTCAGCACATCCTTCAGCTCCTTGCGCCCGGCATTCTCGCGGCCCTGGCCGATGATGGCCTTCCCCAGGGCAAGGTGCGCCTGCGACGCGTAGCGTGCGGCGGCCTTGAGGTAGGTCTTCAGCTCGGACTCGGCATCACGAAACTTGTGCTGCTGGAGATAGGCCTGGGCTTTCCAGAAAGAGGCCTCCGGAACCTCGAAGAGCGTGAGGGCCACCAGCGCCTTCTCCGGGAGGCCGGCGCGGATGAGGGCATCCACGAGCCGCTCACTGAGCTGGGCGGCCTCCTGCTTGTTGAGGTCCTTTTCCTTCAACAGCTTTTCATACTTCAGCGCGGCCACTTCATGCATCCCTTCCTGAGAGGCAGCGAGGGCAAGTTGATAGCTGGCACGGTCTGCCAAGGCGACCTTCTGCGCGTGGGCAGGCGCTGTAAAAAGTGAAAGCACCAGGCCGCAGGCAAGCACGAGGACAGCAGGCTTGTTGGAACAACGGGCCTGGAGAAAGGAATACGGGCGATGGCTGGCGTGCGGGAGGTCGCGCTGCGGCATTGGGCCATGGTACGAGCACCCCGGGCAAAGCTCAACCGGGAAGGTGACGGGTTGGGACACGCCTCATGCTGGTTCGTCCGTGCCACGCCCATGGTCCTCCCCAGGGACTACACCATGTCACGACAGGCGTAGGACCGGGCTACTTCTTCTCCTCCACCGTCTCAAATGCCGCACTCAGTATCTGAAAGCCACTGCTCTCTCGGAGCCCCTTGAAATGACCTGCTGCCAGCTCGATTTTGATGTTGGTGAACCCCTGTTTCGCTTTTAGAAACTGCTGCACGAGCCCTTGCTGCCGGCGGTCAATGTCCAGATGCGCCTTCAGCTCGGCCATACGGGAGGCGTTTTCCTCCCGTTCACTCTCCAGAGTCGCCTGCAACTCCCGCAGTTCACGCACAGCGGCAGTTTCCTTTTTGAGACGCTCCGCCAGCTCCCCCTCCTTGCGAGTGAGCTGCTCTTTCGCCGAAGCCAGCTCCGCCGTCTGTTTGTTGTTTTGTGAGACGAAGGCCTTGGACTTCACACTCCACTCCTTCTCCTGCTTTTTGAATGCGGTCGAGGTCTGATTGGCCGCCACGAGATACCCGCCCGCAAAACCAAGCCCCATAAAGATACCGATGACAACCAGCCACAATCCACCGGCAAACCTTGTCGAATCTGCTTGCATGGAAAAATCCTTTCTCCATGAACCTACCATACGCCACCGGAGGCCGTCAAATCATCTGCCACCTATTCCCTTCGCCTCATCATAGGCGATGTTGAGCTCTTCAAGGTCGGGATTCTCAAAGATAGCCTTAAGGCGCTGATAGGCATTCGTGAGATCCAACCCCTTGAAGTTACCCGCAGCCACCTCGTGCTGAATGTCGTGGAAGGAATTCTTCGCGGTGACAATTTGTGTCAGGGTCAACGGGCTCTGGAATTCAAAGGCTCCCAGGACGAGCGCATCCTTTTTTTCAACAAGCCGGCGCGCCAGCTCAATCTGCTCGTCCCTCAGGTTCACATAGGCCTCGAGCGATTTGATGGCATGCTCACGCCTGTCCAGCGCCTGTCTCGCCGCGGACTCCGCATCCCGCAGGTTCAGATTGAGTTCGGCGACCTGGCTGCGCAGTTCCACCAGCTCCGCCTCCTTGTCGGTCAGAGTGGACTTCAGCACTGCAAGGTCCATGCCCACCAAGTATCCCCCTGCACAGGCCGCACTCGCACAAGCAGCTACCGCTGCGAACCAGCTGCCGACGGTGAATCCGGCTGATTGCGTCTGCATTAGGTCGAGCCTCCTTTCTCGACGAGTTTACCGTCGCGACGTCCAAAGTCAATTCGGAGCAAATGCAGGAATTTATGGAATTCACAGTCACCTGCCATGCACCCCCATCAATCCGCAGAGTATGCGCCTACCGCAACTACTGACTCTGCCCCCTGGCAGCATCGTGCAGGCCAATCAGTTGATCCAAATCAGGATTGTCAAAAATCGCCCTCAATCGCTGATAACCGACGGTGAGATTCAGCCCCTTGAAATTTCCGGCGGCCACTTCGTGCTGGATGTCATTGAAGGCCTGCTTTGCCGTGATGACTTGCTTGAGGGTCAGTGGGCTCTGCAATTCCACACCCTCCATGGGAATCAGCCGTTTCTTGGCGAGAATCAATTGGGCTTCTCTCAACGCAGCAGACTCCCATGTCAGCGACAACTCCAGCTTGGAAATCTTGTCCAGGAGCGGCTGTCTCGTCGTCTGCAGTGCCGTCTGGGTCTGGCTCAGCTCACGCTTCAGGCTCTCGATTTTCGTCTGCGCTTCGCTCAGCTCACGTTCCCGGTCCAGGAAGGTCAACTTCAGACGCCCCAATTCCCCGGAAAGGCTGCTTTCGCGCTCCTTCGAGGCCTTGGACTTGGATTCCCAATCCGCTTCCTTTTGCTTCAGCGCGATCATGGCCTGATCCATGGCTACGAAGTATCCACCAGCATAGGTGACGCCCGCACAGATGCAGATGACGGCCAGCCAGGTACCTGCATTGAATCCAATGGATGACGTGTTCATGGTGATGGTGGAAGCCCCCTTTCTCCATGAGCTTACCAGATTCATCAGAAATGGTGGAACCTTTTTCCGAGCCCGGCGCCTAAAGAACTGCGCCACGGTGAATCAATCATGCTCCAGCTTGCACAATACTGACTTTCGCGGGTGACGTTTTCGTCTACAGAAAACAGCGTCCGCCCCAGGCGGCATTCTCTCATGGAGTCGACTGTCGAGCAGATTCAGGCCTACCGCATGGCGCGGTGGAGATTGAAATGCGCGACCATTGCCGTGGCGATGGCACGAGGCTGGCCGCTGGCGGACGACGTGGACACGGAGCACTACCGGGAATGTCTGGCCCGGTTGGAAGAAGCCAGGGCTGAAGTGGCAGCCTTCCCTGCGGAATGGAGCCGTATGGAGGAGGAACCTACCCAGCCGCCTGAAACGCCGGTTCCGCCTTCCAGCTCCGATGCCTCTCAGGAGCTCCGCAGTAGCTGACCGGATGCGTTTCAATACTGACGATAGCTACACTTGGAGAAGAGGACGGGACGCATGATGGTGAAGTCAGGGCGCCACCTGAATGACAACTGGTCAGACTTCGCTTAAAGTAGTGCGGTCTTTCGCGGCGAAATACTTATCTTCACCCGCCCGGAAAGCTTCGCTTCCCTGGGCTGTGTGATTCCAGAGCCATCACAAAATGGATTAGGAAAGGAGGAGCTCTCATGCACGCCAATTCGGCAGAGGAGATGATGCGGCAGGTTTGTGCCCATATTCCGCAGCCGTTTTCACTTTTCCAGGCGGCCTTCCGCATGGGTGACATGTTTCCCACGGAGCCGAGGGGCACGTTCATGGACGGGTGGCACCAACTCCAGTCCCAAGGCGAGCTGAAACAAACCGGCCCCACCGAGTGGCTGTATTCCGGGCCCACTTACTCTCGGGAACGTTCGCAAACGCCCGGCTTCAGCTGATGGCAGCCTCCATTCCCCGCAGAGGGGCTCTGACCCGCCACCATCGGAACACCAACATCGTCCGGACCACCCTCTCCCATCGGGGTGACCACGTCCTCATCAGCAATGATGAGCCACGGTTTGCCCTGACCATCCAGCATCACCTGCTTGCCGTTCCATTCAGACAACTCCCCCTCGACCTCCAATCGAACGCCGTCGGGTTGCAGAATCTCGTAGAGCCGGGTCATTCCAAGGAAGACTCCCACCTCTTCTATCGAAGGCAACTGGCCATTTGCACGGATGCGATAAGATAAACCTCAGCTCAGCCCGTATCTGCAAAATATTGCGTACCGGAATTTTTCTGCGGAGGCAGGTTAAGGTCCGGAGGCGCACCATCTTCAAGGCCATGGAGACCGCAGTCACCGGTGACCACTGGGTGCCACTGCAAACGATATTGTCTTTTTTGGTAGCCGAATTTTTCTCCACGTGATATCCATTTATCTGGAACTACCAACTCTCATGCAGCACAAACAATACAAAACCACTGCCATCGTCTCCATTGTGATCGCTCTCCTCAGCTTGGGACTTGCCGTCTTATTTCCACAGCATCGTGTGGTGATGGCATTTGTCCTTGGTGGCTGGGCGATCATACCGCCAGTCTACTTTTTCTTCGAGCTTCACCATGCCATCGGAAAGAACATCCCTGGAGAAGTCGACCGCATCAAAGCCAGTCAGGAAGCTGCGGCAAAAATCTGGGCCGGAGTAGCAGCCGCATTGGGATTCATCTTCATCGCCGACTCATAACCAGCCGTCCTACCCATCCCAGATGTGCGTGACAAGGTCGGCCTCCTGCATTTACCTCTGTCATGTCGACTGCTCCCAAGGCGAATATTGGCGCGTGCATCTCCGGCACCCTGTTCTGGGTGTTCATGCTCCAGTTCGCCCTGGGGCTGTACCAGTCCAGCAAGCTCAATGTCCTGCATGGCGACTACAATGCCCCGGCAAACCTGCGTAGCGCGGCGGATCGCTTTCAATCATCTCTGTCGGTCGAGCAGTTGAAAAGTGACGACAAGATTGCAGACTTTCGCACCACTGAAGCCTGGAAGAACCTGGAGAAGAATCTGGATGGTTATGCGACGCGGCTGGAGATCATGCAAGATCTGGACTGGACGCGGCAGATACTGCTGAACCTGGCCTACCTGGGTTCCGCCTTGGCGATGTTCCTTTTCACCATGAAGAATCGATGGGTGCCTGAGAAGCTGACGCTGCGGAAGAACCAGCCGCCACCGCAGTGATATGCTGGCCAAGCTTTGCACGTCGACCCCGCGAACATGGTGGCATCAGCACACACGCATCATGGCGGCAATCCTATGAACTCCTCCCGTCAGGCCAGAGGCCTAACGCCCGCTGTCAGGCGGGACGCCTAACCTCCTTCCCATTCGCGCACCCGTCCTACCGTCCCACCGCTCACCGCACTGGGGACAGTGCGGACCACCCGGCCAAACTGCGCAACCAAATCGCGGTCGGTGGGTTAGCATCACGGAGCTTGTGCAATGAAGGCTGCTCCTTCATCGTTTAGGCACCACCACCACTTTCCCGTCCCCCACTCCGCCACCACCGTACATGTCCCTGTCCCTCACGGAACTCCTCGCCAATGCCGCCACGGAGGCGGGTTGCAGCCAGCCGCAGCAGTGCCGCCAGACGCTGGAGGAAGCCGCCGCCCGGCATGGCTCCCTCGTCGAGGCGCTACTGGATGCGAACATCGTGGATGAGGACCTCTTTTTCGAGAAGCTGGGACGCGCGGTGAACCTGAACTTCGTGCCAGATGAGCAAATCGAAGCCGGGGACGCGCTGCACAACCGTTTCCCGGCCAAGCTGGCCCTGCGCCACCGGCTCTACCCCTCCCACCTCAGCGGGGCGGACCTGACCCTGTTGACGTACGACCCCTTCAACCTGGACGCGAAGCAGGCAGTAGGGCATGAGGTGCGCAAGCGGGTGACCTGGGGCCTGGCCACGCGCCGGCGCATCCTGGAGGCGCTGCACATGGGCTACGGCGTGGGCGCGGAGAATTTCGAAGAACTGCTGGAAGGTCGCGATGGCGATGGCGGCCACGATGACCTGAAGCAGGAGACCACCGTGCTGGATGAAGCGGATGAGGAGGCCACGGTGATGAACTTCGTGAACCAAATCTTCCGCGAGGCGCTGAAGGAGCGCGCCACGGACATTCACGTGGAGCCGCTGGAGCGCGACCTGCGCATCCGCTACCGCATCGACGGCAAGCTACAGGAGGTGCCGGTTCCGCCGAACATGCGCCTGCTCCAGGCCTCCCTCATTTCCCGCCTGAAAATCATGGCTCACCTGGACATCGCGGAGCGCCGCCTGCCGCAGGACGGTCGTATCAACCTGGAGCTCGACGGCGACCCCATCGATGTCCGCGTGGCCACCATCCCCTCGGTGAATGGTGAGAGCGTGAGCCTTCGTCTCCTCACCCGCCAGAAGTTCGACTTTGAGAAGCTGGGTGTGGACGGAAACACCGCCACCACCATCTCCAAGCTGCTCGCCGCGCCAAATGGCATCATCCTCGTGACCGGCCCCACCGGCAGTGGTAAGAGCACCACGCTCTACACCTTCTTGCGCCAGCTCAATACGAAGGAGCGCCGCATCGTGACCATCGAAGACCCGGTGGAGAACAAGCTGGATGGCGTGGTACAGATTGCCGTGAAGCCGGAGATCAATCTCACCTTCGCCGCAGGCCTGCGGTCCATCCTGCGCGGTGACCCAAACGTTGTGATGGTGGGGGAAATGCGCGACCTGGAGACCACGGAAATCGCCATCCGCGCCGCACTCACCGGTCACCTCGTCTTCTCCACGCTGCACACGAATGATGCGGTGGGTGGCATCAGCCGCCTGCTGGACATGGGCATCGAGCCCTTCCTCATTTCCTCCTCGGTGCGTGCCTTCCAGGCGCAGCGCCTCGTGCGCACCCTGTGCCCGCACTGCAAGCAGCCGTCGAAACTGGAAGCAGGCTACCTCGCCGGCATCGGCTTCCCGCTGGAGCACATCGACAAGCTGAAGCGTCCTGAAGGCTGCCGCCAGTGCCGCGGCACCGGCTTCACCGGACGACTCGCCATCATGGAAATCTGCCTCATGACTACCGCCCTCGCGGAGAAGATCAACTCCCGCGCCGCCATGAGCGAAATCAAAACCCAAGCCATCGTCGACGGCATGGTCCCCATGCGGCAGTACGGCTTCCAAAAGGCCATCCAGGGAGTGACGACGGTGGAGGAGGTGATGCTGGTGACGGCGAGTTCGGATTGATGGTGTGTGATGGGAGGTGAATTGGGAGTATTCAGTAACCAGTAATCAGACCTGAATACCCCAAGCCTGACGAACACCTCACAAATGTTCTTCCTTCTGATTACTGATCACTGATTACTGTTTACTGCTAAAATGCCCGCCTTCGCCTACACCGCACTCGACGCTGCTGGAAAGCAAGTCACCGGCTCCCTCTCGGTTTCAACGCGAGCTGAAGCATATCGAAAGCTCGAAGCACAGCGCCTGGTGCCCATCAAAGTCTCCGAAGACGAAGTGGCGGCGAAGGCCGCGGCAGTGGTAAAGGCGGAAGGCGAAGGACCACCGCCGAAGCTGAAGCGCGCGGAACTTATCCTCTTCACGGAGGAATTGGCAGACCTCATGGATGGCGGCCTGCAACTGGAGCAGGCGCTGCGGGTGATGCACGAGCGGCAGGAGTCACCGGTCCTGCGCAAAGTGAGCGGACGCATCCGTGACCAGCTGCGCGAAGGCGCAATGTTCTCGAAGGCCCTGCAGCATGCCTCGCCATCGTTTGATGAGATGTACTGCAATCTCGCAGCGGCGGGTGAAGTCTCCGGCTCGCTGCCGCAGATTCTGCGTCGCCTGAGTGCGGGCATCTCGCAGATGCATGACCTGCAGTCGCGCGTGATGAGTGCGCTCATTTATCCCGCATTCCTCTTTGGCGCGGTGATCGTGCTGCTCATGGTCTTCAGCCTCTTCCTGGTGCCGAAATTCTCCGAGATGCTGGCGAAGAGCCGCACCTCCATGCCCTTCATGATGGGCCTGCTCGTGCAGTTTAATGCCTTCATGGCAAAATGGTGGTGGCTCGGGCTCACCATCATCACCACCGGCGTGATTCTCTTCCGCGGCTACATCTCCCGGCCGAAGGGACGCCTCTGGTGGGACCGCGCCCGGTTGAAGCTGCCCGTCTTCGGCTCCATCCTCACCGCGCGATTCTATGCACAGTTTGCCTCTTCTCTGGGCAATCTCATCAACAACGGCATTCCCCTGCTGAATGCGTTGCGCCTCACCGCAAAGACCACGGCGAATGTATACCTGCGCGGTTTGCTGGAGCAGGCCACGGTCTATCTCGGTGAGGGCGCCTCCCTTTCCGGCGCCCTTCGCAAGGTGGGTCACCTGCCTGTGATGCTCATCGATATGATTGCCATGGGCGAGCAAACCGGCCGCCTAGGCCGCGCCATGGAGAAGATTGCCCTGCGCTTCGACAAGGAACTAGACAAGACCGTGAAGCGCATGATGGCCATGCTCACGCCCACCATCCTCATCTTCCTATTCGTGATTGTGGGTGTGGTCGCCGTGTCCATCGTGACCGCCATCTTCGGCGCGATGTCCGGTGTGCGCAGCCGGGCGTGAAGGGCAGAAAGCAGTGCCTCCCGTGGCATTTCTGCGCGGCCGTTGCTGGCAGGGATGCATCAATCCCCGCGACCAACGGTCGCAGCCACAGCAAGCGATCCAGCCCCAGTACTTCGAGTGAGCTGCGACTCACCTCTGTGGCTGCGACCGTTGGTCGCGGATGAACGGCACCTGAGTTGACGCCCTCCCTGAGATTTCACATGGCCATCCCATCAACCTCCGGTATCCTCGTCATGGCATGACCCGTCACAAGAGGCTGTTTTCACACATCCTCTTGGTAACAACAACATTCCGCCCCCGCCAATCATGAGCTCCACGCAAAAGTTCCTCCTGGCCATCCTGCCCAAAAGCTGGGCTCAAGGCATGGAAGCAGAATCCCGCGCGTGGATGCTGAAGTGCCCCTGTGGTCACGCAAAATCCGTCTGGGACTGGGGCGGCATCCGCTGGAAAGCCGCAGGCAACCCGAAGAAGTACCTGCGCTGTACTCAGTGCGGCGAAATGACATGGCACACATGCGTGAAGGAAGCGCAACCGCAGCGGCAGGGTTGATGGTCTATCGTTGATGGTTGATCGCCTGAATCGGCTCAGATTCTTGAGCGCACGTTGTGACTCTCCCACGTGTGGTCGGAGAATGCGCGCCTCACAACCGTGAGGCAGGTCGAAAACAGTCCCTCCCAGCCCCTCAGGCTATCAACCATCAACGATAGACCATCAACTCCCCTCACGGCCTCCCCACCTCGTACAGGCGAGCCACCTCTTCCGGCTGCAGAGCACCGCCAAAGAGCAAAAATTCATCCATCCTGCCATTGAACGTACGCACTTCCGTACGTGGCTTGCTCCCCTCTGGCAGTCCCCAGTTGCCCAACTCACCAGTGCCAATGATGATCTTCTCATCCGGATGCACATCCGGTGATTTGTATTCCGTCACCACTTTCCCATTCACAAAGTTCCGCCCCAAACCGGTGCGCATGTCAAATGTGGTGGCCACATGGTACCAGACACCCAGCGTATCCGGTCCGAACATCTCCGGGGAGTAGGCGATATGCTGGAGACTCTTTGAGCCCTTCGCCTCGCGAATCCCCAGCGCGAAAGAACCAGCCTGCACAAACTGCCAGTGGGGATTTCCGGGCTCCCAAGTATCCGTAAGGAAGAGGCTGTTGAAACGGCGATCAATGCCATCCACCTGCACCCATGCAGCGAGCGTGATGGCATCATACTTGCCCGGCACGGTGAGACGCACGCGGTCGCCTGGACTCTTGAACTGCAGAGCCTTCTTCCCCTGCCAGCGTCCTGGCACCCAGCGGGCGCCCACGATGCTGCCGTGACTGTACTCCTGTGCGCCGGGGTGCTTGTTCTCCACACGACGCTCCCACTCATTCGCCGGCTCAAAGGTGTAGCCCACCAGCAGGCGCGGATCCTTGAGGAAGACGCTCATCCCTTCACGCCATGCGGTGAGCCGCTGCTCATCCGCACTGCGCGTCTGCGCGCGAAGAGCGGTGAGATCCACAAAGGACGCCGACGCGGATGCAGGGCTGCTGGCCACGCCATTCGCCGCATCCCAACCCGCGCCCTGCTTCACACTGAGCTTCGCAATCGCTTGATTCGGCAGCACCTCCACCTCGCCATCGAAGACATGCACCTCGGCCTTGCCAGCCTCGCTCACCTTCAGGCCAAACTCCGTACCCAGATCCACCACCTCTGCATCAGGGGTGGTGAGCTTGAACCCACGCGCATGCGGTGGCACATGTACGCGCATCTGACCCTGGGCGCACTTCGCCTCCTTCACGGAGACAATCTCCAGCTCGCTCTGCCCTTCCAGCGTCACCGAGGCACCACTGTAGAACTCCAGGCGGATGAGCCCGCTCTTGAGCTGGAGCTTGCCCGCAGGCACGGACATGCCCACCTGCCATGCATGGGTACCCTCCGCCCACTCCGCGCCGGCGGCATCCACCAGCACGGCACATCCCGCATTGCTCGTCTCAGCCACGGTCGCAGTGCCACTCGCGGACAGGCTCCGGTCCGGACGCATGGCCAGCACCAGCGCCACCGCACAGGCAATCAGGGAGGCGGCCATGGCGAGCTTCGCCGAGAGCGGCCACGGTCGGCGCAATTCCGCACTCGCCGTGATGATGTCATCCTGCTGCTCAGACTCATGTTGCAGCTCGGCCTCTTGCGCCTCATCCGCCAGCTTGCACAGGGCCGAGCCGAGGCTCATGCGCTGCACATAAAAACGACGTGCTTCCTCACTGCGCAGGAGCAGCTCCTGGAGCTTATCCATTTCCGCCTGCTCCAGCCGCCCCTCCTCCAGGTCGTGCATCCACGACTGGAGTTGCAACAGTTCGGCGTCACTCATGCTCATGTTCATGCTCATGCCGCCTCCTCACGTGTCATCGTGTTCAGCACACAATCATGCAGCACCTGCTTGATGCGCATGAGCGCCTTGTACGCCGCCTGTAGTGAGCGGCCACTCACCAGCGCCGCACGCTCCACACCGCTGCCGTGCTCGTAGCGTGTGAGCACCATCCGGCGGTCGCGGTCATTGAGCTTCTGCAGGCACTGCGAAAGAGCCACCTGCATGGGACTCGTCTCCTCCGCCATGGTCACCGCCGTGTGAGAGATGGCCTCCATGACCTCGTCATTGAAGACCACCTTGGACCTCGCATACTTCTGCCTCGCGGCGCGCACCTTCCACCAGGCGATGCGCATGGCCCACGCCATGAAATCCGTGCCCACCGTGAACTCATGAAACTTGTCGTAAATGGTGAGGCAGGTCTCCTGCAGAATGTCCTCCGCATCATGCCGGTGCGGCACCAGCGTGTAAATGTACGCAAAGATCTGCCGCTCGTGACGCATCAGCAGCGGCACGAGGGGACGGTGCAAATCCGATGATGGCGCGGAGTCCTCCTCTTTCATGGGTACCAGTGAGTGGGAGTCCCATTCTGGGACCTGGAAAATCATACCTCAGAAGGCCCGCTTTTGGACAAAAGAACGTTTGCGACGGCAGGTCCGCGGGCTGACAGACGGCCCATGTCCGCAGAAGAGCACATCCTCGTCATTCCCCGCGCCCTTTTTGATGAATTGGGCGCCTTCCAAGGCTTCCAGCCTGACGCCCAGCGCTATCTCGATGCCATCCTGGCTCCCGGGGCAAACTTCTTCCTCCCCCGCGGCCCGGCCGAGAATGACCCCACCCACAAGCAAATCATCCCCTACTCCATCTTCCACCACCAGGGGCGCTACCTCGTGTACAAGCGGGGCGGCAAATCCGGCGAAAAACGCCTCGTGGCCAAGCAGAGCATCGGCATCGGCGGCCACATCAATCCCCACGACGAGCGCGAGGACTCGCTGGCACGGACCACCTACTTCAACGGAGTGGAGCGCGAAATCACGGAGGAGCTCCGGATTGCAGGCGGACACACCAATGAGGTCATCGGCCTCATCAATGATGACTCCAATGAGGTGGGCCAGGTGCACCTCGGCGTAGTGCACCTCTTCGACCTCGAAACAGACGATGTCGTCTCGAATGAAGACGCCATCCAGGACCTGCGGTTCGTACCACTCGATGAGCTCGTGGCTGGCAGGGACTCACTCGAAACGTGGTCCAGCATCTGCGTGGCTCACCTGCAGACACGTGGTTGATCACCCGTGTATGTGAGGTTCCGCAGACAGTTGCATCACAGCATCCTTCCCCCACTCCCATGAGTACTGAGCACTATGACTTTGCCATCCTTGGGGGTGGCAGCGCGGGCTATGCCGCTGCCCGCACCGCCCACGGACAGGGCATGAATACGGTCGTTATCGATGGCGCGGAGGAGCTTGGCGGCTTATGCATCCTGCGGGGCTGCATGCCCAGCAAGACGCTTATCGAGTCCGCCAACCGCGCCATCACCATCCGGAACGCCGCTGAATTCGGCCTCTCCGCGAAGGCCGGCCCCGTGGACACCAAGGCCATCCGCGACAGGAAGCGCAGGCTCATCGGAGAGTTCGCGGACTACCGCCAGCAGCAGCTGCAGGACGGCCGCTTCAAGCTCATCCGCGGATACGGAACACTCGAGGACGCTGGAGAGGACAAGGTGCGCATTGCCATCCAGCTCCATGAGGGTGGGACGCAATCCATCACAGCCTCCTATGTCCTGATTGCCACGGGATCCGTCATCAACTGCCCGGATATCGCGGGTCTTCACGAGGCAAAACCGTGGAATAGCGATACCATCCTGGATCATGATACCATCCCGGAGTCCTTCATCGTGCTCGGTGGCGGCGCCATCGCACTGGAGATGGCGCACTACCTCGACGGCATCGGCCGCAAGGTCACCGTACTCCAGCGCAACACCCAGCTACTCACCGGCCTGGACAAGGACGTGGCGGATGTAGTTTACGACGCCTTCGAGAAACGCGGCATTGAGATGTACTGCGGCACCTCCCTGCAAAAGGTGGTTCGCGAGGATGGCAAAGTACGCGCCACGTTCAAAAAGGCGGGCGAGGAAATCACCGTGGAAGCTGCTGAGGTCTTATGCGCTCTGGGCCGGTCCCCGAACACAAAAAATATCGGATTGGATAACCTCAAGATAGCGCATGAAGATAACGGATTGATAGCAATCAAACCGACTCAGCAGACTACTCATCCGAGGGTGTTTGCGGCGGGTGATGTGTGCGGTCCGCTGGAGGTGGTTCATCTCGCTGTGCAACAGGGTGAGGTCGCCGCGAAAAACGCCGCATTGCAATGGCGGCAAAAGGCACCCGCTCACACCATGGACTACCGGTGCATCCTGTTTGGCGTCTTCACCCACCCACAAGTCGCCGCGGTGGGCCTCAACGAGTTGGAGGCGAAGAAGAAAAACGTGGTGTATCTTGTTTCATCATACCCTTTCAACGACCATGGAAAGTCCATGGTGATGGGTGAAACGGACGGCTTTGTGAAGATGCTTGCCGACCCAAAAGATGGAGCAATTCTGGGCGCATCTGTGGTGGGTCCAGAAGCTACGGAATTGATACACGAAATCGCCGTCGCCATGCACCTTGGCGCGACAGTTGCTCAGCTTGCAAAGGCCCCGCATTATCATCCCACGCTTAGTGAGATCTGGACGTATCCCGCGGAGGATTTGGAAGAGCAGATTGCTGCAAATTCGTAAATATGATTTCAACCAAAGTTTCAGGACGTTGTAATTGACACTCAATCCCGCTCCAGCTTATTTTCTCGCAATGCTGAAACAAATCATTGGCCAACCCACGGACGCAGGCAAAGACGATCGGCGCCCGGAGACATCTGCGTCTTCGGCCCCAGCAGCTCCCCGCCCAGTTTCATCTCCCACATCATCCACTTCAACGGTCCAACCTCAACGAAACTCCTCAAACATGACCACGAGTAAGAACGTGCTTGCCAACGACGTCGAAATCAAAGGTTCCATCAAGTTTTCGCATGACCTGATCATCGATGGCAAGATTGAGGGCGAAGTTCAGTCCGATGGAGCTCTCACGGTGGGTGAGAACGCGCTGATCAAGGGCGAAATCAAAACGCGTGCAGTCACCCTGTTTGGCAAGGTCGAAGGCAACATCACTGTGCAGGAACGCTGCGAGCTGAAGAGCAACGCGGTCCTTGTCGGCGATGTCACGGCCAGCACCCTTGCCATTGAAGAAGGTGCCACTTTCCTCGGCCGCTCCCAAGTGGGCAAGGCTGCAGCGAGTGGCGGTCAGAAGCCTGGCGGTAACCCCCAGGGAGGCAACCGCCCCCAATCCTAAGCATCTACTCGCTACGTGCTCGGCAAGTTTTTAGGTAAGGAACAGAAATCCGCTCTGCCGAAGAACCAGATTGAAGTGGTTTGCCCTGTTTGCGGCGCGGCTCAGATCGAGCCGCGTCTCGTGGTGACCACTCATTGCAAGAAGTGCCGTGAGCACTTGCGGATTGTAAACGGGAGGGTGCTGGCCTCCTCCCACATGAACCCCGTCCCCAGCGCGGTTTTCCCCGCAATGCTGGACTCCCACCCCGTCGCGGGTGAGACGAAGACGGCGGCCACCCCCACAGCCGATGGTGAACAGGCGCAGCTTCCTGCTGCCCTGATGCCATCGGAAAACGTTGTAAATGAGGACATTCCACTCGGCCTTGGCCATATGATGGGCTTCAAGGAGGAGGAAGAAGGTCCCAAGCCGTCCAAGAACCCCGTCCGTCCGAAGTCGAATCTGCCACCCCGACCGACCGAACCTGCCTCCACAGCCCAGCCCCCCCTCTCTGCTGGTACCTTCCAGAAGATGAAGGAGCAGGGCTACTACCGGCAGCAGTACTTCAAGGATGTGGAGTGTTTCGACTGCCGGAATAAGTTCAAGACCGGCCGCTCGGCCCGGTCTACCAATTGCCCTGCCTGCGGCAGCCTCATCTGCCTGGAGGACGTGGACATCAATGTCCCTTCCACCACCGCCATCCGCACCCGCGGAGACGTGCTCATCCGCAAGAATGGGAATGTGAACACCAGCGAGGTGCGCTGCCGCGACCTGAAGGTGCACGGCCAGATCTGTGCGGAAATCGAGTGCTCCGGAGACCTGACCATGCGCACCATGGGCATCGTCATCGGCGAGATCCATTGCCACCAGTTCGTGGTGGAGCGCGGGAGCGAAATCAAATTCCTCAACACCATCTATGCGGAGAATGTGGATATCCAGGCCCGCATTGAGGGGAATATCGAGTGCTCCGGCCGTGTGACCATTGGCGCTCAAGGATGTGTGCAAGGAGACGTGACCGCCCGCTCTGTATCCATCGAACCCGGCGGCCAGCTCAACGGGGCCATGAACATCCTGCGGACCACCACGGCCAAGCCTGCCCAGAAGCCTCTGAAGTCTGACACGGGCGGGACCGGCAGCGGTGGCGGCACCAGCGCCAGCACCGGTGACCTCAGGCTCCCGCCTGCCTTTGCGGCCATCTTCAAGAACAACCCGGGAAACAACGCTGGCAACAGCAGCAGCAACTCAAACAGCCAGCCCGGCAACCCGGAGTGAACTCCGGGCGTGGTGCTGGCAAAGGAGCTTCGGCTTCAGTCGAATCGGAGACACGATGATGGGGCGCAGAGGGCGCAAAGACTACGAATACGTCCCTCGCAGCTCCCAAAGAGTTCCTCAGTTTCATTCTCAGTCTCCGAAGTTCCTCTGCGTCTCCGTGTCTCTGTGTTGAATCCCAAGCATCCTGCCATACCCAGCACCCCTTTCCCAACCTTCCCCACACTGCATCTCATTTGAAAAACTCATGCACCTGCGCACTTGCGGAACGTCGCTGACGTACCAATATTGAGCATGGTTGCCGTAGCCGCCCCCAGTCTGGTTGATGAAATCCTTCGCCTGAAGAAGGAGAGAAACGCTGTCATTCTCGCGCACAACTATCAGTCGCGTGAGATTCAAGAACTCGCCGACTTCGTGGGAGACTCCCTTGGCCTCTCGTACAAGGCGAAGGAAACGGATGCGGACGTCATTGCCTTCTGCGGCGTGCATTTCATGGCCGAGACCGCGAAGATCGTGAACCCGAACAAGATCGTGGTTCTTCCGGATGCAAACGCCGGCTGCTCGCTGGAGCAGAGCTGCCCCGCCCCACAGTTGGAGCAGTTCCTGAAGGTGAACGCGGACAAGAATTATTACGTCATCGCTTATATCAACTGCAGCGGTGGCGTGAAGGCACTGAGCGATTGCATCTGCACCAGCGGCAACGCGGTGAAGATTGTGGAAGCCGCGCCCAAGGATCGCCCCATCCTTTTCGTGCCGGATCAGAACCTTGGCTCGTGGGTCATGGAGCAGACCGGCCGCAAGATGGACTTGTGGAAGGGCGCCTGCTACGTGCACGTGGAGTTCACTCGCGACAGCATCAATGGCATCAAGGAAGAATACCCTGACGCCAAGGTCGTCGCCCACCCCGAGTGCACCTACGCCGTGCGCATGCTGGCCGATGAAGTGTGCAGCACGGAGAAGATGGTGCACTACTGCCGCGACAATCCCGCGAAGAGCTTCATCATCGTGACGGAGAGCGGCATGCTCCACCGCCTGCGCCGTGAAGTGCCGGACAAGACCTTCATCGAAGGCCCCACCGGCCACTGCCGCTGCGCCGACTGCCGCTACATGAAGATGAACACCCTTCAGAAGCTGCACGACTGCCTCAAGGACCTGCGCCCGCAGGTGACTATGCCCGAAGATGTGCGCAAAAAGGCTGAGAAGCCGATTCTGCGGATGCTGGAGCTGAGTAAGTAACTCAGTCGGAGGTTAGGCTTCCAGCCTGACAGTGGTGGTTAGGCCTCCCGGCCTGACCAGTCATGTGCGCGGCGATTGCATATCAACGTCAGGCCAGAAGGCCTAACGCCCACTGTCAGGGCAGAAGCCCTAACCTCCTGTCACTGACGCGCTGCGACACGTGAAGCATCACAATTTCCTCTGTGCCCTCGTGCATCGGCGTACAATGCAGCCTACAGTGCTGCACCATGCCCATCGCCCTCCCGGACCTCACCCAGCGTCTCGCGGCCCGCGAGCACCCGGGGCGTTCACCGGTGATGTACCAGAGCTGGACGCACCTGCTCTTCCTGCATTGGAAGTGGGACCCGGCGGAGATTCAGAAAACGCTGCCTCCCGGACTCACCGTGGATACGCATGATGGCAGCGCCTGGCTCGGCATCGTGCCCTTCTTCATGCGAAATATCCGCCCGCGCTTCCTGCCAACCGCGCCCTGGATCAGCAACTTTCTTGAGCTGAACGTGCGCACCTATGTGCATGACGAAAACGGCAGACCTGGCGTGTGGTTCTACTCGCTGGACTGCAATCAGCCGCTCGCCGTGTGGACAGCACGGACCTTCTTCCATCTGCCATACCAGCACGCGCGCATGACCGCGCCCATCACGCAGCCTTCATCCGTGGCCTACAGCAAACACCGACGCGGCGCACCGCAGGCTTCGGAATTTCACTACCACCTGGAAACCGAAGGCCGCGAACCCACCATCGCCGAGCCCGGCACCTTGGAGTTCTTCCTGCTGGAGCGCTATTATCTCTTCGCCTCCACCCCACGCGGCATCCGCTCCGGCCAGGTGCATCACAAGCCCTACCCCATGGTGCCCGTGCGCGTGGACAAGTGGGACACGCGTGTGCTGGCGCTGAATGGCTTCAAAGAACCAGAGCGCGAGCCGGATCACATCGCCGGCTCACCGGGAGTGGATGTGCTGATATTTCCGCTCACGTGAGAGGAGCTCGCATTCCAAAGTAGCTTCGGCTTCAGCCGAATGGAATCGGCTGCAACGCTACACCCCGTTCCTGAATTCGGCTGAAGCCGAAGCTACCTTAGGGCAGCCCGCACACGGAGTGTGCGGACCACCAAGAGTGCAGACCAACAGCTACTTCGCCGCCTTGATCTCGTCCCACACCTTCGTGTACTTCGCGAGATCCGCGCCAAGCTCCTCAATCACTTCGCTCTTCGCCTTGATTGCATCTGGAATACTCACGGCAGGATTCTTCAGGAAGTCCTCGCTCACCTTCTTCAGGCCCTCCTTGTTCGGGCAAAGATAGCCCATCCACTCCATGTTCTCTGCAGAGACTTCCGCATCGAGCAGGAAGTTGATGAACTTGTGCGCCAGCTGCGGCTGGGGCGCGTTCTTGGGAATCACCATCTGGTCGCAGCCGATGCTCACGCCTTCCTTCGGAATCGCGATGGCCACCTTCTCATTCTCCTGCGCCACCTGGAAGAGGTCGCCGCTATAGCCCTGCACGAGAATGAATTCCCCGCTGTCCAGTCCCGCCTTGTAGCCTTCGTTGTCAAACTTGGCGATGTTCTTCTTCCACTTGATGACCAGGTCACGTGCCTCGGCGAGTTGCTTCTCATCACGCGTGTTCAGGCTGTAACCAAGCTGCTTGAGTGCAGCGCCAATGGTCTCGCGCATGTCATCGAAGAGCGTCGCACGCTTCTTCAGGTCCGTGCGGGCGAAGACCGCCCATGAAGGCTCCACATCCTTCAGCTTGTCTTTGCGATACGCGATGACGGCATAGCCCATGGTGTACGGAACGCTGTGCGCCATCTTGGTGTCATACACCTTCGTGAGCGCCTCCGGGTCCACGTTCTTGAGGTTCGGTACCTGTGACTTGTCGATGCTGGCCAGCATGCCCTCCTGCTCCATCGCCTTCACCATATAGCTGGTCGGGAAGATGAGGTCATACCCCGCGCCGCCCGCCTTGATCTTGGCAAACATGGTCTCATTTGAATCAAAGGTGTCGATGACCACCTTGCAGTCATTCTCCTTCTCGAAGCGCGTCACCAAGTCCGGGCTCACATAGTCTGCCCAGTTGTAGATATGCAGCGTCTCCGCGGCGAAGGTGGAAACGGCGGTGCCACAAAGCGTGACAGCGGCTGCGAGCAGGAATCGAAGGCGGGACATGCGTTTCATTTCAGTGCAGGGAAGTACAGGAGATTGGTGCAAGGTATATCAGTCAAACATTCAATCGCACGAGTCAGCGAGCAGAGCTGGAATTCCTCCGCGCCAGCCAGAAGCTGAAGCCCACCGCGACAAACGTGACCGCCAGCAGCAGCGTGGAGAGGGCATTGATGACGGGCATATTCCGGCTGATTTTCATCATACTGTAAATGCGCAGCGGCAGAGTTGTAGTTCCAGCACCCTGCACAAAAAACGTGATGACGTAATCGTCAATGGAAAGTGTGAATGCCAGCAGCCCTCCCGCGAGGATGCCGGGAAAAAGCAACGGCACCAGCACCCGGCGCGCCACCTGCCAGCGACCTGCGCCGAGGTCCCGTGCCGCATCCAGCAAGGTGTGGTCAAAGTCCTGCAACCGCGCCAGCACCACCATGGTGACATAGCTAGTGCAGAACGTGACATGCGCCACCCAGATGGTGAAGAAGCCCGTCTCCACGCCCAGAGCGACAAAGAAGAGCAGCAGCGAAATGCCCATGAGGATGTCCGGCATCACCAGCGGCACCGTGAGCAGCACCCCATGCGCGCGTTGCAACTTTCCTCGAAACCAATGCAACGCCAGCGCCGCCAGCGTGCCCAGTACCATCGCTCCCACCGCAGCCAGCACCGCAATCTGGAGCGACGTCGTGAGCGCTCCCCAGATTTCGCGAGCATCGCGACCCTCCATCAGCTTCTCATACCAAGACCAGGTGAACCCCTTCCACTCTCCGCCAAAGCGGGAGGCATTGAAGGAATTCACCACCAGCACCACCATGGGCGCGTAGAAGAAGGCCAACACGAACGCCAGCACTGCTCCGGGGATGATGCTGCGTTTCATGGGTGGAAGTTGCTAACAGACTTCATGGCGTGGTATCGAAGCACAATGCAAAATGAGAAGTGAAAAGTGCAAAGTGGCCTGTGCTTCCGTCATTTTTCATTTCCTGCAGCTCCGCTGCTGCTGACAGATAGCACGTACGGGCTACCACCTTCTGGAGCGGTGAGCAGTCTTTTCACCAACGCTTGTGCAAGGAACATGAGCGCCACCATACCGAGCATCGCTCCAGACAGCGCGGCAGCTAGAGGCAAGTTCCTATCCGTACGCACACGCTGGGCAATGCGATTGCCCAGCATCTCTGTATCCGTGCCACCCACGATATCCGGCACCACATACATCCCCAACGTGCAGACGAAGGTCGAGAGAAACGCCGTGGCGATGCCGCGACTCACGCCCGGAACAAACACTGACCAGATGGCTCGCCTGGCACTCGCACCCAAATCTCGCGCTGCCTCCAGCAGGCTGAAATCAAACTTCTCCGCGGCGGCATAGAGCGGAAGGATGGCAAAGGGAAGCTGGGTGTACACCATCACCAGCAGCACCGATCCGCTGTTGTACAGGAGCTGTGCATCTTCACTCAAGAGACCCGCGGAGCGCAGCGTGCTGCTGAGGAAGCCCTCCGGATGCAGCAGCGACTTCCACGCAAAGATGCGGATGAGGAAGTTCGTCCAGAAAGGAATCACCACCAGCAGCAAAAGCACATGCCGCCATGCCCCCTGCAGACGCGCCAGCACCAGTGAGCATGGTACCGCAAGCAGCACACAGATGCAGGACGTCGCCGTGCTGAGCCACAGCGTGCGCCACAGGATGGGCCGGTACTGCTCCTCCACCAACGCACTCCAGTGAGCAAGCGTCCAGCCTTCCCCTACCCCACCCATCGAATCAGCGGGCTTGAAGGAGAGATACAGCACGATGAGCGCCGGGATGAAGAAGCACACCAGCATCCAGCCGAATGAAGGCAGCGTGAGGAGAACCTCTCCCGTCCTGCTGCGTGAGGTGCCGCTCATGACGTGCGCACTTCTCCTTCCAACAGCAACGCATCCGCATGCCGCACCTCCAACCACACCGGTGTGCCCTTCGCCAATCCAGACAACGCGCCCCCCACCTCATCATACGTGACCTCGATGCTGATACGATGACCAGCAGCCACCGCCTGCACCTTCGCAGAGCGGCCGAGATACGTGCTCTCCGTCACGGTCGCAGGAAACTGCGTGCTAGAGGCATTCTCCTTCGGCTTTTCCAAACTCAAGCTCACACGCTCAGGCCGCAAGCTCACGTCCACAGCGGCCCCGGAAGCAAATGTCTTCCCATTCCGCAAACGAAACTCGCCCACCCCGTCCACATGCACAACGTGCGCGCCCTCTTCCACCGAGCGCACCACGCCGGGCAGGAAACTCGCATCCCCCAGAAACGACGCCACGAACCTGCCCTGCGGACGCTCATACAACTCCGCCGGCGTACCCACCTGAGCGAGACGTCCTTGATGCATCACGGCAATTCGATCACTCACGCCCAACGCCTCTTCCTGATCATGCGTGACGTAGATGAACGTAATGCCCACTTCCTCATGCAGGCGCTTCAATTCCTCCAGCATGTGCTGGCGCAACTTCAGGTCCAGCGCTGCGAGTGGCTCATCCAGCAGCAGCACACGCGGTCGATTCACCAGCGCCCGCGCGATGGCCACGCGCTGCTTTTGTCCGCCGCTGAGCTGCAGAGGTCGCTTCCTCGCATGCTCATTCAACCGCGTGAGCGTGAGCATGGCCTCGACCTCCCGCGCAATCTCCGACCGGCTGCGTTTCGCAATGCGCAGTCCGAAGGCCACATTCTCCCACACACTGAGATGTGGAAAGAGCGCGTAGTTTTGAAACACGGTATTCACCGGCCGACGCTCCGGCGGCAACTGCGTGATGTCCTCACCATCGAGCAGGATACGCCCCTGGTCCGGCCTTTCAAATCCCGCCGCGAGCCGCAGCAATGTCGTCTTCCCACAGCCACTCGGCCCCAGCAGTGAAAACGTCTCTCCCTTCGCAATGTCGAGCGTCACACCATCCACCGCACGGGTAGTCCCGAAGTGTTTGTGGACATTGTCGAAGACGAGGAATCCGCTCATTGGGCAGGTGGAACGTGTCGGGCCACCGAGACACGGGAACGCGGGGGATTCAAGTGATCAGTAAGCAGTATTCAGTGTGCAGTAACCAGAAGGCCAGTAAGTAGTGAGTGGTAAGTAGAAAGCTGCGTGTCACAGAGACCTTAGTCTCCAAAGTGCTCTCACGTCTGCGGACTGACTACTGACTACTGACTACTGACTACTGACCAACCTCACTCACTCCTTCCCAGCTTCTCCACAAACCACCCCGCAAACACGTGCGCATCCCACAGCATGGTGAGCCAGCCATGTTTCTGGCCCGGCTTCACTTCCAGCAGCACCTGATGCCCGAGTTCCGCGGCCTTGGCCTGGAAGCGGAGAGATTGGTCGAGCGGCACCAGAGTGTCCGCATCGCCGTGTGCGATGCGAATGGGCGGCAACGCCGCAGTGACGTGGTAGATGGGTGATATGGAACGGCCAATCACCTGCCAGCTGGGCGGATTCATGGCATCAGGACCGAAGGCCTTGCGGAAGCTCTTGGGCGGACCGTTGTCGTGCGCGTTCTCCGTGGAGGGTCCCAGGTTCAGCAAATCCGTGACAGGAAAGAACACCGCCGCCGCCTGCACAGCTGAAGACTCACGATCCACCGGGTCAGTTGCTGCGGCATCGCCAGGTCCTCCGCAGGTCGCGAGCATGAGTGCGAGATGTCCACCCGAGCTGCCCCCTACCACACCGAACCGGTCCGTTTTGATGCCGTACTCCGTGGCGTGATGCCGCACATAGCGCGCGGCGCGCTGCACGTCCGCCACAATCTCCATCACGCTCGCCTTCGGCTGTGAGACATGGGTGACAGCCACGACCGTCAGCCCCTTGCGCAGAAGGGATGCGGCCATCCAAGGCTGGAAACCCTGCGGATTCGACTTCCAGCTTCCACTGACCATGATGAGGACCGCCGCGCCGTTCTGCCCCGCGGGACGATAAACATCCAGCGTGAGGTCCTGCCCGTTCCGCTGGGTGTATATGATGCCGGGCGTTGCCGTGAACGCTGGATGGAAATACCACCACGCCGTACCCGCAATGGCGCCCACGAGGAGCGCCATCAGCAGCACGATGCGCAGGAACCAGCTGAGAATGCGGCGGAAGCGGGAGCGTGGGGTTCTCATGGTGGGAGGATGTGTTGGGTGTCGATGATGACCTGTAGGGGCGCCTCAGATTTTGCATCGCACCAAGCCCAAGGACCGGGAACGCCTCGTTCCCGCACGACTGATGTGGTCATCACGAGCGTGTGTTGCATGAGACGCCGCGTTCCTGCACGGGAGCAAACCGCAGGCACACGGTGGAAATGTGGCGGCGCAGGTTACGGGCGGCCAGGCTATCACGTCAGGGGTTCGGGAACGAGGCGTTCCCGCTCCTTGGGCCTGGCGCGACATCATAAGAGTATAACAAGCCCCCAGAGGCATTTGTTCGCGAATGAAGTCCCTGAAGCAACCGGATGAAACGGCAACTCACCTCGCCGGTCTCACCTGCCACTTCTCATCAAAGAAATCCGCCGCCACGATCTTGCCGGGGCGCTCAGCATCCGGAGGCGTGGTGACATCGATGATGGCCCAGTCAGGCAGCTTCGGGTTCTGCAGGGAGTTCGTGCGGTCATGCGCCTCGCGGAAGGTGAGGCCGGAATTCAGCACCACGCGACGATGCGGGGCGAGTGGGTTGGGGTAGCCCATCACCAGCACATGTGTCTCCGCATCCCCTGCCCTGCCACCGACCACCACGTCATCCGCAGTCCAGCGCACGGGCATCTTGGGCAGGAGCTGGGCGATGAGGGGATTCGACCGCGTATCCCCCCACAGGATGAGATGCGAGGACTGGATGTCCTCAGGAGTGATCTCTGAAGCACGTTTCACAATGGCATCCCCGCGCATCAGGCTGCGCCAGCGGCGGAGGAAGTGTTGTGACTCCTCCTTTACCCAGGCATTCACCTTGGGCGAGTAGCTATCCTTCTCCGGCAGGACTACGATGAAGCGGTCCAGGAAGGCATCCTCAATGGTGGTACCACCTGCTTTTCCAGAGCCGGGGGCCTTGAAGGGACCCGTGGCCATGCTCCACTTCCCCGACTCATTCTGCGCGAAGTAGTAGTTCTTGGGCGCGATCTCCGCCTTCTCATTGTAAATGATATCCTGGCCATTGATGGAGATCGTGTAGGGCCGCGCCACAGCCTCGCGCACGATCGCGGGGTCAAGCCGGAAGGCGCGCACGTTCTTCGTGTTCACGCGCAGCACACCGCCCTGGGCGATGTTTGCATCCACACGAGTGTCCTCCCACTCCTTCTCCACTTCAGTGACCTCCATCCAGAACATCTTTGCATAGCGCCCGGAGCGGAACTGCAATACCACACGACGCGGCAGCGGATCGCGTCCCTTCTCCATCTCCGCCTCCACGAGTGCCTGCACCTCCTGCTGCACGCCGGGCTCATACTTGTGTTCCACGCCGGGGCCAATGAGATGCTTCAGGGTGAACTCCTCCTTCGCCAGCACCTCCGTCATGTATTCTGCCGAGTCACGCTGCGAGTCCTTCTCCCCGCTGTAGGAGACCAGGGGCACATTGAAGAAATTGCGCGCGTAGTCCGGCACGTCATACACACCCCAGAGCGTCTGCTCATAGGAGGAAGGCATCTTCTCCGGAGTGAGCTTCTGGTAGCGCTTCACATCCACAAAGCCCGCACCCGTGTGCACACAGGCCCACTGGTCTGCGTAGTGCGCACCCATGTGCCAAGCGCCCGCCCCACCCATGCTGAAGCCCGCGAGCACCACGCGATTCGGGTCCACACCGAACCTCGCCGTGGCGTCATCCCGCGCCTCCAGCACATCTGTCTCGCCCGCGGACTTGTACCCATTGCAGTACCTGCCGAAAGGATGGATGACGATGGCTCCCTTTGGCTGGAACTGCCCCGGCTTCTTCGCTGTCAGCTTGCCATAGACAAAGCTCAGATCCGTGGCCGTATCACCACGACCGTGCAGCCACACCCACATGGGAATCTTCGCACCACTGCCCCACGAGAGTCCTTCGGGAATCTCCACCCCGTACGGCTGCGGCGAGCCATCGACGCGGGAGTAGAACCCCACCACCTTCGTGCCGGAGCCCAGCAGCCAGGGTGTTTCATTCTTCCGCAGGGACTCGATGCGGCTCTTGGCCTCCGCCAGCAGGGCATTCGCCTTCTTCACACCATCCTCGGGCGTCTTGTCATACCATTCGCTGAACTCGATCGCATAACGCACGGCCTTCAGGAAGATCTCCGCATCCGCAGCGCGAGGATGCCGTTTCACGGCGATGAAGGCGCGGGTCAGCGTGTCCAGTTCCCGCTCCAGCGCCGTGCGTTGTGAGGCGCTGATGGGCGCCGTCGCCTTTGGAGGAAGGCTGCCGCGGAAGGACGCGGTGGCGCCGTTCGGCCCGAGCTGGGCATGGGATGTAGCGGCACTGCCCAGCAGCAGGGCCAGGATCACGGAATGGAATGGCTTCATAAAGAGTTGATGGTCTATGGCCGATAGTTGATAGCCTGAGTCGATGCGATGATGAACGAGTGGTACCTGATCTCGCGCGACGCTGACTACCTTCATTCCTCGGTTTCGCCATCAATCGGTTCAGGCTATCAACTATCGACCATAGACCATCAACCCCTCCCATCAGGCAATCACTTGCCGATGCAATACAACCTGTCCTGCGCGCGAATGTAAAGACATCCATTGGCCACGGCGATGCCCGCACGGCAGATGCGGTCGCCCTTTACCGAGGTGGTCCCCTCCTGGCCAAACGCGGCCTGATGCAAAAGCTGGAAGCTGTCGCCACCCGCCTTCACCACAAAGACATTGCCCATGAAATCAACGGCATAGATTTTTCCATCCGCCCCTGTAGGTGAAGCCTCAATCTTCTGGCGCGTGGGGAATTCACCCTTCCACACCACCTTGCCCGTGCGCGGCTCCACGCAGGAGAGCGTCTTGCGATCGCTGTCCAGCACGTAGAACTTGCCCTGGTAGAAGAGCGGCGTGCTCACATCGCTGCTCACTTCCTTGCCATCGGAGACCCACGCAGGCTCCACGGTGCCCTTCGAGTCGAGCTTCACGGCGTACACCGGCTCCTTCTTCGGAGCGCACACCAGGGCCACGCCATCCGCCGCCACGGGCGAAGGCACCAGGCGCCAGTGGCCAATCTTCGCCGTGTTGTAGGTGGTCATGCGCCACAGTTCCTTGCCGGTCGCGGCGTCATGACCGGTCATGGTATCGCCACCGCTGATGAGCATCTGCCGCTGGTCATTGTAGGTGTGAAACACCGGTGTGCTGAAGCCTTCCAAAGACTCCGCCACCGCATCGCTGGGGCGCACCTGCCGCCACAGTTCCTTCCCCGTGGCGGGATCGAGCGCGAGGATGTAGCTCTCGTTCTTCCCCTTCGGGTCGCCCTTCTGCAAGTTCTGGAACATGAAGGCCTCATTGCGCTGCAGCACCTGGATGTAGAGCTTCCCACCGTCCAGCGCGGGGCTGCTGGAGTAGGTCCACTGCGTGCCGAAGTTTCCGTAGTCCTTCCCGAGGTCACGCTTCCACACTTCCTTCCCAGCGAAATCATACGCGACCAGCACGCTGGTGCCGTAGAAGAAGAAGGCCCGCTCACCATCCGTGCAGGGCGAGGGAGAGGCCAGGTTGCTGCGGTCGTCATGCTGGTAGCCGTCCGTCACCTCGTGCTGCCAGACGACCTTGCCTGTCTTTGCATCCAGGCACATGGCCATGAGCTTCTGCTTTGCCGGGTCTGACGAGCTCACGAAGACCTTGTCCCCCCACACCGCCGGCACGCTGGCGGCAGGTCCAGGCATCGGTGCAGCCCACTTCACATTCTCACTCTGGGAGAACTTTTCCGGCAGACCCGTCTCCGGGGTGGAGCCATCGTGATTGGGCCCGCGGAATTGAGGCCAGTTGGCGGCAGTGGCAGGCAGGGAACAAAGCGCGAGCAGCGCGGCAGAAAAGAGGGCGCAGGGTTTCATCAGCTGGTGGGGACGTCGTGGTGGTGGGGTGAAGCTGGTGGGCTGAGGTAAAGAGTATCTCTACAGGACGGATTTCCACCATAGGGGAAATCCCGCCACGAGGGCAAGAAACAAGACGAAATCCGGCGCGGGTCTCTATCTCCGCGGGCCATCACTCAGGAGCTTTTCCCATTCATCCAGCCGCCCAGCAACATGCCCGCCCACGTGGCCAGCAGGCATCCGAGGACCGAGATGAACACATTCGCCACTGCGGCGGTGAGTTGCCCATTCTTCAACAGCGTGAGTGTCTGGATGCTGAAGGACGAGAATGTGGTGAATCCACCCAGCACCCCCACAATCACCGCCTGTCGGACAAGTGGCGACGCAGCCCAAATGCCCTCCGAAGCCGTCAGCACGGCGAAGAGTCCAATCACAAAACATCCGGTGATATTCACCGCGACCGTGCCCACCGGAAAATCCTCACCCCACCGCGCCTGCATCGCCGTGGACATCCATAGACGCGCCGACACACCGAAGCAGCCGCCGAGCATCACCATGAGGTAGGTCTTGAGCATTGCTGGAAGAGGGAGGTGGGATGACTGGGAAAGTGGAAGAGCGGGAGAGCGGGAAGGGTGCCAGATAAACCCGGCTGGGCAACTGGTGCACGTCTCTTGCCTCAAAAGCGTCCCGGTCCCCAAGGATGGTCCACGAGCCAGGTGAGAGCCTCACGCAGCTTATCATCCTTGAGGGTAGCCACCCAGGCTTTCATCTCGGCGGGTTTGGTAGCTGCCCAGACGCGAGCGGAACAAAAGGTGCGATCAATGACGCTCGTATTGTCCCGGTACTCATTGTTCTTGCCGGCGAAGAAGTCGATGACCTCATCCTTGGGATGCCCATACCAACCGTATTTCTCCAGTTGGGCAAAGCCAAAACGTGCCGTGGCGCCTGCATCATGACCACCCCACGGCAGCTCAGTGACTGGCTTGAAGTCCTCCAGCTTCCAGTCAAGATGCTGGGCATGGAGCGTAGCCGGTGTGAGGCCATGGCAGATGACCATTAATGTCAGGGTCGGGAGAATGCGGGCGAGTCTTCGCATGAGTGACAGGGATGAGGTGGCGATGCCGGAGCAGACTGCAATGACTCTATAGTCCAACCCAATGGAATGCGCTTTTCAAAGGGACCAAATAAAACGGGCTTTGACGCGACTGCATTGGAAGAATTCAAAATGCGCCTCCCTCAGCCACGTCCGAACTACTGCTCCACATTCTCCCCGGTCCCCCACGGATTCTCCAGCAGCCAGGTGAGGGCGTCACGCATCGCGGAATCCTGGATAGTCGCTATCCACGTTTTCATCTCATCCGGTCGCACCACGGCCCAGACACGGAGATAGCAGAAGGTGCGGTCAATCATGTCCCCAGTATCTGAGAACTCATTGTTCTCACCCTTGAGGAACTTTATCAAATCGCTGCGCGGGTAATGGTTCAGCTTCATCAGTCCTTCCAGACCATAACGGGCCGCTTCGCCCACATCGACCCTGCCCCAGGCCTCCATGGCCTCGGTAGCCCAGTCGTAGAGATAGCCGTCGTCAAAGCGCTTGCGGAGGAGTTCCACGTCAAATTCGCGAATGAAGCCGAGATTACCGTGCCTGAGATTCGGTGGCAAAAAATTGTTGGTGGCGTCGGATTGGACCGTGGACGAAAGATGGGGCGACTCGTGTTTCTGAAAGCCCAGGGCCGTACGCATGGCGGCCCTTGTATCCCAGATGGACCACTGACCGAGCAAATCGGAGAGCACCGCGTCATGCTCATCCGCATCTCTTGCTGCCTGAAACCACTCTGCACGCGTACGCTCATCCACCTGGCTGAGAAGCATGCCTCTGGCTGCGAGGACCACTGGGTCGGAAACGCTCCCTGCCCGCCTGGCCCACGTGAGCATGCCCTCAGGATCCAGCCCGCGCCAGAGCCACAACCACTCGGTGGAAGGGAACGGCAGCGCCCCTTGAGGACCCACCTCCCTCCCGGCTTCGATCTCGGAAATCTGGTAGGCCTTCCATTCTTCGTTTTGCACCGTGATCTTGTCCAGAATCTGCACGGCCTCCTGCGGTGCCTTCTCCAGCCAACGACGCAGGGCAATCTCCGATTCAGCTCGCGCGCCGTTGTCTCGCGCAGTCAGAGGGTAGGGCCGCAGCTCATCCAGAGTCAGATCGAAAGTGCGGAATCTTCCCCAAAGCGACCAGCGATAGTCCGAATACAGGCCTTTGTTTGGCCACGTCTTGAACTTCGTAAACCAGATATCCACACACTCCCTCATGAGGCGCACACGTTCTTCCTCCGGCAACGGAGAATCCTGCAACCCTGTGATAAACCCCAGGATGGACGCCTTCTGCTGGAGCCAGTATCTGGACGCACGGAACGCATCCCGATTCTGCACCGTGATCTTTGGGCGGTCCATGTAGCTGTCGTAGCAGAGAATTCCCTCCTCAATGCCGACAAGGTCAAAGAGGGTTTTTGCCTTTTTCCAGCAGGCATGTGGATCACGACGTGCCCAGATGTGCAGAAGGAACTCCACCAGCTCATCCGGCGTCTGTTTCCCTTCAAGAAGGATGCACCGGTTGTAGGCCTCACCCAATTGCTCGACCGGAATCATCGCGAGATACTCAGCCAGCACCGCATAACGGATGGTCTCGTTGGGCTCGCGGAAAATTTCATCAAGCATCACATCAAGTGGCCTGAGTTCCGCGCCAAGCCACGGCAACTTGGTGAGAGGCCGGACATCATCCGAGGTCCAGGAGTTCCGCTGGGCTTCCACGCGGGCAGACGCAGCCAGGAACACGAAGGCCGCGAACAGCAGACACCGGATGGCACAGGAACACCTGCGTGCAAAAGTGTGGGAGTGCATAAATGTGCGAGCCGTGGCAGGCCCCTCTGAATCCATGGAATGGTGGCCATGGACAAAGCAGGAATCAAAACAAATCGCAGCAGCGCCAAGGTCGCCTGAGGACTTGGAATCCAGGCCTGTGTAAAAGCCATGTAAAAAGACGGCCGAAGGGCATCGCCCAGGGGCAATTCATCTTGCCGCACCATCGCCAAACCCGTAGCCTCCTGAAGACAATGGAAAGCACAGACGACGCGATGGCGAGTTTTTCCCATCCCTGGATGAAGGTGTCATGAGACTACAGCGTTCTTTCACTTCCACCATCCTTGCATCGCTGGCATGGATACTGGCAACCTCGTTCGGAACCTCCCCACTCCAGGCACAATCACCCGCGCCCGTGGAGGACTACGTGATGCCAGAGGAGCTGGCAAATCTGCAGAGCCAGTACAGCTCCATCCCGGACTGCATGTATGAGTTCATCGTACACCAGTACCCGGCGATCGAGTCCTGGAAGCATCGCCACTTCCGTTTCATGACAGCGCGCGGCATGTGGCGTTATGAACGGCTGGATGAGAACGGCCTGGTGGCAGAGAAGGTCTGCTTCGATGGGAAGCTGTTCTACAACTACCACAAGCTCTCCCCGACGCTGGAGATCCTTCCTGATCCTCCTCCACCGCCTAGCAGCGAGAACGACTTCCACGGACAACGCTATCGCCGCCTGGCGTACACCCACTTCAGCCTCAATCCGCTTTTCGCCAGCTTGAACATGCCCTTCATGGCGAGACCGGCCGTGTTCAAGATTCCGGACATCCACTCTCCCCAGATATGGAAAAATGTCATGCGACGCAGTGCGACGCGTCATCGTCTGCCGCCAGGAACGCCGGCCAACCAGGTGCACTTTCTCCTGGATGATGAAGCACTGAACGGCATTCTGAAACTGGAGAAGCTCGACACACCCGGCCCGCCATCCTGGAGAGTGGTGGAGCACAACTATCTGGCGCGCTCAACCAGCGGGCATGTGACGACCAGGTACGAAGGCTGGATGCGTTTTCCATTGGGCGAAGCTCAGGATACGAGTGCAGTGCTGCACATGCCATTGACGACCACCATCACCACCAAGGTCTTACCACAAAGCTTCGTGGTCACCATTGAACTGCTGCCCAATACGGTGATGAAGGCGCCGGGCCAGCTTTCGATAGATGACTTCAGAATTCCCAAGAGCATCGTGGGCCCACCACCGGGATATGTCTATGACGCCACGGCTGTGCCAGTCAATGAAACACCCTCCGAAGCGGCGAAGGCAACCAGACCGGTGAAGCCGCCATCAACGTCAGGACAAAAGCCAGACAAGCTGGGAGGCACTGAACTGAAACCGGCGCCCAGGCTGAAGCCATCTCCCGGGTTGAAGCCTGCACCGAAGCTCTGAGAACCGTGACTCTGCGAAGATGGATCTGTGCACTGTTCCCGATGCTGCTCACGGTCAGCTCGGGAATACCCGAGACACGCGCGCAATCACCCGCTCCTATCGAGGAATACGTGATGCCTGAAGAACTGGTCGCGCTGCAGCACCAGTACAGCACCCTGCCGGACTGCATGTATGAATATGTCGTGAACCTGTATCCACCATTGGACAGTGTGGTTCACAAGTTCCACTACCGCTTCATGACCGTCCGCGGGATGTGGCGCTATGAGAGGGTGGATGAGAATGGCCTGATGTTCTACAAGGTCTGCTTCGACGGAAAGGTCTACCATCAATTCTTCAAGGAGAGTGACATCGGCAGAATCCGGCAGGAACGACCTAACCCGCGCTATCATCATGCCTACTTTACGGGCGGCAACAAAATCTTGATCACGCCTGATCCACTGCCAGCAGATGCGAAGAACCTCGCATCTACCGAGTTCGCATGGAACCCGCTCTTCGCCCCCGTGGAAATGCCCTTCCTTGCGAAGCAGAAGGTATTCAAGACTCCTGACCTCCACTCCGCCTCACTGTGGCAGGATGTCATGAGGCGTAGTGCCACGCGACATCGCACCGGCAAGGATACCCCGGCCAATCAAGTCCACTTCCTCCTGGATGATGAAGCACTCAACGGCATCCTGAAACTGGAGAAGCTCAACAGACCCGGTCTCCCTCCATGGCGGGTGGTGGAGCACGACTACATGACACGCGCGGGCAGTATGCATGTGGTGACCAAGTATGAGGATTGGAGGAAGTTTTCGGTCGAGTTTCCAGACGGTTCCCCTTCCGTGCTGCACATGCCGGCGCTCACCACCATCACCTCCAAGGGCGTGCCTCAGAGTTCCGTGACCACGATTGAACTCCTCCCAGACACGGTCGCAAAGCCACCCATCGGACTCACGATTGAGGACTTCAGGATTCCGGACACCATCTCGAATCCACCAGCGCAGCCAGCTGACAAGTCCATTGCCGCAAAGTCAAAGCCATCCCCTCCCACCAAGTCAGCTCCACCACCGAAGCCCGCTCAGAAGCCAAAGCTGGGTGGCACTGAGTTAAAGCCGCCACCCAAGCTGAAGCCTGCGCCGAAGTTGTGAGATGGCACGAGTTCCACAAGGCACTCTACTTTCCCCGGCGACGACGGAAAGGCTTCTTCCCCTCCTGCGAAGGCTCGCACTCCTCATCATGCTCCTGCTCCTCCAGCAGCTTGGCCACCATCCTCTCGTGGTGCATGAGGAAGTCGCGCGTGGTGCGGAAGATTTCCGTGTCCTCATACTTCACCGCGCGGATGCCGTGCTCGCCGCACTCGTAGATGAGGCTGTGTGGATACGCGAGCAGGATGGGTGAGTGCGTGGCGATGATGAACTGGCTGTGATCCATCACGAGGTCATGGATGCGCACCAGAGCGGACATCTGCCGCTTCGGCGAGAGGGCGGCCTCGGGCTCGTCGAAGAGGTAGAGTCCATTGCCCCCCATGCGCCTCGTCAGCAGGGTGAGAAAGGCCTCCCCATGGGAGCGCTCGTGCGGGGTGTTGCCACCCCAGGACGTGTAGGGCACGTGGAAGGGGTCAGCGGTCTCATACTCCTCCACCTTGGACATCAGCGGGTAAAAGCTCTCCGCACGCAGGAAGAAGTGGTCCTGCTCACGCCCGGGACGCCGGGAGCAGCGCAGGTGCTCATACAGGCCGGAGTGCGTGTCGCGGGAGGAGAACTGGTAGTTCCGGCTGCCGCCCTCCGCGCTGAAACCGAGCCGCACGGCCATGGCCTCCAGCAGGGTGGACTTGCCACTGCCATTCTCCCCGATGAGGAAGGTCACGGCCGGGTGCAGCTCCAGCCTGCCCATACCTTTCACACAGGGGATTGCGTAGGGATACCGCTTCCACGCCTCCTCGGGGATTTCCTCCTCCTTCAGTTCGAAAGCCTCCACAAAGCCGGCACCCTTCACCTCGCGAGGTGTTTTCAGGAGCCATGGCTGACGGTCCGGCATGGCTCGCAGCATAGCCGCACGTGCGGCAAATGGCCAGAGCCACAAAGTCCAAATGACCGGGAAACGGCGGCCAGTTTTTCCCACCCCCGCCCTTGACCGTCTCCCCCACCCTGCTCCACACTCGCCCTCTTCACAAAAGGTCAACTCTCACACTACAGCACAGCATTCTCATGAGCAGAAAGATTCGTTACGGCATGGTCGGCGGCGGCAGGGGCGCCTTCATCGGCGGCGTGCATCGCATTGCCGCAAACATGGACGGCCAGATTGAGCTGGTCTGCGGCGCCTTTTCCTCAGACCCGCAGAAGTCCAAGGACTCGGGCGCGGACCTCTACCTCCCCGCCGAGCGCTGCTACGGAAGCTTTGAGGAGATGATCCAGAAGGAAGCCGCGCTGCCTGCGGACAAGCGCATGGACTTCGTCTCCATCGTCACGCCGAATCACATGCACTTCCCCCCGGCCAAGGCCGCGCTGGAAGCAGGCTTCCACGTCCTCTCCGATAAGCCAGCCACCTTCGACCTCACGGAGTCCAAGGCGCTCGTGGACATCGTGAAGAAGACCGGCAAGCTCTACGGCCTCACGCACAACTACACCGGCTATCCCCTGGTGAAGGAAGCGCGCGACATGATCAAGGCGGGCAAGCTGGGCAAGATTCGCAAGGTGGTGGTGGAGTACCCGCAGGGATGGCTCGCTACGAAGCTGGAAGATTCCGGCCAGAAGCAGGCCGGCTGGCGCACCGACCCGAAGCGCAGCGGTGCGGCAGGCTGCATCGGTGACATCGGCACCCACGCCGAGAATCTCGCGGAGTACATTACCGGCCTGCACATCAAGGAACTCGCCGCGGACATCACTGCCTTCGTGGAAGGCCGCGCGCTGGATGATGATGGCAACGTGCTCCTGCGCTTCGACAATGGCGCCAAGGGTGTGCTGCATGCCTCACAGATCAGCGTGGGTGAAGAGAACAATCTCAACATCCGCGTGTACGGCGAGAAGGGTGGCATCGAGTGGCACCAGAATGAGCCGAACACCATGCTGGTGAAGTGGCTCGACCAGCCCATGCAGGTGTACCGCACCGCGAACGGCTACCTGGGCAAGAACGCCGCCGCCGCCACCCGCACTCCCCCAGCCCACCCGGAAGGTTACCTCGAAGCGTTTGCGAACATCTACAAGAACTTCGCCAGCCACATCCGCGCCGTTATCGCCGGCACCGCACCGGATGAAGTGGCGCTCGACTACCCGAAGATCGGAGACGGCGTGCGCGGCATGGCCTTCATCGAAGCCGTGGTGAAGAGCTCGCAGGCCAATGCGGCCTGGACGAAGCTGGAGGTGTAAGCAACCTCTCGCGCAAGTTTGAAATCCAAGGTGGGCATCATGCCTGCCTTGGATTTTTTTACGTACAGGCGAACTCGGGCATACGTCTTCCGGCGTACACGTCGGGGCTTGATTCTTTTAGTTCATGGCAAAACGTACAGCCCTCGTCTGTCCCATTCTCTTCACTGCCATGAAGACCAGAACACCCATCCTGCATGCCCTTCTTCTGCTCGTGCTTGCATTCACCGCACTGTCCAGCCCATCACTCTCAGAAGCGACCACGCTGGGAATGATGACGGTGAAGATGCCCCTTTATCTCCACGGCTCGGATGGTGACCCTATCATCGAGATTTCGGACGTTCCCTTTGTATCGGCCTATGCCGCCCCCGAGGCGACCTATGCCGCCATCACGAAGCCCTTCACTCCGCCCACGGATGGCTCCTGGAAGGACAAGGAGGATGTGAATATCGCCTCTGTCTATGGCATCAAGGTGGAAGCCACGGATGCTGGAGAGGGAGATGTCTCCCACCTCGTCATCACGGTGAATGCCTCCGCTGCGAAGGCACCGGAAGGTTATCCCTTCACGGTGCAACAGGTCACGGACGCCGTGGTCACGTGCGTGCGTCTGATGACGCCCATCCGTCCGGCGGATGAGCAGAAGGTCACGGTGAAGGTGTTGGAACCAGGGAAGAAGAAGTGAAGCCAAGAAGTGCGTGACTCATTTCACTTACCGAGAGCGGCTTCGCCAAAAAATCCACCCAGCACACACCAAGTCGCTTTGCGTCGTGGAGTGCGGTGGCAAGCTTCAAGCGCGACACCGCTTTGAACGAAGCGATTTCTCAATTCCCCAAAGAGTGGGTTGATTGAAACACTTGTTCCCCTGTCTTCCATCGGTATAGCATCGTGGATCTGCGACGAATCGCCAGCCACTCCGCTCAAGGCGGTGTCGCGCTTGAAGCTTGCCACCGCGTCTCAAAAGTCAAAGGTAAAAAGATCTCTCCTTGCCCGAACCCGAAGGGAACAAAGGGCTTGGTGTCCCCTCTTTCCCATTG